>CALFYG010000276.1 GCA_937952095.1 uncultured Micrococcales bacterium | reverse complement strand
GTTCACCGATATGGACCACAACGACGCCAACCTGCTTCCTGGCGCGACGATCGCCGACAACGACCCCTTGGCCGGACTCGACGACCTCGCCACCCAGATCAAGGGCTCAGGCATCGACAGCATCGACGGCGATGTGATCATCGACGACCGCCTGTGGATCACTCGCGACCTCGGCGAGAACGACGGGCCGGTATCGCCCATCATCATCAACAACAACCTGATCGACGTCGTGGCAACCCCAGGCGCGGTCGGCGAGGCACCCAGCATCGAGATGCGGCCTGAGGTCGCCCCGTGGCGGGTGGTGAATCGGGTCGAGACGGTGGCGGCCGGTGAGGACGCCGCGATCGACATCACCAGCCCGGAGTACGGCGTCATCGTGCTGCGCGGAACCATCGCCGCCGACGCGGAACCCCAACTCAAGGTGGAACACTTCGACGACCCGCCGCGGTTCGCTCGCACCGCGTTCATCGAGGCCCTCGAGCGTGCCGGGGTGACAGTGACCGCCGACGCAACGGCAGCGAACCCCCGTCCCCCGTCGCGCAAAAAGGTCGCTTCGCTCCCCGAGGCGGCGGCGCTCGAAGGTCTGCCGCTGGAGGAGAACGCCACCTACATCCTCAAGGTCAGTTACAACCGGGGCGCGCAGACGCAGGTCTGCCTGATCGCGGCTTCGGTCGGCAGCCGGGACTGCGACGCCGGATTCCCTGAGATGGCCAAGGTACTCAGTGAGGCTGGGGTGGACCCGAAGCAGGCGTCACTGGTCGACGGCTCTGGTCTGCCTGGGAACTTCGTCACGCCGGCGTCGGTCACGCAACTGATGCAGGTCTTCAACGCCCGCCCGGACGCGCAGCAGTGGCAGGAGGCGATGCCGATCATGGGTGTGGATGGGTCCGTGGCTGAGGTGCAGAAGGACAGCCCCGCGGCGGGCAAGGTCTTCGCCAAGACCGGGACCCTCGGCGCCGGCGACCTGATGAACCAGCGGCTGCGGGTGGAGACCAAGGCTCTCGGCGGGTACATCGAGGCGCAGTCCGGGCGCAAGTTGGCCATCGCGATCATCGTCAACCAGGCGATGTTCGACGACATCGAAGGCGTCTTCGCGGCCAATGAGGACCTCGGCAAGATCGCGACGAGTCTGTACGAGGCCTACTAGACCTCGACCACGTCCGGGAACGTCTCCATCAAGTAGTCGATGAAGGCCGGACCCACGCTTTCCTGCCGCAGGACCTCGACAGACACCGGCAGCGGCCGCGCGACAAAGCCCTCACCTGCGACGGCCTGCGCTGCGAAATCGTGGTGAACGATCGCACCCCTGCCCACCGACACGAAGTCCGCACCGGAGTCCATGCACCACTGCGCGTCCTTGGTCGACAGCACCTTGCCCGCGACGCCCAGCTTGGTCGAGCCCCTCGGCAGATCGACGAAGTGGTCGATGAGCAGACCGTCGCCTCCCTTACGCGGAGACATGAAGACGTCCCACAAGGAGAGTTCGAGGTAGTCCAGCAGTCCTGAATCGAGGGCGCGGCGTGCGTACTCGCGGCCATCCACCAGCGGAATGCCGAAACCCTCGGGAGACAGCCGCAGCCCGAGCTGGAAGCCGTCGCCGGTCGCGGCCCGAACACCTTCCATCACCTCTTGGACCATGCGGAAGCGGTTGTCGAGGGAACCCCCGTAGGCATCGGTTCGGTGGTTGCGCGTGGAGTCCATGAACTGCCCGAGCAGGTAACCGTGCGCACCGTGCAGTTCGACGCCGTCGAAGCCAGCTTCTTCCGCACGCACGGCAGCAGCCACGAAGTCGGCGATCGTCAACTGGATGTCATCGAGGGTCATCGCCACCGCATCGTGAGCAGGGTCGTCCCACGGGCATTGCGCCGCCATCCCGGTGATGGCCCGCTCGGCCCTGCGCCCTCCGTGGTGCAGTTGGACGGAACTGCAGGCACCTGCCGCGCGCAGGTTCCGCGCAAGCCGCCGCAGCCCGGGCAGGTGGTCATCGTTGGCGACACCCAGTTGCCCCTCCCATACATGACCTGCGGGAGCAACGAACGCCGCCGCCGTCATCACCAGCCCGAACCCACCGACGGCGCGGGCCGTGAGCCAGGCGATCTCGTCGTCGGACAGCGCGCCATCGTCGTGGCTCTGGCGATTGGTCAACGGCGCCAGCGCGATGGAGTTCCGCCACGTCGGGCCGTGGTCGAGATGCAGCGGGTCAGAGGGAGCAGGCATGGGGCCAATCCTAGGTACGCTCCCGGACATGGACCTCTCGCTGTACCCACCCAACGCTGAACTCGTCGACGGCCGCCTCACACTCGGCGGATGCCAGGTGGCCGACGTGGCCGAGGAGTTCGGGACGCCGGCGTACCTGGTCGACGCGGCTGGCTTACGCCAGCGGGCGCTCGATTTCCAAGAGGCACTGGCCTCACGCCATCCGCGCAGTCAGGTGCTGTTCGCGTCGAAGAGTTTCCCCACGCCATCCGTGATGGGGCTGATCGCCGACACCGGGTGCGGGCTGGATGTCGCGGGACTCGGGGAGTTGCTCGCCGCTGAACGCACGGGGGTGGATCCGTCGCGGGTCGTGCTGCACGGCAACGCGAAGTCCGACGCCGAGATCGCCAAGGCGATCGAGATGCGCATCGGCTACATCGTGGTGGACAACCTCGATGACGTCGCACGGATCTCCCAGCAGGCAACCGAGCCGGTGCCGGTGTTACTGCGCGTCAGCCCGGCGGTCGATGCGGAGACGAACCCCGCCATGGCAACCGGCCACGACGCGTCGAAGTTCGGCATCCCCAGCCACCAGATCACCGATGCGATCGAGCGCATCCGCCGGGAGTCCATGCTGGATCTCCGCGGGCTGCACGCCCACGTCGGGTCACAGATCCTGAACGTGGACCAGTTCGAACAGGCGATCGCGTCGTTGGCACAACTGGAGCGGTTCGATGTGTACGACGTCGGCGGCGGGCTGGGGATCCGGTACATACCGTCAGATGTGGCGCCGACGGTGGATGAGTACACGCAGCGGCTGGTGGGGGCGGTGCACCGACACCTCGGCACCGACGTGGAGTTGCTCATCGAACCCGGCCGCTCGATGGTGGGGCCCAACGGGCTGACGGTGTATCGGGTGGCGACCGTGAAGCGTGGAGTACGCACCCACGTCGCCGTGGACGGCGGGATGGCGGACAACCTCGAGGTCTCGCTGTACGGGCAGCCGTTCGACCCGTCGATCATCGACAAGACCGGACGGGTCGAGATCTGCGACGTCGTGGGCCGCCATTGCGAATCCGGAGACACGTTCGTGGCGGGCCATGAACTGGTCGAGCCAGAGGTGGGAGACCTGTTGGTCATCCCCGCGACGGGTGCCTACACGTTCACGATGAGCAACAACTACAACGGTGCGCTGCGGCCGCCGGTGGTGTTCTGTGAGGACGGGCGGGCGCGGGTGGCGGTGCGGCGCGAGACCTACGAGGAGCTGCTGGGGCGGGATGTACGGAAATCGTCGTCATGACGGCGAATGTGTGAGGAATCACTCGTCAGGCCCTTTAGATACCCGTGTATTCCGTCGATACACTGGAGATAGACGATTGGGGTGAACAGAAATGAAGGGCACCACGAAGTTGCGCCGGAGCCGGGCCATGCTGCATCGCACGTGGGCGGTGGTTTCTCACCTAGTAGACGACGTCGAGCCCGACCGGATCTCGACCATCGCGCCCATTGCGGCGACCGGCAACCGGGTCCGACCCTTCTCACAGAACTAGTCACCACGGGTACAGATCTCGGCCGTCCGTCGACGGCTCTCCGCCGCTCGCCCTGGCACACTGGCACACATGATCACCAGCTACGAAGTCGTGGCGGACAGCACTGAGAGCGCCCGCGAGATGGCCATCAGCCAGGCTCGCGCCCAGGGCTACACGCGGATCGAGGCGGTCTTCACGACATCGTTGGGAGATCGCCGCTACACGGTGCAAATGACCGTCTCGCGGTAGCGCCGCGCGGGCGTTCACCCGTGGCCCGCCTCCCCGCCAACCGGCGCCTGTTGCGCACCGCTACCGCCACGCGCCCCACCGTCCCCGTCGGTGGGCAGGAAGTACTTCGACAGCTCACGCGCCCGGTCGACCCGGCCGCGGGCTAGGTGCAGCGCGATCGCGTGGGAGAAGTCCTGACTCGCCGCAGCTTCATCACTGTCCAACTGGCTGCGACCGCGCACCTCGTAGCAATAGGCCGTCCCGATCCGCGCCTCACGCGCCGGGGTGTGCGCGATGACGTGGTTCGCGATCGCCGTCGCCTGGTCGGCCTTGTCGTTGGCCTCAAGGGCCAGCGCGTACAGTCCGAGAAACTCGCGATACGTCGGATCTTCGGCCGTCGATCCGTCGGGCCACGCGTCCATGTACTGCTCGGCGGCCTCAAGGCACTCGGCGTGCAGCCCGTCCTCGTTCAGGTTGTCCAGCAGACGCACGATGGTCCACCGCACCTCCTCGGAGTCATCGAGTCGGCTGAAGGCACCGACCAGACGCCGGTTGACACGAGCCGCCTGATGGTAGTCCCCGATGTAGTGCTGAACGATGGCGTAGCGAGTCTCGCAGCGCAGCGCATCGAAGTCACGACCAGTCGCATCGAACAGAACGCGGGCATCCGCGAAGGCCTCGAGGGAAAGCGCCGAATCACCCTTGTCGAACAGCGCCTCGGCCCGGAGTTGCTCACACCACGCGGCACCGATCAGGTCGTTGCGCGCGCGGTACGAGGTCATTGCCAGACCCGCGTGCTCAAGCGCCTGGTCACTGTCGCCACGACGTTGGAACACCTCGGCGAGGCGAAGTCGAGCGTACGGATCGTCCTCCTCCGACGACGACGTGCGGGCAAGGACCAAGCAGCCGCGCGCGAGTTCGAGTGCCTCGTCCAAGTTTCCCAGGTAGAGGTGCACGGTCACCGCGAAGTCGTCGATCTGCGCCACCTTGTCGGGCCGTTCGGCGCTGCGGTAGTGGTCACGTCCCGCCGTGCAGGCCGTGACGGCCTCGGCATCCTGATTCAGCGCGTACAACGCCCGCGCCTCGAGCAGACAGGCGTCGCCGGCCATGCTGTGCTCGGCTTCGAACTCGGCGATGGTGCGAGCCTCACGCGCCGCACCGAGCTGGCTCTCGAAATCGCTCAGCGCCCGGTAGCAGTCGGCCAGACACCACAAGGCGCCAGCGGTGTCCCGCGCGCGGCCAGCCTCTTCGTGCCCCTTCGCCGCCCGTCGGTAAAGCTCGACGGCCGCATCGTAGTCACCTGCGAAGAAGGCGGCCCCACCCTGCAACCGAATGGCCTCCGCCGCGATCTCCACGTCCCCCGACTCCTGTGCAGCTGCCTCGATCTCCTGCCACAAGGTGCTCGCGGTCGCAAAGTCGTCGCGCTGCGACGCACGGCTTCCCAACTCGAAAAGGATGTCGATCCGTTCCCGGCCAATTGCCTCACCGAGTTTGGACCAGAGGTCCTCCTCCGGCCACTGCTGCAACTCCTCCATGCTTCCCCCGTCCTCTCACCACCACGCTAGCCCGGGGGTCTGACATGGGCGGGCTGTGAAAACCGGCGCCCAGTCCACCGGCGCTCAGCGCCGCTTGGCTGCGCTCCCACGCACCTCATCCACCGCGTACCGCCGACCGTCGGCCTCCAGTTTCCGTTCCGCAGCCACGATCAGGTCGACGTCGAGCACGTCCGCCAGCCGGCACAGGTAGATGAGAACGTCGGCCATCTCGGCTGCGACCGCGGCCCGCTTCTCTAGTGTCAGCGACTCCTCGCCACTGGCCCACTGCAGTTCCGCGACCAGTTCCCCGGCCTCGCCGGACACCGCCATCGCGAGGTTCTTCGGGGTGTGGAACTGCTCCCAGTCCCGCTCGACGGCGAACTGGCGGATCGCCGCCGTCAGGTCCTCAATCGTCACCGTTCACCAGTCCCTTCAGCATCGCACGCGTCCCCGTGTCTGTGGAGTAGACGACGGTCCCGACCATCCCACGAGTCAGCAGCACCTTGTAGACGTTGCGGACGAAGGTGTCGAAGTCCGCGCTCTTCCCGCGGAAGGCGGGGTCACGGGATTCGGTCACGTCGGCGATGAAGTGGCCGTCGCGCCACACAAGGTCCGGGCCGAGGATCACTCCTGACCAGTCGTACTCGAATCCTTGCGCGGTGTATACGCACCCGACCTGGTCGAAGCCCCCGTCCTGGGTCGCCCACAGTGACCGCGCCGGGGCGCCATCGTGGCGACGTTCCTCCTTGTTGTTCCACGGCCTGGCCCAATGCCCGATCCGCACATCGGGCGCCAGCGGCTCACCAGGCACCGCGTCCGACCATGGCCAACAGAACCCCGCAGACATCCTGGCGTCATATCCCCGCTCCCGCCGCTGGGCCAGCACAACTTCCATCTCCTCGGGAGTGTCCGCCACGAGCAATGTGTAGTTGTCGTCCCCGGTCCATTCGACTGGTCCACCGTCGGCGAGTCCGAGCAGACGCAGGACCCATTCCTCGTAAAGCCGCGATCCGCCCGAGCGGAACTGTGCGTCAAGTTCGACCTCGTGGATCGAAAGACCTCGCTGCTGCGCCGCCTGCCGGATCGCCGCGACCGTCCCGATCTCCCCTGGTCGCACGACCTGATGTTCGTCCAGCAGGAAGACGGGCACCCGCGCGACGTCGATCAGTTCCTCGATCTGCGGCTTGGTGGAACGCTGCGTCCGCTTCGTGAATCGGTTGTTGCTGCTCTCCCGGATGCGGTGGGCCTCATCCAGGATCAGGACGTCCAGCGAGTTCGGCTCATCGACGGCGAACTGATTGAAGTAGCCGAACAGTTGTTTCACCCGGCTGTCCCGATTCCCCGCCACCCTGCGCAACGTCTCTGTGAACGCCTTCGAACCTGTTGCGTGTTCGGCCGTTCGCCCTTGCCGGTAGAACTCACCGAGCAGTGACAGCGCGATCACGCTCTTGCCGCTGCCCGGCCCGCCGGTGACCACGACCACCGACTTGTGGTCCTCCCGAATAGCCTGTCGCACGGCATTGAGCACCAGCCGGTAAGCGACCTCCTGCTCGTCGAGAAGGACGAACTGCTCCCGGTCCTTGATCTCCTGCGCGGCCAGCTTCATGAGTTGTTTGCTGGGCGCGACGGCAGACGCCAGCAGCACATCTGCCGCAGAGGCGCCCGGCTCCGGGGCAAACCGTTCCGCCAGGTATTCCAGCCAGATACCGCGCTGCTCACCGGTGAACAGCCGACTGGCTGGCGTTTCGGGCCGCAGCCGCAGCGACGCCACGGAGTTCTCGGAGGCGTTGTGAAGGTAGGCCGCGCCGGACACGGCATTCGGATCCGACTCGAGTACACGCACGAAGTCGCGCATGTATTGCACGTAGTTCTGCACCTGCTTGCCGGGGTGGAGAACGGGCCGCGATCCGTATGCGTCGACCGTCACCAGTTCGACGTCGTCCGGGTCTGCCTGTGCGCGGCTCCATTGCTTGAGCTCGACCACCAAGTAGGTGGGCGCACCTGTCCTCGCGTCGTTGCCCGCGACGATCACGTCGGTGCGCTTGCTGGACAGCGGCAGACGGTGTTCGACGAGCACTTCCACGCCGGCCAAACCTGCTTCGTTCAGATCGGCCAATAGCACAGGAAGCGACGACTGCCAGGAGCGGACCTCGCTGGACGACGGCATGTAGCCCACATCGATCACGAACTGTCTCGTCAACCGCGGCACCGCATGATCGTTGAGGAGTTGCGCCAACAGCGACTCCGCCGACGACCGAAGCAGCGGCACCAGCCTGTTTGACACCGGAAATATTACAGGGCGCGACGGGGGCCATATCTCAGGCGCCGGCATACTCATCACCTGGGATAGTCGCAACAACGCCTTCAGTCCATCCCGGGGATTTTATATGCAGTTCTACAACGGCGTATACAGTGATGTCA
>CALFYG010000275.1 GCA_937952095.1 uncultured Micrococcales bacterium | reverse complement strand
CCAGTTATCGCCCTCGTGGGGCGTCCGAATGTCGGCAAATCCACGCTTTTCAACCGTCTCACCACGTCCCGCGATGCGATCGTGGCCGACTTTGCCGGGCTCACGCGTGACCGGCATTACGGCAATGGCAAGCAGGGCAAGCACGAGTACATCGTGATCGACACGGGCGGGTTTGAGCCCGATGCCGCCAGCGGTATCTACAAGGAAATGGCCAAGCAGACCCAGCAGGCAGTGGCCGAAGCCGACGTGGTGGTGTTTGTGGTGGATGCCCGGGCCGGCCTGTCGGCCCAGGATCACGACATTGCGAAGTACCTGCGACGGCTGGGCAAGCCCTGCGTGCTGACGGCCAACAAGGCTGAAGGCATGAAAGAGGGCATGCAACTGTCCGAGGCGCGGGTCTGGGTATTCCCGACCAACCTGAACCAGGCATCACCGAACTTCTTCTTCCCGGACAGGGCCGCGGTCGCCTACTGGGACGCCAAGGCGGCCGCAGGACAGCAGAGCAAGGTGGAGTTCTTCATGAACCTCTACACCGGCGGGCAGGCCGGCAAGCTCTGCTATCAGATCCGGTTCAAGAACGACCAATCCCTGGCTGCCGACTGCACCGACGACCCCAGCCTCGACGGCACCGTGCAAGCCGGAGAGGGCGTCGTGCAATTGCTCATGCCGTCCAACAGCCCCGTGCGTGGCCCGAACGGTGGTTACGCGCCCTTCTACTTCAACCAGCCCTTCTGGGACACGGAATTCCAGATCCAGTGGACGTTCAAGAACAACAGTAATCAGCTGATCACGGCCAGCCCGTGGATCGACTTCCGTACTCTGGCAGGGCCCGACGGCGATGGCGACGGCGTCATCGACAGCCAGGACAAGTGCGCCACGACGCCAGGGACAAAGGCTGATGGCGGATGCCCGCCGAGCCTGCCCGCTGACACCGATGGCGACGGCGCGGTCGGCGTGCAGGACAAGTGTCCTAACCTGCCCGGAAACGGATCGCTGGACGGGTGCCCGGCCAGCCCAGCGCCGCCCGCTCCAGCCCCGGTGATCACCACAATGAAGACCGTCAAGGTTCCGGGCAAGCTCGTCGGCGCGAAGAAGCTGAAGTCGCTGACCCCCAAGGTCTGCAAGATCACGGGCAAGGGCAAGAAGGCCAAGGTCACGGTCCTCAAGTCGGGCAAGTGCAAACTCACCGGCAAGAAGGGCAAGAAGAAGGTGAAGGCCTCCTTCCGCGTCAATAAGTAGTCGACTCGGCGAACTCCAGCACATCCTGCACGAGTCGCGAGCTCATGGCCGCCTTCATGTGACCCATGCCCTCGTACTCGATGGCCGTCGCACCCGGTATCGCGGCGACCGTCTGCGCCACCACCTCCGGGTCGAAGAACATGTCCTCTTGCGCGCTGATGACCAGCGTGGGGACAGTGATCCGCTTGACCGCATCGGTGGCGTCGAACAGCACCTCGGCATCCGACTCCACTCGCAGGTCGCCGGCCGGGACCTGCTCGTCCTTGAACATCTGCGCCAGCAGTGGCCCAAGCACCTTCCGTTGCCGCGATTGGCTGGGTTCGGGGTAGATGTACTCCGCCATCGCCTCTCCGGCCTCCCGCCACCGCCCACCGGCTCGGGCCTGCGCCCAGCGCCGATCGACATCGTGCCCCCACGTGGTGACCCGCGCTGCGGCCAGTGCGATGACGGCTTTGCCGACCCGCTCGGGGTGGTCGGCGGCCAGGTACTGCACGATCATGCCGCCATAGGACAATCCCACGACCACATCCACACGTCCGCCGAAGTGATCCTCGATGAGGCGGGCGTAATCATCGGCCATGTCCTCGACGTTGTGCCCCTCGGGCATGTTCCGGCGGCGCGTCACCTGCCACACGCTGTACCCGGCCTCCAGCAGCGGCCGGAACTGCGCCCCGGACAGCGCGGCGAAGGTTCCCTGCGGGACGTCGCTGCCAGGCCCACCGGGTATCCAGAGCACCGTCTTGTCACCGGTCCCCCACCGCGCGAAGTCCATCGTGTTCGGGAAGGTGCCCGTCTCGGGCACTGGCATCGCCTTGATCCTCGACCGCACCGACGCCACCGCCATCGCAGCCAGCGCCGCCGTCCCGATCCCCACAACTGCTGTGCGCTTCTTCACGGTTCCAGTGTGACTCTTCCGTGACTCAGTCGTGTGCACGGATCTGCCGATGATCATCGTGTAGCCATATCGAAATGGCCGTAGCGAAAGGGGAGATCATGAGGAGAGTCGTGGGCGCCATTGGCGCGGTGGGAGTGGCCACGGCCGGGATGGCGCTGGCGCCACCTGCGACGGCAGTGGTCGACCCCGGCAACGGGGCGGCGAGCGTCACGCTGACGGCATGTGCAGGCCCCAACAACGCCGACACAATGGACCCAGCGTGCAGCTACATCTACCTGACCCCTCAACCCATCGGGGGAGCGACCGACAAGCCGTACACGTACATCACGCAACCTGGCGCGGTCGCGTGGGACAACGGATCGGTGACGTCCATGGCGTTGGCCTTCCCCGCGTCCGGCCAGACCTGGCAGACGGTCACGAAACTCAGCCAGGGCGCCACGATGACCGTGCAGCCCTCGGACATCACCGGTTCGGTGGACGGCAACGGCGTAGTGAAACTCACGATGGCCTACAACGTCGAGATTGCGTTGAGCTACTTCGGGAACCAGGAGAAGTGCCTGTTGACGGGAACGGTCGATCTGAGCTCAGCCGGCACCGACACGGCCGGCCAAGGGGTCGGCAGCAACTGGAACCCTGCCACGGGCGCCTTCGCCGTCGCAGGCACGTCGACGGCTCCAACACCAGGTACGCAATGCGACGGGACCAAGATCTTCCTCTTCGATCTCACCAAGCCGATGGGGTTCTACTTCGTCGGCTCGATGACCCTGCCGCCGCCTGACGCACCGCAGACGGCGACCGTCAAGGTGGCCAAGAAGGTCAAGAAGTCCGGCAAGACGATCCTCATGAAGAAGGCCGTCGTCACCAACCTCGGGCAGAAGGCCACGGCGAAGGTGAGCTGGTCTCCGAAGAAGTCCGCGAAGGGCAAGAAGGCCAAGTACGCGAAGCTGACTGCGAAGAAGAGCGGAAAGCTCATCCTGAAGACCAAGGGCGCATCGAAGAAGTTGTTCGTCAAGTTGTCGCTCTCGGCGCCGTCGAAACCCGGCTACAAGGCATTCAGTTACAGGAAGGTGTGGAAGGCCAAGTAGGACTGGCAGGAGCCGGAGGTCGGGAACACCCGGCCTCCGGTTTCGCGTGCCGAGCCCCCGATTGCGACGTTGTTGCAGAGCCGAGCCCCCGATTGCGAAGTTGTTGCAGAGCCGAGCCCCCGATTGCGACGTTGTTGCAGAGCCGAGCCCCCGATTGCGACGTTGTTGCAGAGCCGAGCACCCCGATTGCGACGTTGTTGCCGTTCTGGGGCCGCTAATCCGC
>CALFYG010000274.1 GCA_937952095.1 uncultured Micrococcales bacterium | reverse complement strand
AGGTCGCGGGCTTCGAACGCGATCCGGAGGCGATCTGTGTCGGCACCTGGGGTCGCGCGATCGACTGGGCGCTACTGGCAGTGGAGCCGCCGAGTTGCATGGCCGACTGGCAGGTACTCGCTGAGGGAGGCGGCTACCGCGTACTGCAGCGGTAGAAGTCAGCGCCGCAGGCTGCGGATCAGCCGCAAGGCCTCGCGCTGGTTCTCCTCGATCCTGTCGATGCGGGCGTGCAGGTCGCCGGTGCGTTCATCGACGTACTTGGCGAGGTAGAGCAACTCGCCGGCACCGTGGCGCTGCACGTAATCGCGCACCGCCTCGTCACGCACACGCCGGTCGTAGCGGACATGGGCCTCGTGATCGCCGTGCACACTGTTGGCCGCGTCGCCGCGGGCGTCGCGGCGCTGGTGCCAGTACGCGAGGACCTCATCGATGAAGCCCACTGTGCCCTGCGCCCACAGCCGTAGGTAGAACTCCCAATCGCTGGCCGCCATGAGGCGGGGATCCACCCCGCCGATCCGATCGTGGACACTGCGGCGGTACACGAGCGCGATCGGGACCACGTGGTTGAAGCGAAGCATGTCGAAGAAGGTCGGTTCGAGCATCAATGGGTGGAAGATCTCGCGG
Source organism: uncultured Micrococcales bacterium (assembly GCA_937952095.1). Lineage (GTDB taxonomy): Bacteria > Actinomycetota > Actinomycetes > S36-B12 > UBA10799 > JADKAV01. Next base: position 2,236 of record CALFYG010000274.1, on the reverse strand, counting down.
CCGGTCTCCACGACCCGGTCCGAGGAGACCTGTTCCCAAACGATCTCGGTCCGCACGGCGACGGCATCGGCGTCCGAGGAGTCGAGGAACGCCGTCGTCCTCGCGAGGAATTCCGGGTGCCACGTGTCGTCATCGTCATGCCACACGATGAGCTCGGAGGTACAGGCCCCGACCCCTCGGTCGATCGCCCCGCCGCGTCCGAGCGACTCCGGAAGGTGGATGACCTCGGTTCTGTCGGTGAGTTCGGATCTGTGGCCGACTGCCTCATCCACCAGTTCGGGGTCGCCGCCGTCGTTGACGATGGTCAGACGCCAGTCCGTGAAGGTCTGGGCGAGGACGTCGTCGAGCGCGCGCGCAAGGAAGACCGGCCGGTCCTTCGTGCGCATCACGATGTCCACGCTCATCCGCGGTACTCCCTGACTTGCCGACGGATCCAGTTCGGCTTGTTCATCTCATCGACCTGCTCCCGTAGGACGGCGAGGATCTCGTCCTGTCGGGCCTCGACCGCGTCCATCCGTCGGTGTAGATCGGCCATGCGTTCGTCGATGTACTTCGCGAGGTACAACATCGCTCCGGGGCCGTTGTCGGCGACGTAGGCCCTCAGCGCCTCGTCCCGGACGTGACGATCATCCAGCCAGTGCCGGTCGATGCCCGCGATCACCGTGTTCCCGTCGTCGCCGGTCGCATCCTTGCGCTGATGCCAGTAGGCCAGCACCGAGTCGATCAGGCCGTACCCTCCCTCACGGGCGAGGGCCAGGTTGAACACCCAGTCGTCGATGACGTCGCGGCGCTCATCGAGGGGTCCGAGGTTCTCCCAGGCCGAGCGCCTGAAGAGCAGGCCGATCGGGACCACGTGGTTGAACCGCAAGAGGTCGAAGTACGTGACCTCCAGCATGCTGCCGTGGAACAGTTCGCGGCCGGTCACCACCATGCGGTTGCCTATCCGCTGCTCCCACACGATCTCTATGCGGGTGGCCACGGCAAGGTCGTCGGTGGTCTGCAGGTGTTCGACGGTGCGTGCCAGGAACTCCGGGTGCCAGGTGTCGTCGTCGTCGTGGATGGCGATGAACTCGCCGGTGCCGGCTTCGATCCCGCGGTTGGCCGCTGCGGGGATGCCTTGGGGTTCCGGCAGGACCACAAGGGTCGCCTTGTCCCCGAAGTCGCGTTCATCCAGAAGTGTCTGGGCGGGTGCGGGGTCGCCGCCGTCCTGCACGACGTACAGGTGCCAGTCGCTGAACTCCTGGGCGAGCACATCGTCGAGCGCCCGGGCGAGGAACCGCGGGCGGTTCTTGGTGCGGATGATGATGTCGGCGGTCGGCACGGACAGAGTCTAGGGCGAAGCGACCGTAGGCGTACTCTTGGGCGCTGTGGTGACATTCATCTCCGGCTACCTGCGGCCCTACCGCATGGCACTGGTGATCGTCGTCGTGCTGACCACCATGCAGGTCATCGCGAACCTCTATCTGCCCTTCCTCAACGCCGACATCATCAACAACGGCGTGGTCACCGGGGATGTCGGCTACATCGTGCGGGTCGGCGCGATCATGCTCGGGTTGTCGCTGGGGTTGGCGGTGATCTCCGTGATCGCGGTCTACTACAGCGCCCGTACCGCCATGGCGTTCGGCAGGGATGTGCGGGGGAACCTGTTCCGGTCCGTGGAGCGCTTCAGCCTGCGTGAGGTCAACCAGTTCGGCGCGCCGTCGCTGATCACCCGCACCACGAACGACGTCCAACAGGTTCAGATGCTCGTGTTGATGGGTCTGACGATGATGATCGCGGCGCCGTTGACGATGATCGGCGGGGTCATCATGGCCTTGCGCACCGATGTGGAACTGTCCGCGCTGCTGCTGGTGATCATCCCTGTGATGGGCGTGGTCATCGCGATCCTGATGGGCGCGGGGAATTTCGCGCTGCTGTTCCTGGGGCTGCGCGATCAGGCGTCGGCGGTGAGCGCGGCGGCGCAGCTGGGCGAGGTGGCGCTCGCCTTCTCGCGCTTCTCCGATCTGAAGAGCCCGGCGAGCCTGGGGCACTCGACGGCGGTGGCCGAGCTGTGCCGCGCCGCCGTGGCCGGCGACGTGGCCACGGCCCGCGCCATCCACCTGCGCCTGCTGGGCCTGCACAAGCTGCTGTTCGCCGAGCCCAACCCGGCGCCGGCCAAGTGGGTCATGAAGCGCCTGTCACTGTGTGGCGAAACCCTGCGCCTGCCCCTCCTGCCGATCTCGACCGGCCTGCAAGC
>CALFYG010000273.1 GCA_937952095.1 uncultured Micrococcales bacterium | reverse complement strand
GCACACCCAGCAGGAGCAGTCCGCCGCCGCCCCGGCTGAACGACCACACGGCCAGCACCCCCAGCAGCACCGCGATCACCAGCCCCGCGTATCCGGCGGCCTTCGCGCCGGCGCTCTCCGAGCCGGACACCCTCCACACCAGCGACTTGACCACGCCGCCGCCGTCGAGGGGGGCTCCGGGTAGCAGGTTGAGCACACCGAGCAGACCGTTGGTCCACGCCAGGGCGCCGAGCAGCAGGGACGTGCTCCCACTGGTCGCCTCTGCCAGGACCCAGCACAGCCCTGCCAGGACCAGTGTCGAGACCGGCCCGATGACAGCGATCATGAGTTCCGGCCACGGCCGGCTGGATCGCCGTTCGTAGACGGTGTAGCCGCCGAGCAGCCACAGGGTGATGCCGTGGACCGGATACCCGAATGCACGCGCCGCCCACGCATGGGCGAGTTCGTGGACCAGCACGCCCGCATACAGCAGAACGGCGAAGACCACCGCCAGGACGATCCCGCTTCGTCCCGGCTCGGTGAAGTTGGGGGTCCACAGGTACGCGATGAGCAGCACACCCAGGATTCCCCCGAGCGGAACCGAAACCGGGAACCCGGCGACATGAAATCGCAGACCGCCTTCACCCATACGCTGCAGCGTACCTGCGGCGATACCCTGCTGGATTGTGACCACAACTGCGCAGGGCCGACCGTTCGCTGAGGGCGAGCAGGTGCAACTGACCGACGCGAAGGGCCGGATGCACACCATCACCTTGCAGGCCGGCCAGCGGTTCCACACCGAAAAGGGCGGGATCGACCACGACGACCTGATCTCGGCCCAGGAGGGCATCGTTGTGACCTCCAGCAAGGGCACCGAATATCTGGCCCTGCGTCCGTTGCTGCACGACTTCGTGATGTCGATGCCGCGGGGGGCCACCATCATCTACCCGAAGGATGCCGCCCTGATCGTCGGTTTCGCGGACATCGCCCCGGGCACCCGTGTCCTCGAAGCAGGGGCGGGCTCCGGGGCTCTGACGTGCTGGCTGTTGCGGGCCGTCACGCCGACCGGGTCGGTCACGTCGGTGGAGAAGCGCGAAGATTTCGCTGAGATCGCCGCGCGCAACGTGGGCAAGTTCTTCGGCGGTGCCCCGGAGAATTGGATGTTGCTCACCGGCGCACTGGAGGAGGTCGCCCCTGAGGGCCCCTTCGACCGCGTGGTGCTGGACATGCTCACGCCATGGGAGATGGTCGACGTCGTCGAGCGGTGCCTGGTTCCCGGCGGCGTGCTGTGCGTCTACGTGGCGACCACCACGCAGTTGTCCCGCACCGTGGAGACCCTGCGTGCCGCCGGCGGCTGGACCGAGCCCAAGGCGTCGGAGACCATGCACCGGGGATGGCACGTGGAGGGTTTGGCGGTCCGGCCGGACCACCGCATGGTGGGGCACACCGGATTCCTGCTCTACAGCCGACGTCTGGCCCCCGGTGTGACCGCTCCGGCCAAGCGTTCACGCCCTTCAAAAGGGGCATATGGGGCCGACTACGACGGTCCTCGTGCGGCGTCAGGTATCGATGAGCGGAAGGGTGGAAATCCTCGGGAAGACGTATAGGGTCGAAGGTGACGCCGAGATCTCCCGAGGAGGACAGGCAGATGACCGAGGAAGCGCGCGGCGAGGAGCTCGACCGGCTCCGGTCGGAACTGGCCAAGCAACGGGCCAACAACGAACGGATGACGGCCACCCTGCGGGAAGCGCGGGCGCAGATCCTCACATTGAAGGCCGAGGTCGACCGGCTTGCCGAGCCGCCGAGCGCCTACGGGGTGTACCTCGACACCCTTGAGGACGGATCCATCAACATCTTCACCGGTGGCCGGAAGATGCGCGTCGTGGCGACTCCGGCGGTGGACGTCTCGGTCCTCGTGCCCGGCCAGGAGGTCATGCTCAACGAGGCCATGAACATCGTCGAGATCGCCGGTTTCGAGCAGCGCGGCGACATAGTGATGCTCAAGGAGATCCTCGAAGGTGGTGCGCGCGCGCTCGTCATCGCCCACACCGACGAGGAGCAGGTGGTGCACCTCGCCGATCCGCTGCGCACGCAGCGACTGCGCGCTGGGGACTCCCTGCTGGTGGACAGCCGGTCGGGGTTCGCGGTGGAGCGCATTCCCAAGGCCGAGGTCGAGGAACTGGTGCTCGAAGAGGTGCCCGACATCGACTACGAGGACATCGGTGGGCTCGGTTCGCAGATCGAACAGATCCGCGATGCCGTCGAGTTGCCCTTCATGCATGCCGACCTGTTCCGCGAGCACGAATTGCGGGCCCCCAAAGGGATCCTGCTGTACGGGCCGCCGGGATGTGGCAAGACGCTCATCGCCAAGGCCGTGGCCAACTCGCTGGCCAAGAAGGTCTCAGCGCGCGAGGGCCTGGAGGCGGGCCGGTCGTTCTTCCTCAACATCAAGGGCCCCGAGTTGCTCAACAAGTACGTGGGGGAGACGGAGCGGCACATCCGGCTGGTGTTCCAGCGTGCCCGTGAGAAGGCCAGCGAAGGTATGCCGGTGATCGTCTTCTTCGACGAGATGGACTCCCTGTTCCGCACCCGCGGCTCCGGTGTGTCCAGCGACGTGGAGAACACGATCGTTCCGCAGTTGCTGTCCGAGATCGACGGTGTGGAGGGCCTTGAGAACGTCATCGTGATCGGGGCGAGCAACCGTGAGGACATGATCGACCCGGCCATCCTGCGGCCCGGCCGCCTCGACGTGAAGATCAAGATCGAGCGCCCGGACGCACAGGCCGCCGCCGACATCATGGCGAAGTACCTGACGCCGAACCTGCCGTTGCACCCCGACGACCTGTCCGAGCATGGCGGCAACCCGGAGGTCACGGTCGCGGCCATGATCCAGCGGACGGTTGAGCGCATGTACTCCGAGGCCGACGAGAACCGGTTCCTGGAAGTCACGTATGCCAACGGCGACAAGGAGGTCTTGTACTTCAAGGACTTCAACTCCGGGGCAATGCTCGAGAACATCGTCGCGCGCGGAAAGAAATCCGCGATCAAGGAGTTCCTCGACACCGGACAGAAGGGCATCCGGCTGCAGCATCTGCTGGCCGCGTGCGTCGACGAGTTCCGCGAGAACGAGGATCTTCCGAACACGACGAACCCCGACGACTGGGCACGGATCTCCGGCAAGAAGGGCGAGCGGATCGTCTTCATCCGCACGTTGGTCCAGGGCAAGCAGGGCGACGAACCGGGGCGCACGATCGACAACGTGGCGAACACCGGTCAGTACCTCTGATCAGAACCGCTGGAGCGTCCGGCGAAGTTCCCAGGTGATCTGTGTGATCAGTCGTTGTACCCGAAGTCCTGCACCCAGTAGGTGACGGCGGTCGAGTAGCGGGGGTCCTTGTGTTCGGCGAACCCGAGGCCCATGGCGTCGAACTCGGGGTCCATCAGGTTGGTGCAGTGGCCCGGGCTGTTCAGCCATCCGCGCAGGGTGTCCTGCGGGGTGGGGAAGCCGCTGGCGATGTTCTCGCCGGCCGGGGAGCCCTTGTAGGCCGTGGCCTCGATGCGGTCGACGAACGAGCGGCCATCGAGGGAATCGTGGTCGAAGTAGCTCTTGGCGGCCATGTCCTCGGCGTGCAACTGGGCGGCCTTGGCGATCTCCGCGTTGTACACGACCGGCGACACTGGCGGCATCGACTTCGCGCCACATTGCTGACGCTGTGAGCGGGCTTCGTTCACCAGCGCGAACATCGTGGCGAGGTCGCCGGTGGGGACCGGGTCCGCCGCGACACCCTGGTCGGCAGCGCCTGTGCTGGAGCTTCCGGCCTTCTTGCTGTACTGCACAGCCACCAGGAACGTGTCGTTGCTGGTCACCCGCATCCGGAAGGTCCGGCGATCGGGGGTGTAGGAGGTGCCCCCACGCTTCACGGTGAAGGCACGGACCTTGTAGGTGCCGGCCGGGACGTGCAGCACTGTCGAAGTGCGCACGACCTTCGAGTACGCAGGGCTCTTGACCTTGATCCGGGCCTTCTTCACGCCTGAAACGCTGAGGTTGACGTGGTTGGTGGCGGCGGCGGTGTGGTGGGTGCCGGCCGGCTCCGCGGCCGTGGCCGTGCCCATCGCCACCGCTTGCCCCAGGAGGAGCCCGGCGGTGCTGAGGGCTACTACATATCCACGCACACAGTGGGGATCGACCCCGTGGGGGGTCGGAATGGATGTTGTTCACCCGATCGGAGGTGCCCGGGCATCACCCGATCGGAGCAGTGCCCCTCAGGTGCCCATCGACTGCAGGGCGTTGATCAGGTCGGCGGCGGTGTCACTGGCACCGAGCAGACCGTCCACATGCGCCTTCGTCCCGCGCAAGGGGTCAAGGGTCGGCACACGCTGCAGCGCCGAGCGTCCGGGCAGGTCGAAGATGACCGAGTCCCAGCTCGCCGCTGCCACCTGCTGTGGGTAACGCCGCAGGCACTCGCCTCGGAAATAGGCGCGCGTGTCGGTGGGTGGATGGACGATGGCCGTTGCGACCTGTTCGTCGGTGGTCATCCTGCGCAGCCGGCCGCGTTGCTCGAGCCGCGCCCACAGGCCCCGTTGCGGATTGGCGTCGGCGTACTGCAGGTCGATGAGGTCCAACCGGGGATCACCGAACTCGAGGCCGTCCCGCCGCCGGTAGCCGTCAAGCAGTGCCTTCTTCGCGATCCAGTCCAGGCTGTCGACCAGTTCGGCGGGGTCCCGGCGTAGCGCATCCACACACGCCTCCCACTCGGCCAGGATGTCCAGGGTGGGGGCGTCGGCGTCGCTGCCGTACCGGTCGTCGACGAACTTGCGCGCCTGCTCGACGAACTCCTGCTGCATCTGGACTGCCGTGAGTCTGCGGCCGTCCGCAGTTTCCATCTCGTACCGCAACTCCACGTCGTGGGACACCTCGTGCAGTTGCTTCACCGGACGGGAGAGCGCGAAGCCGCTGAAATCCCAGCCGCGCTCGATCATGCTCAGGACCAACGAGGTCATACCCAGCTTGAGGTATGTCGCGTACTCGCTGAGGTTCGCGTCGCCCACGATGACGTGAAGCCGGCGGTACTGCTCCGGGTCGGCGTGCGGTTCGTCACGGGTGTTGATGATCGGTCGTTTGAGGGTCGTCTCGAGACCGACCTCGACCTCGAAGAAGTCCGCGCGCTGGGTGAGCTGGAAACCCTTGATCTTCCCGTCCTGGCCCACGCCGAGCCTGCCTGCTCCCGTGATCACCTGTCGGCTGACGAAGAAGGGGATCATTGCTGACACGATGCTGGGGAACGGCGTGGGCCGCGGCATGAGGTAGTTCTCGTGGCAGCCGTAGGATGCGCCCTTGTTGTCGGTGTTGTTCTTGTACAGCCGGATCTGCAAAGCGCCGGGCTCCGCGGAGGCCAGCTCGCCGGCACGGGACATGATCTGCTGGCCCGCCCGGTCGTAGAGCACTGCGTCGAACGGGGTGAGGACCTCGGGCGTCGAGTACTCGGGGTGTGCGTGATCGACATACAGGCGCGCGCCGTTGGTGAGGATGACGTTGGCCATCCCCACGTCATCGTCGG
>CALFYG010000272.1 GCA_937952095.1 uncultured Micrococcales bacterium | reverse complement strand
CGACGCTCTTCCGATCTGCATGGGAGTCACCCTATGCGAGGCTCTGCCGCCATCCGCCGCGCGTGCCTTCGGGCTAGTCTTTGGCGGGTGAGTGGCCCCGGGTGGACGACGCGGGAGGGGCTCCGCTGGGCGCTCGCGGGTGTCATGGCCACGGCGGCTGTCCTCGTCGCGGTGCTTGCGCTCCCCAGTCCGTGGAACGGCTGGCCGATTCCGGATCTGCAGGTGTACGCAGAGGGGGCACGCCTGCTGGTCGAGGGTGCGGATCCCTATGGTCGCCCACTCGGGATGGGGAACCTTCCGTACACCTATCCGCCGTTCTCCCTGATCGTCTTCCTGCCCTTGACCGTTGTGACCCCGGGACTGCTGGTACTGGGTGTGGGCAACACGGCGCTCATGGGCGCCGCGATCTGGGCCGTGCTGCGCACGTACCCGGCACGCGGCATGCAACTGGTGGGTGTGACCGGGTCCCAGGCGGTGCTGGGTGCCGGCGTCCTGCTCGGGGCGCAGTTCCTGCAGCCGGTCACCAGCAACACGCGACTGGGGCAGATCAACGTCCTGCTCATGGCGGTGATCTGCGTGGATCTATTGGCCGTGCGCGCCCGCGGCCGGGGGATCCTGACCGGCATCACCGCCATGGTCAAGCTCACGCCGCTGGTGTTCGTGCTCTACCCCCTGTGGAGCAGGCAGGGCCGGACGCTGCGGAACTTCCTCGTGACCGTGGCGGTCTGCCTGGCGTTGTCCCTGGTCGTGATGTGGGGCATCACGGAGCGGTACTTCAGCTCCGGGATCGTCGACCAGGACCTCCCCGGCCGGACCTATCCCGGTGTGACGTGGAACCAGTCGCTGCGAGGGATGGCGCTGCGGATCGTGGCACCCGGTGTCCTCGGCCCCGCGCCCGGGGTCTCCACGGTGCCCGCGGAGCTGATGTGGGTCTGCTCAGCCATTCTCGTCGGGGTACTGCTCCTGCTGGCGCTGCGCGGTCTGGAGGTGACGAAGGACCAGGCACTGGGCCTGAGTTACCTCGCGGTCCTCGGGGTCCTGGTCTCGCCTGTGTCCTGGACCCACCACTGGGTCTGGATCGTCCCGTTGGCCGCGGCTGCGTGGTGGTCGGCCCGCCGGTTCCCCCTGGTCGCGGCGTCGGTGGGGGTGCTGGCGGTGACGATGATCGGGGAGCCCTGGTTCGTGCGCAACTGGATGGCCTCCCAGACACTCGACCCCGTGGCCGGATTGGTGGTCAACAACCTGTACGTGTGGGGTGGACTCCTGGTGTTGTTGACGGGTGCCTGGTACGGGTTGAGAGGTCGCACTGATGGCCGGGTCTAGTGGGTCGAGGCCCGGGGCCGCCACAGTGGCGTTCGGCGGCTGGCTGGTCGTGGCGGGGGTGGTGCTGCTCTGGATGGGGCGGGGGATGTGGACGGCCTCCGACGACTGGATGTTGGTGGGTCCGCGTGCGTGGAGTGACCCCGCATCGTTGCTGCGCGACCACAATCAGCACTTCTCGCTGGTACCGGTCGTCATCTACAAGGTCATGTTCCTCCTCGTCGGGTTCACCGACTACTGGCCGTACCGGGTCCTTTCAGTCCTTATTCATCTGGCGGTCGTGGTGCTGGTGTGGGCCATCATGAAGCGCATCGGGGTGAGCGGCTGGGTCGCGATGATCTGCGCGAGTGTGTTGGCGCTGTACAACGGAGGGTCGCTCGTGGTGGCGCAGTTCCAGATGCCGCTGGCGCTGGCCCTGTCCCTGGGCGTCGTGCTGGCGGCCATGGTCACGCACACGCTTCTCTGGTCCAAAGTGATCGGCAGTGCCCTGGCATGCCTAGCGGTGGCCACCTCCGGCATCGCCATCCCTGTGCTCGCTGCGGCGGCGGTGATCGCCTGGCGCCGACGGAGCCTAGCGACCGCAGCGCTACTGGTCGGACCGGCATCGGCCGTGTACCTCGCATGGTTCCTGTGGGACAGCCCCTTCGGGTCGCAGCCCGAGGGATGGAAACCTTCTATCGCCGGCGCCTTCGCCTGGCTGGTGGTAGGGATGCAGGAGGTGGCGCGGACGATCGCAGGCGGGTCGGTCCTGGCACTCATACTCGTGGTTGCTGTGATCGCGGGGCTGGTGCGAGCAGTGCGTTCGCGCGACGTCCGCCTGCTCGAGCCGTTCGTCCTCGCCGGTGCGGCCGGCGTGGTACTCCTTCTCGCCTACCTCGGTCGCGGCGATGATCCGGAAGCGGTGTATCAGTCGCGCTTCATGTACATCGCGTCCGCACTGTTGCTTCCCGTGGTTGCGGTGGGAGCCCAGGGGCTGGTGAGCAGAGGAATGCAGTGGGGCCTACTCATCGCCGTGCCACTGCTGGTCGGCCTGACCGTGAATGTGCAGCAGTTGTCCGAGGAGGTGGACCTGAACAGGAAGTTCCAGAACGTGCAGCGGGTACTGGTTGCGGGAATGCTTCGTTCGCCTGCAGGCGCTGATACGCCCGCGTGGGTGCGGCCCTGGTGGTCGACAGTCTATTGGGGTGTCGGCGACACGACCTGGGGGTTTCTGCGGGACGCCTATGCGCAAGGCCGGCTGGATCTCGACGACATCGACGTGCCACCCGCCCAGCAGGCGGCAGCCCTGATAAGTCTGCGCATGCCTCAACTCGGGGGGTCCCCTTCGGGCGCGTGCATCCCTCACGCACAGCCGGTGCGACGCACGGTCGCGCCCGGGACCCGCATCGGGTTCCGCGGTGGCAACAGCGAGCCCGACCGTTCAACCATCGGTGTGAGTCGCGCCGGGGTCCCAGGCGCCCACTACTACTGGTCGGATGCCACGGGGGACACGATCCTCGTGGTCGGTGATGATCCGGAGACCGGAGAGCCACTCGAGGTCGAGTTCGCCGCTGGAAGTCCCGGCACCACCTTCTACCTCTGCGACTGAGCCGATGCCTGCGGCGCAGGCACCACGTAGTGGGGGCGCAGTCCAAGGAACGGCGTCTCGATCCAGCGGAACGACGCGAAACTCAGCGGAACGGTTAAGGCAACGGTGAGCAGAGTTCCGATGAGCAGATGGGGCCACACCGGAAGGTTCCAGGCGATCGTCATCCGGGCCGAGAGTGGGACGGCGATGAATGCCAGTACGGTGAAGTGCCACAGGTAGGTGGAGTAGCTCCACTGCCCGAGTCGGACAAGACCGCGCGCCACCGGGTGTGTGCCATGGACGTGGTCGGCCTCGGCCCAAAGCACCAGAAGGAGCGCGACGACGAGACCCCCGGTGTAGAGGACCCCGCGTACGGTCCCTGGCATGGCGTGGACTCCGCCGGAGTGGTTGGAGACGTACGCCATGGTCACCATCACAAGCAGGGCCACGGCCAGGCAGCGCACGGCTGTCGTCCGAGCGACCCCGCGAGGACCCAGGTAGGCCAGGAGCAGTCCGCCGGCGAACTCCAGGAGGCGACCGGGAACGTTCGCGTACAGAACCGCCCAGGCATCGGCGCCCGCCAGCAGCGGCACGGCGATGATCACCAGGCAACCCGCCACGATGGCGATGACCGCACGTACGGGGCGCCACCTGCGCAGTACCCACACCAGTGCGGGTACGAAGAGGTACAGCACGACCTCGATACGCACGGACCAGGCGGTCGCCAACCACGGGAACGGTGTGTACGCGGAGGTGGTGGGCACCATCAGGACGGCCTCCAGGAAGGTCCAGGGCGGCTCCTGCTCGATGCCCAGGTACTGGGCGACCGTGCGGGCGCCCGTGAGCACACCCAGCGCCAGCAGCAGCCAGTACAGCGGCCCCACCCGCAGGATGCGTGCGGTGAGGTAGCCGCGCCACCGTACATCGTGCCCGGAGAGCCCCCGCCCGATCGAGTACCCGCTGACCACCATGAACAGTGTCAGCGGGATCCAGGGAGCCGTGACCACGACCGGCAACGGATTGAGGCTGTCGGTCCATGTCGTCTCTGCGAGCATGGACTTCGGGATCATGGTGAAGCAGTGGTGCAGTACGACCCACCAGGCGGCGACTGCACGCAGCATGTCCAGGCGGGGGAGGTACTTCCGGTTGCTGCTCTGCATCGCGACTGCTAGTGCGAGCCCCACCAACGACGCCGGGCCGCCGCGCTGTTGCGCGCGATGTCCAACTGCACCGTCAGGTCCCAGAACTCACCGAGCTCGTCGAGTGCCTCGCCCGCCCAGTCGGGCAGTGGCAGTCTGTGTACGGTGTCCGTTTGCGCCGTGCCGTGCATGTCCGCGAGTTCCCGATAGATCGGGTCGAGGTCCTCGGCCAGGCGTTCCGCCGAGCCCTCGAGCCGTTCACAGTCCTGGCGGATCAGGTCGGTCTCCATCCCGGATGCCATGGCCGTGGTATCGGCTGACACCGGCAGGCCCACGTCGCGCAGGAACGTCAGCATCCGGTCTGCAGCATCGGCGGGATCCCGAGTGGTTGCCGGCAGATCCAGGATCATGAAGTCCCGGCCGCCCGTGTGCCGCAGCAGGGCTCGGTTGTAGGCCACCCACAGGGCCAGACCGCGTCGCAAGGTTGTGCCGTTGCGCACATTCAGGGACATCGCCACATCGCGAGGCGGACGCAGTCCGACGACGATGGGCAGCCGCTGCAGCGTGAGCCGGTCCCACAGTGGCAGGAGCAGCGAGAGCCGCGGATCCTTGGCATACCAATCGCGGAAACCCGCCGCGAACAGGTCGAGGTTCCGACGGTCCTGATCGAGGTGCTGCTCGTCGATGGAACGCCAGGTCTGCTCCTTCACGAAGGGTGGTGCCCACCAGGAACCCCCGAGGACACCGAGCCAGCGATCGTTGAACTCGACCACGTCACGCCGCTCGTAGAGTCCGCGCGGGTTCGCCGATGTCGTCTCGAAGCCTGGCCCTGTTCCAGCGGACAGACCCATCGTGTCGGCCCATTGACCGAACATGCTCGTCCCCGACCGGTGCATCCCGGTGATCAGTACACCCATGTCGCTTCCCGTCCGTCAGGGACCTTCGACAGATGGTAGTGCCGGTCAGGCACCGCCCGTGGCCTGCCGCCGGTAGTGGTGGTACATCGCGGCGTGCACGTAGAAGGCCCGCAGGTCGCTCTGCTCGCCGGGTGTGGAATCGAACAGGTACTTCATCAGCGGCTCGTCGATCCGCTCACCTCCCGGCTTGCGCCACACGCCGAGGCCGAACCCGTGCCGGAAGGCGAAGGTGTCCCCGGGGAACTCGTGGCGCAGATCCTCCCAGAAGCGCCAGACCCCGTAGTCCTTCATGCGTGCCTCGATGTCGTGGAACAGGACGATCCCACCGGGGCTCACCTTGGGTTCCCATGCGAAGTAGTCGTCGCGCACCGCTTCGTAGGTGTGCATGCCGTCGATGTGCAGCAGGTCGATGCTCTCATCCTCGAAGTGCTCGAGCGCCTCGTTGAAGTACATGCGCATCAGGTAGGAGAATCCGGGGAAGTTGGTCCTGTTGAAATCCTCCACCGAGGCGTACACACTCTCGTCGTACACGCCGGCGTGCTCCTCGCCCTGCCACGTGTCCACCGCGTAGCACAGGGTCTCGAGGTCGTGCTCTTCCACGGACTGGCAGAACGTGAAGTAGGAGACGCCGTTGTGCGTGCCGAGTTCGACGATCTTGCGGGGCCGGAGGGCGGCCACCAGGTCGTAGCCGAACTGCAGGTGATCCACCCAGGTCGTGAACTCCCGACGGCGGGGGTAGAAGTGCCGGACGGAGTCGGGGAGGTAGATCGCCATTGTGTCTCCTTCAGCATCGGTGATGAGCGGACGTCCCACGGGGTTGGCCAGCACCGCCAGACTGTTGACGACCGGCTCATCCTCCCATGCCGCCAGTGAGATGGGTCGGCGCATGCGACCCTCGAAACGGTCGCGACCTTGTATCGCGGAGTGGAGCAGGAACGGCATGGCGTACGGCGAGACCTCGCCAAGGAGTAAGGGTTCGCGCAGGGGGGCGTGGAAGGGTCTGCCGCGGACCTCGACGTAGCGGTCGCGGAACGCCTGCAACCGTGTCTCGCGGTCCTTGTCCTGTTTGGTGGTCACACCGCCGTGGTACTGGTGGAAGCTCGCTTCTCCCGGCAGGACGACCAACTGACTGGAAGGCCCCTCGGCGAGTTCCCGGAAGAGATCGAGGTTGAGGACGCCGCCGCCCTCCTGATCGAAGCGCACGTCCGGCCCGCCGATCTGCTCGATGGCCGCACGCGTGGCGAACATGCAATTCGACTCCATCAGCGGGTGGAGGATCCCATACGGGTTCGCTCCGCTCACCGTGGACAGCGTGTAGAGCAGGTACCCGTTCTCCTTCCAAGGGATCGACGCCAGCAGCCTCTTCTCGAACCGTTCATCATGACCACGGTCGGCGCTGTTCTGGTGATCGTCGTCACCGATGTGGAAGCCGGCCGTCGCCACGAGTGCGTCGGGGAAGGCGCGGAAGGCGTCCGCCACGTTGCGCAGGACGCCGGGGGTGACCATGCGCGCACCATCGATCATCAGGCCGATGATGTCTCCCTGCGCGACCTCGATCCCCTCGCGTAGCGCCCAGACCGGCGAGACGCCCTTCTCGTCACGCAGGATGTAGCGGAACTCCGGGCCGAGGGCGAGGACCTTGCGTTCCTTGAGCGTGCGGCGCGAACGGTTCTCGACGACGACCACCTCGTAGGCGACATCGTCGATGTTCCTCTGGTACGCCCGCGACAGGCTGTACAAGGTGTTCATGGCCTGAAGCGGCATGTCGTAGACGATCACGACCACAGAGATCTTCGGCGGGATCCGGGAGGCGGGGTGGGGTCGGGGGCGACGCATTCTCACGGCAGCAACCCCCGCACACCGCATGAGGCGCTGAACGTCAGGGCCGGCATGGCCCAGCCGGGCACCGCTCCCAACAGTGTGGGCGTGGCGTCCGGCATCGTGTAGCGTACGCCGCGGATCTGCTGGTACTGCGCGCGGAACTCGTCGAGCATCGCCTCGCGCCGTTCGTCGGCCTTCGTCGTGACCCCGCCGTGGTACTGGTGGAACGTGCCCTCGCCGGGGGTGACGAACAGGCGTGCCCCGGGGCGCTCCACGAGGCGCTTGTACAGATCGAGGTTGACCATCCCCCCGCCGGGCATGTCGAACCTGCGCTCGACGCCCCCGATGAGGTCGTAGGCGTAGCGGCTGACGAACACACAGTTGCTCTCCATGAGCGGGAGGAGAAATCCGTGCTGGTGCCTGCCGCGGAAGAACACGGAGGCCTCGAACAGGCGGTAGCCGTCGGTGGTCCAATCGATGTGTTTGAGGATGCGGCGCTCTGTCTGCTCGTCGTGCTCGGGATTGCGGTGTTGCTCGGCCAGTCCGAGGTGGTACCCCGGCACGTTGACCACTGCGTCGGCGGTGATGCGGAACGCCGTACGGGCGTAGTGCAGCACGCGGGGGGTCACCATGCGCGCGCCGTCGATGACGATGCCAAGGT
>CALFYG010000271.1 GCA_937952095.1 uncultured Micrococcales bacterium | reverse complement strand
CGCCAGAAGCGCCAGGATGTCCACACCGCCGCGTCCTGCCCGCAGTCCCTTCACCACGGTGACTGCGGCGGCCACGGCACCCAGCACACCGCCGATTCCCCAGACCCACTCTCGGGCCCCGGGCACGAGAAACCCGACCACCAGCAGCGCAGCCGACACGATCAGCAGCAGAGTTCCCGACCTGCGCACGCCGATCACCTCCCCCACGGGGCCACCTCCAGCGTAGATCGATTCCGGGCGGTAGTGGGCTACAGCGATGCCAGGGACTCTCGCGGACGGTAACGTCCCGACAGCGACCCGCCCAGCGGGCGCAGGGGAGTGCTCCAGCGCAGCGGTCGTCGGCGCACGGCAAGCAGGTGGGGGAGCAACTGTGCGGTCGCGCGCGCATCCCCGAGGGCGCTATGGGGGTTGTGGATGGTGATGCCCGCCCAGTCACACACTGTGGCCAGCCTGTGGTTGGGGGTTGGTACGCGGGACTGTGCCAGCGGCAAGGTGTCCAGCGCGGGCAACGCGGGGGGCCACCACCGCGCCCGGTGAAACTCCGCGGTCAGGAAGGCGTCCTCGAATCCGGCGTTGTGCGCGACCACGACGACCCCCTCGAGCCACGCGAGTATCGCAGGGGCGATCTCGCCGAAGGTGGGAGCGTCGCGCAGCATCGTGTCATCGATGTGGTGGACCGCTTCGGCGCCGACCGAGCGGCCCGGGTCGATCAGTGTGGAGAAGGCCCCGAGTTCGCTGCCGGAGGCGTCGATGCGCACGATGCCCACCTCCACGATGCGGTCCTTCCCTGCGGCGTCGAAGCCGGTCGTCTCGAGATCGACGACCGCGAATCCCTTGGCCGTGTGGGCATGTCGCCCTGGCCCGGGGTAACTGAACATCCCCCATCCCCTTTCGTCGATCCGACAGTAAGTGGGGGCTACGACAGGCACGATGTGTTGTGCACAGGCCGGAACACGGGAAGGCTGTTGCCATGACCAAGGCCCTGCTCGTCGCTGCGAATCTCGGGCTGCTCGCGCTCTACGTGGTGGGGTCAGGGTTGTGGGTGCGATCCGGTGACGCGTGGTACCGCAGCCTGGAGCGGCCCGCGTGGCAGCCGCCGGATGTGGTCTTCGGGCTGATCTGGCCGTACAACTTCGCCATGCTCGGTGTGGTCGGAACCCTGGTCGTACTCAATCTCGCGGGCGGCCGCCTCGTGTGGCTCGGTGCATTCGCGCTGAGCGTCTTCGGTGCGCTGGCGTGGGCCTACCTCTTCTACGTCCAGCAGTCTCCGGGAGCCTCCGCGTGGGCCCTCGGCTTCGCCGCCGTGTGCACGGTACCCATGGTCGTCGTGGCCTTCCGCTACAGCCAATGGGCGGGTATTGCGATGATCCCGTACCTGGTGTGGCTGAGTCTGGCCACGTCGCTGGCCGTCGGCTATGCCGCACTGAATCGGCCCTCCTGAAGGTCCTAGGACCAAGGTCCGATTGTGGGTCCGACGTCGCAGACAGCAGGCTGATCAGCAAGGACGACAAAGACCACGAAGGAGTCTTCACATGAGTACCAAGAACACAGCAGTCACAGGTCTGATCGCCGGCGCCGGTCTGGTGCTCGCACTTCCGATGGCACCCGCCATGGCCAAGGGGGGCAGCGACGACCGCGTCGAGGTCTCCAGCGAGGGCCAGTGCTCGGGCAGCGCGCGCTGGGAACTCAAGGCGAAGGAGCGCGACGGCGGGGTCGAGGTCGAGTTCGAGGTCGACTCGAACGTCGTGGGTCAGGAATGGGCGTACACGCTCAGCGGTCCCGGTGGTGTGCTCTCCACCGGCACCAGGACCACCACCGGCCCGAGCGGCTCGTTCAGCGTCGAGGTGAAGACCAGCGGCTCGGCCAACGACACGTTCGTCGGTCAGGCGACGTTCGGCGATCAGGAGTGCACCACCGGGGTGAACGTGGGCGTCGGTGACGACTCCTCAGACGACAGCAGTGACGACAGCAGTGACGACAGCGCCAAGGGCAAGGACAAGAAGAAGGTCATCACGACCGGTGCCTGCTCGGCCGGCTCGCAGATCAGTCTGAAGGTGCGGCAGAAGTCCAAGAAGCGCGAGGCCGAACTCGAGGTGGACTCGAACACCAAGGGTCAGCGTTGGAGCTACACCATCTCCCGTGGCGACAACGTCATCAAGTCCGGGGTGAAGAAGACCCGGGGGCGTAGCGGCTCCTTCGAGGTCAAGGTCAAGACGCGTGCCGCCGGGGCGTTCACCGCAACCGCGCAGCGGGTCGACGGTTCCGAGAACTGCTCGATCTGATCGGGCACAATCGACAGGTGCCTGTATTCGCTGAAGGCGGGGTCGTCCGAAAGGAGGTCCTCGCCTTCGCGATACCCGGTTTCCTGCTGCTCGGTCTGCTGGCTGCCATCAGCTTCTGGGTGGCGCGGGATGTGGCTCAGGAGGAGTCTGTCCGCGACGCCGTGGTGGCGGCCCAGCAGGCCGAGCAGTGGGTTGTGGCCCCCGAAGTCACCGAAGCACTCGGGCAAGGCGATCCGGCATCCATCGCGGCTCTTGACGAGGTGGTTCGCAATCGCCTACTGGCCGATCCCCTGGTGACGGTGCGCTTGTGGGACGCGGACGGCACGATCGTGTACTCCGACAAGCCGCAATTGATCGGTGAGAGGTTCGACCTGGGCCCCGAGGAGCTGGAAGTCCTCGCGGACGGCGGTGTGGAGGCCGAGGTCAGTGACCTGTCCAAACCCGAGAACCGCTTCGAACGCACCCACGGTGAACTCATCGAGGTGTACCTTCCCGTGACCGGAGCGGACGGCAGCACGTACTTGATGGAGGTCTACACGAAGCAGGCCTTCCTCGAGGCGCAGACGCAGGCCCTGGTCAGGGCTCTTGCGCCGGCCGTGCTCGGCGCGCTGGCCGTACTCGCTCTGATCCTGTTGCTGCTGGCGTGGCGGATGGCCCGCAGACTGGACCGGGACCGACAGCAGCGCGAGGACCTTCTGCTGTACGCGGTGAACTCGTCGGAGGCCGAACGCCGCCGCATTGCCGCCGATCTTCACGACGGGGTGGTGCAGGACCTGGCAGGTGTGTCCTTCGGCCTGTCAGCAATGGCAAGCGGCGCTGAGGACGTCTCTGTACAACGCCAGCTGACGACCGCCGCCGACCGAACCCGCAAGGCCGTGGGATCGTTGCGCACGCTGCTGGTCGACATCTACCCACCGAACCTGCGTGACGCCGGTCTCGGAGCGGCACTGCAGGACCTGGGCAACGGCTTGGACGCTGACGTCGAGGTCGAGGTCGACCCGCTGCCGCCTCTCGACGACACGTGCCAACAGGCCCTGTACAGGGTCGCCCGGGAAAGCACGCAGAATGTGGCCAAGCATTCGGGAGCGACCACGGTCACTATCCGCCTCAAACGCCACGACGACTGCGTGGTTCTCGAGGTGATCGACAACGGGCAGGGGTTCGACGCGGGACGTAGCGAGAGTGGGCATGTGGGCCTCGCGCTCATGCAGGACCTCGCCACCCAGCTCGGTGGTGATCTGCGCGTGGAGTCCACCAGGGGACAAGGCACAGCGGTGCGGTTCGAGTTGGAGTGCACCCGATGATCGGGGTCGTGGTTGTTGACGACCACGCCGTGGTGCGTGAAGGCCTGGGTCTCCTGGTGGCCAGCGAGGCGGACCTCACGTTGTGCGCGACCGTGGACAGCGGTGAGGCTGCCATCGCGGCCGTCGCCGAACATGCCCCGGATGTCGTGCTCATGGATCTGGCGATGCCCGGGATCGGGGGCGTTGAAGCGACCCGCCGCATCGTGGATTCCAGCGATGCCGCGGTTGTTGTGCTCACCACGTTCGGCGAGTCCGACCGCGTACTCGCCGCGCTGGATGCCGGGGCCGTCGGGTACCTGCTCAAGGACAGTCAGCCCGCGCGCATCGTCGCCGGGATCCGGTCGGCCGCCACCGGAGGTTCACCGCTGGATCCCCGCGTCGCGCGGGCCATCCTCGATGCCCGCCACGTTTCCCCGCCCACGACCACGCGTCTCACCGAGAAGCAGCAGGAGGTGCTCGACCTTGTGGCGCGGGGCTTGTCCAACCGGCTCATCGCCAGGCAGCTCGGGATCAGTGAGAAGACGGTGAAGGCGCATCTCACGACGATCTACTCGACCCTCGGGGTCACCGACCGGCTGCAGGCGGCGCTGTGGGCGACGCGAGGGCAGGCCGATCAGTGAGTGAGCCGGTGGTCGCTCGCCCCGCGGTTCAGGCGCTGGTTCCCCCTGGCGACGGTTGACAACCGACGTCGGATGGGGGTGCCTGGGCAATCGACGTCGGGTCGGGGTTCCCCGCCCCGTCACCGTGCGGCGTGGGTCGCACCCGGCGAGCCGACGGCGCCCTACGCTCGACGCATGCGCGCACCTCTGATCGTGGTTGCGGCCTGCGTGGTCGCCGTGTCCGCTTGTTCGTCCGGCTCGGGCTCCGGAGAGTCATCTCCGTCCGCCTCCCCGCCCCCTGCGCCGGTGATCACGTCACTGTCCATGAAGTCGGCCGTGCACTGTGCCAGCGGTGACGTGCCCGTCAAGGTGTCCTGGGAGACGGCGGGTGCGCAGAGCACGGCGCTGTCCCTGGACGGAGCGCAGGTTGGCGCAGACCTCGCGGCCAACGGCAGTGACCGGATCACACTGCCGTGCAAGAACGGCACCCATGAGGTCATGCTCACCGCGACCAACGCATCCGGCGAGACCGCGACCGAGACGCACCGCCTGAAGACCGTCAAGCAGGCGCCGGTCAACCCGCCGGTCATCGACGCGTTCACGGTCACCCCCGGGCAATGCGAGGGCTCGACGCTGGCCGTGTCGGCCACCTACCGGACCAGCAACGCCACGACGGTGTCTTTCGAGGTGGACGGGCAGGCCCCCGGCGCACAGGCCGGCCTGGATACCTCCGGCACGGCCAACATCCCGGACGTGCCGTGTGACGGGAAGTCCCACCAGATCACGTTGGTGGCGGACAACGCCGCCGGCCAGAGCGTGCAGGCCACGCAGTCCGTGAAGGGCAACGCGGTACCGGTCATCGCGTCCTTCTCCGTGGCGAGTTCGGTCCACTGCGACAGCACCGACACGCAGGTGTCGGTGGCCTGGCAGAGCAGCGGTGCCAAGAGCGCGGAGGTCACCCTGGACGGGGGTGTGTCCGCGAAGGATCTGCCTGCCAGCGGTTCCACCACGGTGGACGTCCCGTGTTCGGACGGTACGCAGAAGATCGGCCTGGTCGTGACGGCCGGGGACGGTCAGCAGGCCTCCGTCGTGCACTCCATCAGGACCATCCCCTCCGGTGGCGGGACGAAACCCGTCATCGATTCGTTCTCGGTGACCGCGCCGGGTTGCCAGGGGGACACGGTGAAGGTGAAGGCCACCTGGCAGACGACGAACGCCGAGACGGTCGCCTTCGAGGTCGACGGCCAGAATCCGGGCGCCCAGGCGGGTCTGCCGACCTCCGGCAAGGCCAACGTCCCCGATGTGCCGTGTGACGGGAAGTCCCACCAGATCACGCTGGTCGCCACCAGTTCCTCGGACAAGAGCGTCCAGCAGTCGCAGACGGTGGGTCCGCTCTACGGCGCCGAGCAGCCGGCGCAGTCTGCCGGGTAGTCAACGACGAGCGACGACGCGGTCCGCGCTGACACGCTGAAGGCGATGAGGTTCCCGCCGCCGCGACACCTGCTGCCCACGGCCCTGAAGATCACGGCCGCGGTCCTGCTGCCGCTGATCGTCGTGTCGCAGTTGGTGGGCGGCCGGGCCGTTCTGCCCGGCGTGCTGGCGCTGTTGAGCGTGGCCTTCGTCCCCTACTGCACGCTGCGACAGGCCATCGGCATGTGCGGGGCACTCGTGGTCGTCGGCACCCTGGGCACCGCCGCGTACGGCAACGACCCGGCCGTGGTGGCTCTGGTCGTGGTCACGTGCATGGCCGCCGGCCTCCTGAGTCGCTTCAGCGCCGGGGTCTTCGGCGTCGCCCCGATCGTTGCGGCGGTGGCCGGACTCGATGTCCCCAAGAACCCACCGGTGACGGTCGCGCTGGTGATGACGGCGGTGTGTGCGTACGTGATCCTTGTCGTGCATCTCACGAAGGTGCACATCGAGCCCGCGCCGGTGCCCTTCGACGTGGCGAAGAGGCACGCCGCTGTGATGGCCGCGGCCTGCGGCGCTGCAACGGCGGTCGCGCTCTACTTCGACATGCCGAAGTCGTACTGGCTGGTCATGACCCTGGCCATCGTGCTTCGGCCCTACGCCGTGGACTCCTTGGTGAAGAACCGCCGGCGGGTGATCGGGACTGTGGCCGGCGCGATGATCGCCGCCGTTCTCTCCCCGCTGCCGCGACCGTGGCAAATGCTCATGGCCGCGATCTGCATGACGCTGATGTTCGCGTACATGGCGCAGAAGGACTACGTCCTGCAGGTCACGTTCATGACGCCGATGGTCATCTTCCTTGTCAGTTCCGGCTCCGTCGACGACACGTTCTACCTCGACGGCCTGCGGGTGGTGTACACGGTCGGGGCCTGTATCGCCGGGGGCCTGCTGTCACTGGCGCTCGCCCGCGGCCCCGATGCCACGTCGGTCGCGCAAGCCTGACCTGCCACGATGGCGGCGTGTTGATCCTCCTGCCGCCCTCGGAGTCCAAGTACGCACCCGCGCGTGGCAAGTCCCTGGATCTGGGAGCACTGGCACATCCGGCACTCAACCCGTTGCGCCGGGACCTGCTCAAGAAGCTCCAATCGCTGTGCCGTGAGGACCCCGCCGGAGCCATCGAGGCGCTGGAGCTGGGTCCGACGCAGTTCGACCTCGTCGTGCAGAACGGTCAGCTCGACTCGCTGCCGACCGCGTCGGCCACCCGCGTCTACACCGGCGTTCTGTACGCCGCCCTCGACTATCCGAGTCTCGGCGGCCAGGACTTGCGACGCGCGAACCGCCGGGTCGCGATCGTGTCGTCGTTGTTCGGACTGGTCCGGCCGTCGGATCGCATCGCGCCCTACCGGCTCTCAGGTGGATCGCGGGTGCCCGGTGTGCCCGCCCTGCCGAGCTACTGGCGGGCGGCGGTCTCCGCGGAGGTGGCCGGTCATCGGGGCCTGGTGGTCGACATGCTCTCGTCGCCGTACGCCTCGTTCGTGGCTCTGCCGCAGGATTCGGTCACGGTCAAGGTCTGGCAGGCGGGTCCGGCGGGTCAGCGCACGGCCGCGAGCCACTTCAACAAGGCCACGAAGGGGCACCTGGCCCGCGCGCTCGTGGGCGTTGACGAGCCGGCCTCCCCGCACGACCTGCTCGACATCGTGCGGGAGGCGGGCTTCGAGGCCGAACTCGACGGTGGCCGCCTCGACGTGATGCGTGTGGAGTGACCGCGCGAAGGTGTCACGACTTCTGAGCGGCGCCACTTCTTCGCGGTGAGAGCGGCCCGATGAGGCGTAGATAGGGCGGATCACCTCGCAAGAACGGCCGATTCACGAATCGTGAATCGGCGTGTGCCACCTTCGGGAGGAGGACGACCTCAGTCCTCCGGGTCGACCGCCGGTACGAAGTCGTGACCCCCCATGGCCCGGATGAGAGTGGCCAACGAGGCGCGCAGGTGATCGGCCTCAGGTAGCCCCGCCAGCGCCTGCTCGGCATGGTCGTGGCGCGTGGCCTGCCGGAAGGCCCTTTTCCCCAGGTCCGTCATGGTCACCAGGAAGCGGCGCCGATCCTTGGGGTCCCGCTCGCGGGTCACCATGCCCATCCGCTCGAGCCGGTCGACGGTTTGACTGATGGTCTGCTCCTCCACCCGACTTGCATGGGCGAGGTCGCGCTGCGACAGCGGGTGTGCCGAGACCAGGGCGAGTACGCCGAAGCTGGCATGTGTGAGGTTGTAGGGCCGCAACTGCAGGGCGATGTCGTGCTCGATCAGCCTGCTGGCCGTGATGAGCAGCCGGCTCAGAGGCCACTGTTCCAGATGGTCGTCGGGCGATGTCACGTGCTCCACGGTAGTCCAGAAACCCTCAGTTTGCTGACTATCAGCATATGAAGTAAGTTTGTGTGTGTGTGAGAACAACTCTTTCGACGGTACGGCCGGCGGCCGGTGCCCGCATCCGGAGACGATCATGAACCTCGCCCTCACGGAGATGCGCCGCTCCAAGCTGCGCTTCGGCCTTCTGGCCGGCGCGGTGTCCCTGCTCGTGTTCCTCGTGCTGCTGCTGACGACCCTGTCGACGGCGCTGGTGAACTCCATCACCGGCGCGCTGAAGGGCGTGGACGCCACCGTTCTGGTCTACTCCGCCCAGGCCCGGGACAACCTGCAGGCCAGCCGCCTCGACCCGGCGGTCGTGGAATCTGTGGCACAGGTCGAAGGTGTGACGGCCGCTGGTCCGATCTCGACCCTGACCACCTCAGCCGCGCTGAAGGACGGGACCGAGGACCTGCAGGTGTTCGGCTTCCAGCCGGGACAGCCCGGGGCCCCGACGGGCCTGAGCGAAGGCCGCCTGCCGGAGAACGCGGGTGAGGTCGCCATGGACGGCGGCGGGTACTCGATCGGCGACACGCTCGAACTCACGGCCGCCGACAAGCAACTCGAGGTCGTGGGCCTTCTTCGCGGCGCGCAGTTCTCGGCCACCCCCACCGCGTACGTCACCGAGGACCTCTATGGACAGATCGTGCGGGCGACCAACCCGAACGTGCCCTTCGTCCCCATCAATGCGGTGGCTGTGGCAACGGATCAGGACCCGGCCACCACGGTGACCGCCATCAATGAATCGGTCGAGGGCACGAAGGCCTACACAAAGGACGACGCGGTGAGCCTGATCCCCGGCGTCGCCTCGATCAGCCAGACCTTCGGCATCCTGGTGGGCCTCACGTTCATCATCGGCATCGTCGTGATCGGCTTCTTTTTCCTCATCCTCACGGTGCAGAAGATGAAGACGTTCACGCTGCTGCGCGCAGTGGGTGCCGGCACGGGCAGACTCGCCCGGGTGGTGGCGCTGCAGATCGCCGCAGTGGTCCTGCTGGCCTCCGCCATCGCGGTGGTCCTCACACTGCTCGCGGTGCGCGGTCTCAACTCGGGCATCCCGGTGTCGTTGTCACCGGCGCTCGTGGGGGGCACGGTGGCAGCCGTTCTCGTCTTCTCCCTTCTGGCGGGGCTGTTGAGCATCCGCCGGATCTCCACGATCGACCCCTTCACTGCGGCAGGTGCACGATGATGCTGGCACTCAACGAGATTCGCCGGGGCCGGGGCAGGTTCGCCTCGATCATCGCGGCGCTGTCCCTGATCGTCTTCCTCGTGCTGACGCTGGCGGCCCTGGCCGACGGACTCTTCTTCGGCGCCACGGGTGCCGTGCGGTCGACGAACGCCTCCGCGTACGCGTTCAGCCCCGACGCGAAGGGTTCACTGATCCGGTCGAGCATGACCCCCGAGCAGGTGGCGGAGGTCAGCGATGCCCCCGGGGTGGCGACCGCCAGCGGTGTGGGCGTGCTGCTCACCGCGGGCACGGCGCCGTCCGGCGAGTACGACGTGGCCGTGTTCGGGGTGCAGCCCGACGGTGCCGGGGTGCCGACGACCGTGACTGACGGCAGGCTGCCGGAGCCGGGCGAGAACGGCACCGCGGCCATCGACCAGGCACTCGCGGATGAGGGGGTCTCCATCGGCGACAGCATCTCCGTGGGTACCCAATCCGCCGAGGTGGTGGGAGTCGTGCGCGACTCGTCCTACCAGTTGCAGCCGACTGTGTGGACGTCGCTGGACACGTGGCGCGCGATGCGCAACGAGGTCCGCCCGGAGTTCACCGGGGTGACCGACGACGTCAACGCCGTGGCGATCATCACCGACGCCGGCGTGAGCGCCGAGCAGATCCAGTCCGAGATCGGTGACCTCACCGTGCTCAGCGCGGAGGCGACGGGTCTGGCGATTCCGGGAGTCGAGCAGCAGAGTTCGACGCTGAATTCGATCATCTACACCGCACTTGCGGTGGCGGCGCTGGTCGTGGCGCTCTTCTTCGCCCTCGTGGTGTTGGAGAAGCGGGAACTCTTCGCCGCACTGAAGGCGCTCGGGACCTCGACCCGCAAGCTCGGCGCAGGGGTCGTTCTGCAGGCCGTTATCGCGTCGGCCATCGGCGTGATCATCGGTGCCATCGCCTCGCGTGGCCTCGGTGCCGTCGTCCCCGACGAGGTGCCAACCCTGTTCCGCACGCAGACCCTGATCACCATCTCGATCTTCACCCTCGTCGCCGGCGTCGTGGGGGCTGCCTTCTCTCTACGCCGGATCGCCCGTATCGACCCCGCCACCGCCATCGGAGGAACACTGTGAACGACGACTTCGTACCCGCTCACCCGCAGGAACCCGGACTCGACCCCGCCCAGGAGGCGAAGGCGCACGCCGACGCGATCCTCAAGGTGGAGGACGTCAGCAAGATCTACCGCTCCGGCGACACCGAGGTGCACGCGGTCAGCAGTGCCACCATGGCCGTCGACCAGGGGGAGTTCGTGGCGCTGCTCGGGCCGTCCGGTTCCGGCAAGACCACGCTCATCTCGATGATCGGTGGCCTGCTGTCGCCGACCACCGGCTCCATCACGCTCGCCGGCACCGACGTGGCGAGTCTTTCGAAGCGGGAACTGACCGCCTTCCGCGCTGAGCGGGTGGGCTTCGTGTTCCAGGCCGCGAACCTGGTCCCGTTCCTCACGGCCCGGGAGAACCTGCTCTATGTCTCGACGCTGCAGAAGCGCATCAGCCGCAAGGACGCGCACGCACGCGCCGATCAACTCCTCGAGGAGCTCGGTCTGGCCGCCCGCGCCAAGAACGTTCCCGAGCAACTGTCCGGCGGTGAGCGTCAGCGGGTGGCCATCGGCCGGGCACTGATGAACGACCCCGACCTGATCCTGGTCGACGAGCCGACCGCGGCGCTGGACACCAAGCTGGGCCGGCAGGTCGTCGAGCTGCTCGCCCGCGAGATCAAGCAGCGCGGGAAGACCGGCATCATGGTCACCCACGACCTGCGCATGGTCGAGTACACCGACAGGGTCTTCGAGATCCTCGACGGTCACCTCACGCACGTGGAGCAGCCGAGCGCGCTGGCGCACTAGTGCCGGCGCCCCGCAACGGGGCCAGACGACGACCCCGGCTGTGGGGTGGTCTGTGACGCCAGGCTGACCACAGGGGTGTCAGGACCCTGAGTCGGGCAGTGCGGCCCATTTGTGGGAAGCCACCCCCGCTCAGCGCACCCGGACGTGTTCGCCGTCGCGGGGTACGACCGCGAGCCAGCCGAGTTCCGCGCCGATCCTTCGCGCGAGTTCGGCCGAGGCGGCGGGCTCGCCGTGCACGACGTAGGCCACGCGTGGCGGGGCGGGCGAGGACCCGAGCCAGGCGAGCAGTTCATCGGCATCGGCGTGCACGCTGAACCCCTGGACATCCACGACCTGTGCGCGCACGGGGATGTACTCGCCGTGGATCTTCACCTGGGTTGCCCCGTCGACCAGGTCCCTGCCGCGCGTGCCGACGGCCTGGTAGCCGACGAGCAGCACACTGTGCCGCGGATCGGGGAGCATCGCCTTGAGGTGGTGCAGGACCCGTCCCCCGGTGGCCATCCCGGACGCCGAGATGATGATCGACGGCGTGGCGGGTTCGTTCAACTCCTGCGACTGCGCGGAGGAGTGTGCCTCGTGCAGGTCCGCGCCGGACAGAAGGTCCGTCGGCAGGTCCGGCCGGAGGTCGCCGTGGCCCTGCGACACGGCGAACTGGTAGACGTCGAGGCCGCGCAGCGCCATGGGGCTGTCCACGAATATCGGCAGGCGTGGGATGCGCCCGGAGCGTGTGAGGTCCTGCAGAGCCATCAGCAGCAACTCGGTGCGGTCCACGGCGAAGGCCGGGATCACGACCGACCCCCCGCGTTCGGCGGTGGCGGTGATGGCCTCGGCGAGCGCGTCCTCGGGGTGGGGCTGGTGGAGGCGATCCCCGTACGTCGACTCGACGACGATCGCGGAGGCGGCTGGGGGAGGCGACGGGGGGCGCAGCAAGGGATGGTTGGCGCGCCCGAGGTCTCCCGAGAAGGCGATCGTCGTTGCGTCTACGGTGATCACCGGTGACGCCGAGCCGAGGATGTGACCGGCGGGCGGGAGCCGCACGGACATGGCGTCGGCCGCGGGTACCTCGGTGTCGAAGTCGACGACGCGGATCAGTGGCAGCGTGCGCTCGACGTCATCGGCGGTGTATAGCGGCTTGGGTGAGCGGTGTTTCGAGAAGCCCCGCGCGGACGCGTACCTGGCGTCCTCCATCTGCAACTTCGCGCTGTCGCGCAGGACGATCTCCGCCAGCGCCGCGGTGTCGGCGGTCATGATGATGGGGCCGTTGAAGCCTTGACGCACGAGCGCCGGCAGGTAGCCGCAGTGATCGAGGTGGGCGTGGCTGACCACGACGGCATCCACGGATACCGCCGGTACCCCCAGAGGGTCCCAGTTGCGCCGGCGCAGGGCTTTCAGCCCCTGGAACAGCCCGGCGTCGACGAGGACCCGGGCCGAATCGGTGGCGACGAGGAACTTGCTGCCGGTGACTGTGCCGGCCGCGCCGAGGAACGTCAGCGAAACGTCCACAGGTCCATTGTCGCGCGACGACGACCATGTTGTGCGGGGTTCGTCGGCGCCGGCTCGATCGGGGCGAGTCGCGCTCCCGTGCCCATCCGATAGTGCACCGGGAACCTCACCCGACGTCAGTCGGGAATCGACCGGATCCGCTGTGCCAGCGCGTCCGGCACGACGGTGTCCGGGTCCTGCAGCCCGCCAGCCATCGCGTCGCGCACACTCACCAGCGATGCGTAGAGCGGTGGGCAGGTGGGGCAGGTGGCCAGGTGCTTCTCGACCGCGGCCGCAGTGGTCTGGGCGAGTTCCCCGTCGAGGTACGCGCTGACATGTTGGCGTGCATCCCAGCAGCGCAGGGGGACGTTCGCGGTGGCCACCCGCCGCTCATGCCCTCGCGCCATCGCCGACACCAGCATCATCCGCCCGCGACGCAGGCGCTGCTTGGTGGCGGGCAGGCTGAGGTCCATGACGTCCGCGATCTCGCGTGCGGTCCAGCCTTCGGCATCGTGCAGGACGACAACACTTCGGTAGGCCACAGGGATCCGCACCAACGCATCCTGTACCTCCTCGGCGGTCTCCGTGCGGGTGACGACGACGGCGGCGTCGACGGTGTAGTCGTCGTCCTGCCACCGCTTCTCCACCTCGAGCGCGAGATCCTCACTGGGTTCCTCGCGCTGCCGGCGGTAGTAGTCGATCGTGGTGTTGTGGGCGATTCGGAACAGCCACGAGCGGAGGCTGGCCGGGGAGCGCAGGGTGTCGGACTTCTCAAGTGCCCGCACCATCGTCTCCTGGACCAGGTCCTCCGCCGTGGCTGAGTCCCTGCTGATGGAACGCACATAGCGGTAGAGGGCTTGTGTCTGCTCGGGAAGGATCCCGGCGAGTTCGTTCGCGTCCACCGCCAAGCGATGTTACCGGGACGCCGGCACCTTGCACGTGCTGATGCCGAACACGCGGTACAGCGGGCAGAATCCGACGGCTGCGGTGACGAGCATCACGGCGCCGACGACGGCGAGGATGATGCCCCCGACGCTGCCGAACCCGACGGCGAATGCGCCGACCAGGGCGGCGATGCCGATGACGAGGCGGATGATGCGGTCGATGGACGATTCGTTCGTGGTCATGGTTTCCTCCTAGGTCCTTCACTGTTGAGGACGCATGAGGTCGGCAAAAGGATACATATGAATCCCGAAGACATCCTTGAGCAGTTCGTTGGCCTCCGGACGGCTCACGGATCCGGTGGGAATGCGGGGCGCTTCCGGCGGTCTTCGGTCAATCCGTGAGCAGTTCGTTGGTTGGT
The DNA here is from genome assembly GCA_937952095.1 of uncultured Micrococcales bacterium. GTDB lineage: Bacteria > Actinomycetota > Actinomycetes > S36-B12 > UBA10799 > JADKAV01. The sequence continues at coordinate 1,108 of CALFYG010000271.1, read as the reverse complement.
GAGCGGTTCGGTGCCTCCGGACGGCTCACGGATCAACCAGGTGCTCCCGGATCCGGTATGGCGCACGCGCGGGGTCAGCGCCACCTCCGGATTCGGCCACCGCGGCACGTCTGCCACGGTTGAATGGGGGTATGTACGACGTCGCGGTGATCGGTTCCGGTTTCGGCGGCAGCGTCGCCGCCCTGCGCGCGTCGCAGGCGGGAAAGACGGTGGTGGTCCTCGAGCAGGGTCGCCGGCTCACCCCTGAGGACCTGCAGGCCGGCTCGCAGCGCGCCACCGCGTTGTTGTGGGAACCCGCGCTGGGACTGCACGGCTACTTCCGTCAGGCCCTGCTGCGCCACCTCACTGTGGTCGGCGGGATCGGGGTGGGCGGCGGGTCGCTGGTGTACGCCGCGGTGCTGCTGCGCCCGGAGCACTTCGATGCGCCCGGGTGGCAGGCGGCGGGCGTGGACTGGGCGGCTGAGCTTGACCGGCACTACGACGAGGCCGGGCGAATGCTGGGCCGCGAGCGCAACCCGCAGCGGGGCCTACAGGACCAGTGGCTGCAGGCGGCCGCGGAGAGGCTCGGGGTGGGGGACACCTACGGGGCCACCTACCAGGGGATCCGGTTTGCCGACTGCATCGCGTGCGGACAGTGCATCACCGGATGCCCGCACGGCGCCAAGCAGTCCACAGACATCACCTATCTGGCGCAGGCCGAGGCTTTGGGGGCGGTGATCCAACCGTTGTCCAAGGCCGAGATCCTGGTGCCGTATGCAGGCGGATGGCGGGTCGTGGTGCGCAACCCGCTCACCGGGGAGGTCAGCAGTTTCGAGGCGCGGGAGGTGGTTCTCGCGGCCGGGGTCCTCGGGACGGTGGAGTTGCTGTCGGCCTGCCGCGACCGCTGGGGCACCCTGCCCGGACTCTCGCCGATGCTGGGCCGTCGGGTCCGTACGAACTCCGAGGCCTTCTCCGCGATCCTGCATCCGCCCGGCACCGACGTCTCGGAGGGCGCGACCATCTCCAGCGACTTCTACCCGGATGCACGCACGCATGTCACCAACAACCGGTTCCCCAGGTCGTACGGGTTCATGCGCTGGTATCTGAGCCCGCTGGTCAGCGGCGACCG
>CALFYG010000270.1 GCA_937952095.1 uncultured Micrococcales bacterium | reverse complement strand
ACGGGTGGTCGTGGGAACGCCTCGACGTGGACACCGATGCGGCGCCGCTGGTGGCCGCTACGGGTGCGCTGGCGTTGGCGTCGCAGTACCGCAACGCCGCCGCCTACGACCCCCTATCAAACATCTGGTGAGGAGACACCGTGAAGTATGTTCCGGGCATCCTCGGGGCCGCCTTGGTCGTTGCAGGCGTTGCTTTCATCTTCTGGCCGGCGGCGTTGATCGTCGCCGGTGGCTTTCTGCTGGCCGTCGATAGGCGGGTCGGCTGATGGGCGTGTTCTTCGGTCGGCGTGACGCCGAGCCGCGCGAGCGCGCCATGACGCTGCCGTTCGAGTTGTCGGCGTTGAACCCTGGCGCGACGATCCCGAACTACGCGACGGTCGACGCGAACGGCGACAACGCGTTGCGGTCGATCGCGGTCGGCGCGGCGGTGGATCTGATCTGCTCGCTGGCATCCGAGTTGCCGCTCGAGGTTTTCCGCGGCGAGGGCTCGGAGCGTGTCAAGTTGCCGACGCCGTCGAACCTGCAAGACCCCGGCGCGAACGGTCAGGGCCTGGAGGACTGGATCTACTCGCTGATCAACTCGTGGCTGTACCGCGGCAACGCGTACGGCGAGATCGTCGAGTGGGACAGCCGTACGGCGAACCCTCGGCGGGTGGCGTTGTTCCATCCCGATCAGGTGCGCGCGACGCTGGTCGACGGTCAGATCCAGTGGTGGGTCAACTCGCAGCCGTGGGATGAGCCTGCACGGTTCGTGCACCGTCGTGTGAACCCGGTGCCGGGGCGTCTGTTGGGCGCGTCGGTGATCGAGCGGCACGCGATGCAGATCGGCACGTCGTTGGCGGCGGCGCAGTTCGGCGCGCAGTGGTTCGCCGATGGGGCGCACCCGTCGGGTCTGCTGGTCAACCAGTCGGACATCACCAAGGAACAGGCCGAGACGGTGAAGTCGCGCTGGACGTCGGTGTTCAACGGCACCCGCGAACCGGCCGTGCTCGGCAAAGGCTGGGAGTGGACGCCGTTGCAGGTGTCGCCGAACGAGTCGCAGTTCTTGGAGACGCAGCGGTTCACCGAGGCGCAGTGCGCGCGGATGTTCGGCCCTGCTGTCGCGGAGACTCTCGGCTACGAGACGGGCGGTTCGATGACCTACGCCAATGTTGTGGACCGTAGGTCGGATCTGCTCACGTTCAGCCTCAACAAGTGGCTGACCCGCGCCGAGCGTCTGCTGTCGCAGTTGCTGCCGTCGCCGCAGTACGTCCGGTTCAACCGCGACGCGCTGCTCCAGTCGACGACGCTGGCCCGCTACGAGGCGCACAAGTCCGCGCTTGAGAACCGCTGGCGCACCGTCAACGAGATCCGCGACATCGAGGATCTGCCACCCGTGGAGTGGGGCGATGCCCCCAACGAGAAGTCACAGCCCCAACCAGGGAGTACGCAAGCATGAGTAACCTGATCCGCGACTTCGTCGCCGACATCGAGATCCGATCCGATGGCAGCGGTCGTACCGTCCACGGCATCCTCGTCCCCTACAACACGGTGGCGCGGGTGTCCGACGGTGGCCCCGCCTATGAGGAGATGTTCGCGCCGGGTGCGTTCCAGCGTGACATCGAGGCCCGCAACGGCGACTTCCGCGGCGTCAAGTTCCTGTACCAGCACCAGCACGACGAGCCGATCGGCCGCGCCGTGGAGTTGCGCGACGACGCCGCAGGCCTGTTCGGTGCGTTCCGCGTGGCGAAGACCGCCAAGGGCGACGAGGTGCTGGAGCTGCTGCGCGAAGGCGTGCTCGACTCCTTCTCGATCGGCTTCCGCCCGATCGACCCCGCCCCCGGCGACCCGATCAAGGTTGGCGAGCCGGTGGTGCGTACGAAGGCCGGACTGCGTGAGACATCCGTGGTCACCTTCCCCGCCTATGCGGGCGCCCTGGTCGCAGGTGTGCGTGCGATCGAACCCGAAGACCTCCACGGCGATCTCGTCGTCGTGGCCGAGGCTGACACCACCGAACCCGACGGGGTTCGCACGGATCAGCCCGCCCCCGACCCGGACCCGGCCCCCGCGCCACTCCACTCGGGATTGTCGCCGGCGCAAAGGCGCACGGTGATTCTCACCAACACCCTCCTGAAAGGAGATCGTCGATGAAGAACATCGACATCCTGCGGGCGCGGGCCGAGGAGATCGAGGCCGAGTTCCGCAGCATTGACAGTGAGGCGGGCGAACGCTCCCTCAACGATGAAGAGCAGGTCCGCTGGGACGCGCTCGACGCCGAGCTGAAGCAGGTCCGCGAGGACATCGCCGAGGTCGAGGCCGAGCAGGAGCGCGCCGCGCGCGTTGCCGAGTCCCGCAAGAAGTGGGGCAGCCTTCAGGTGTCGAGCCGGGTCAGCCCGTTCGACAACTTGGAGCAGGTGCGTCACGCCTCTGACGAGGACTTGCAGGCGCGTGCGCTGACCGCGGTGGAGGAGACCTCCTACCGTGGCCCGTTCCACGTTCGCGACGAGCACCGCGAGAACGCCACCCGCATGATCGAGAGCATCCCCGGTGCTGCGCGTATGGCGCTCGCCTACGGGTCGCCCGCGTACATGTCGGCGTTCCGCACCTACCTCGCCAGCGGTGGCGCCCCGGTGTACTCCGCCGAGGAGGCCGCTGCGGTTCGTGCCAGCATGTCGCTGACCAGCGCCAACGGTGGCTACGCGCTGCCGTTCCTGCTGGACCCGACGCTGATCCACACCGGCGACGCCACGAAGAACCCGATCCGTCAGATCGCTCGGGTTGTGACCGGCACGCAGGACAAGTGGAACGGCGTGACCGTGTCCAACGTGACCACCGCGTGGAAGGCTGAAGGGTCGGCATTCACCGACGGCAGCCCCACCACCGGCGGCGTGACCGTTGACGCAGCGATGCTGACCGCATACGTCACCGCCTCGTTCGAGATCTTCCAGGACTCGAACCTCCAGGCGCAGCTCCCCGGCCTGATCGCCGAGAGCATCGACTTCGCGGAGTCGGCGGCGTTCGTCACCGGCAGCGGTTCCAACGCCCCGAAGGGCGTCATCACCGCGGTGTCCGGCACTGCCGGTTCGCTGGTGACCTGCACCACCCGTGGCACCTTCTCCAGCGCGTCGATCGCCGACACGCTGGCGCTGGTCAACGCGCTGCCCGTCCGCTACGAGGACAGCAGCACCTGGGTGATGAACAAGGCCACCTACCGCACGATCGAGCAGCAGATGGTCGGCACCGGCGCCGTGAAGGCGATCGAGATGACCAACGGTTCCACGCTGCTCGACCTGCCGGTGAAGCGGTCCTCGACGATGGTGTCCGCCACCACGTCGGGCAACATCCTCGCCGTGCTGGGTGACTTCTCCCAGTACATCGTCTACGACCGGCTCGGTGTGAACGTCGAGTTCATCCCGAACGTGGTTGACGGTTCGGGTATCCCGACCGGTCAGCGCGGGCTGGTCGCCTACAAGCGGGTCGGCGGTGACGTCTCCGACGTGAACGCCTTCCGACTCCTGAAGAGTTAAGGTCAACTCCCAGAGTCACAAAGGTGATAAAGTGGGGGCATGGAAACCATGCCGGAATCTGTGCCCCCACTCACCTGCTCGCAGCCCGAATGCGACGGCAAACCGATCGCCAAGGGACTGTGCAGCAAGCACTACCAACGCGCCCACGCGCTGCACAAGCGCGGCCGGCGCTACTGCAAGCGATGCGGCAAGGAGTTGCCAGAAGATGGCACGCCGCGCAAGTACTGCAACGATGAGTGTCGCTTTGAGAAGAAGCAGCGACCTCGCACCACGGACTTGGCGTGCATCGAAGAGGGTTGCGATCGGTACCCGAACGGGGCGCGTGGGTACTGCCGTACCTGCTACTCGCGACACAAACTGGCGGGTGACTTCGGTGGCACGCCATGCTCCATCGACGGGTGCGAGAACCTGACTAAGTCACACGGGCTTTGTCAGTCGCACCTGCGCAAAGCGCGTAAAGCAGGTGAAGTCGAATCGCCTAAGTGCTCGGTTGACGGATGCGAGAAGCCACATCAGGCACTCGGTTACTGCTCGCAGCACTACTACCGATTCCGGCGGTACGGCGATCCAACTGTGACAACACTCAGGGGCAGGCCCGGTGACGGGTCGATCACCCCGACCGGCTACCGCGTCATCGCCAACAAACTCGAACACCGCCTGGTGATGGAGCAGATGCTCGGTCGCTTCCTGTGGCCTGACGAAACCGTCCACCACAAGAACGGCGATCGACTCGACAACCGCCCCGAGAATCTCGAACTGTGGTCGAAGGCGCAGCCCGCAGGGCAGCGAGTCGAGGACAAGATCGCGTGGGCGGTGGAACTACTTGAGCGCTACGGCTACACGGTCGAGGCGCCCTGACGGACTGGCGGTCTAAGCAACCGCCACGGCGGCCCCGGTGTTACTTCTCGGCGCCGGGGCCGCCACCTTCACCACCTGCCACCGAGAGGGCAACCGAGAGGACAGTCATGGGCCAGGCTCGCCGTGCCCGCGAGGCGGCACGCAAGACCGTCGCCATCGCCTACATCCACCCCGGCCAGGTGTCGTCGTACTTCACCGAGTCGCTGCTGGCGACGGTGTTCTACGACTTCGCGCAGGAGGCGATGGGCAACCGTCCGCGCCGGATCGCGAACGTCTACCAGGAGTGGTCGAGCGCGAACGTGTCTGAGGCGCGCAACTCTGTGACGAAGCGGTTCTTGGAACGCAACGACGCCGACTGGCTGCTGTGGATCGACTCTGACATGCAGTGGTCGCCGCCGGCGGTCGACGTGCTGCTCGATGCCGCCGACCCGAATGAGCGGCCGGTGGTCGGCGGTCTGTGCTTCGGAATGAGCATGGGCGAGTTGTTCCCGACGATCTACCAGTTCGCGCAGATCGACGGCCAACTGACAACGATGCGTATCCGCGACTACGAGCGCGACGCGCTGGTGCAGTGTGCGGCAACGGGGGCGGCGTTCCTGCTGATCCACCGCAAGGTGTTGCAGCAGATGGCCGAGAAGAACTTCAACGAGGCGTTCCCGTTCTTTCAGGAGACGCAGAACGGCGACAAGCCGGTCGGTGAGGATCTGACGTTCTGCCTTCGGGTGGCCGCGCTCGGCTACCCCCTGTTCGTTCACACCGGCGTTCGCGTCGGTCACCACAAGTCGAACCTGCTGACCGAGGACATGTTCTTGGCGCAGCAACCACCGAAGGAGGCCGGCGATGCCGATTCCCGTTGAGGGCGGCCTGCTGACGGTCACCGATCTGGAGACGCACCTGCACCGCGCCATCGCGGCAAAGGATGAGGACAGCGCGCAGGCGGCGGTTGACTTCGCGGTGGCGCTGGTCGGCGATGTGGTCGGCTTCGACGTGACCGGCACCGAGTACACGGTCGCCGACGCTGACGTGCTGATCGTGAAGGCGATCGCGGTGCGGATTGCGGCGCAGTGGTTCACCAACCCTGAAGACCGCGCCAGTTACAGCGGCCCCGAGGGCATGTCGTACACGGCGAGTCCGCAGATGCTGTCGAAGATCATGTCGGAGGCCGACCGCCGCACGCTGGTCAGCGTGCAGATGCGGTACGCGCCAGGGTTCGCCTGATGGCGATCAACACGCCGTCGTTCACGCTTCAGACGAAACGCGGCACACGTAACACGATCGTCCGCGGCATGGACGACGTGATCGACCGCTTCGAGGAGATCGCCAACGCCGCCTCGGACATCGGCCCCGCGTGGAACGACATGGGCGCCATCTTCCAGAAGCGCCAAGAGACGGTGTTCAACACCTACAACGCGGGCAAGTGGCTGCCGATGGCGCCGTCCACGTTGAAGGAGCACGCGTCGCCGCTGGTGCAGACCGGCATCATGCGCGAGGGCGTGAACCAGCGCCGGCCGATCTGGTCGAGCAAGCAGGGCGCCGCGTTCGGTGCGCCGAAGGTCGACCGTCGCGTGATGAACGTCGCCGTGCTGAACACGGTCGGCCACAAGCGCGGCACGAAGCAGGTGCCGGAGCGCGTAGTCGTTCCGCGTCTGACAGCCAAGGAGAAGCGAGAGATGCTCGGCATTCTGCGAGAGCACATCATGAGCGCGATGAACGGCGACTGATGAAGGGTCACGAGTACATCCGCGAGGCGATCCGCACCTATCTCGAGGCCGAGGTGCCGACGCGTTTGCAGGCGCATCTGACGGCGAACGGGCTGACGTCGCCGACGGTGGCGGATCTCCGGTTCTACCTGGCCGACGGCTTGCAGGA
>CALFYG010000269.1 GCA_937952095.1 uncultured Micrococcales bacterium | reverse complement strand
CTCATGTGAAGTCCTTTCCCAGAGCTTGCAGGGTCGCGTCCTTGAAAGCCATCCATCCCAAGAGGGCGCACTTCACGCGCGCCGGGTAGGCGGCCACGCCGGCGAAGGCGATCCCGTCGCCGAGCACGTCCTCGTCCGGTTCGACCTTCCCGCGTCCTTCGATGAGATGGACGAACTCTTCGAGGATCGGCCACACCTCGTCCAGGGGTTTGCCGACGAGCTGTTCGTACATCACCGAGGCCGAGGCCTGCGAGATCGAACAGCCCATGGCGTCGAACGAGATGTCGCGCACGACGGCATCCTCGATGTCGACGCGCAAGGTGATCTCGTCGCCACACGTGGGGTTGACGTGGTGCACCTGAGCGTCGAAGGGATCTCGCAGCCCTTTCGTACGGGGATGCCGGTAGTGATCCAGGATGATCTCCTGGTAAAGGCTCTCGAGGTTCATCCGAAGAACTCCAGCGCCCGCTGGGTGGCCGCCACCAGCGCCGCCACGTCCTGCTCGTCGTTGTACAGATAGAAACTGGCACGCGTCGTGGACGGCACACCGAAACGGCGGTGCAGAGGCCAGGCGCAGTGGTGACCCACCCGCACAGCCACTCCACTGTCGTCGAGCACCTGCCCGAGGTCGTGGGAGTGGATGCCGTCGGCCACGAAGGACACCGCCCCTCCCCTGTCTGCCAGGTCCGTGGGTCCGATGATGCGAATACCCGGCAGCGTCAGCAGGCCCTCTATCGCGAGCCCCGTGAGGTGGACGTCATGGGCGAAGACGTCCTCCATACCCACGTCGCTCAAGTAGTCCATCGCCGCCGCCAGGCCCACGGCCTGTGCGATGTTGGGTGTACCCGCCTCGAAACGTTGCGGCGCAGGTGCGAACGTCGAGTGGTCCATGAAGACCTGCTCGATCATCGAGCCGCCGGTGAGCATCGGCGGCATCTCGGCCATCAACTCCGTGCGTCCCCAAAGGACCCCGACACCGGTGGGCGCCAGCATCTTGTGCCCGCTGAACGCGACGAAGTCCGCGTCCAGGTCATTGACATCGACCGGCATGTGCGGCACGGATTGGCACGCGTCGACGACCATGATCGCGCCGGCGGCGTGTGCGAGGTCGCTGATCGCGCGAATGGGATTGATGGTTCCGAGCACGTTGGACTGGTGGGTCACCGACACGACCCGGGTGCGCTCGGTGATCAAGGCGGGGTCGAGGTCCAGCCGGCCGTCGTCGGTGACGCCGAACCAGCGCAGAGTCGCCCCGGTGCGCGCGGCGACCTGCTGCCAGGGAACCAGGTTCGCGTGGTGCTCCATCTCGCTGATCAGGATCTCGTCGCCGGGGCCCAGCACGAACGGTGCCGGTCCCCCGGCCAGCGTGGCGTTCGTGAACGCGTAGGCCACCAGGTTGAGCGCTTCGGTCGCGTTGCGCGTGAACACGATGTCCCGTGGCTGCGCCCCGATGAAGGCCGCCACAGTGCTCCTGGCGGCCTCGAACGCCTCCGTGGCCTCCTCGGCCAGGTGGTGTGCCCCGCGGTGCACAGCCGCGCTGCGGTTCTCGTAGAAGTCGCGCTCGGCGTCGAGCACGGACCGCGGCTTCTGGGAGGTGGCGCCGGAGTCGAGGTAGACCAGCGGTCGGTCGCCACGAACGGTGCGCTCCAGGATCGGGAAATCCTTGCGCAGCGTCGCGACGTCCAATGGGGTCATCCGGCCACACCGGCCCCGGTGAACTGCTCGTAGCCGTCCGCCTCGATCTGCTCCGCGAGTTCCGGTCCGCCTTCGGCGACGATCCGTCCCTGCCACATCACATGCACGAACTCCACCGGGATCTGCTTGAGCAGCCGCGTCGTGTGCGTGATGAGCACCACGCCGATCTCGCCGCCGGCCCGCACGCGGTTGACGCCCTCGGACACGACCTTGAGCGCGTCGACGTCGAGGCCCGAGTCGGTCTCGTCGAGGACGGCGAACTTCGGGTTGAGCAGTTCGAGTTGCAGGATCTCGTGACGCTTGCGCTCACCGCCGGAGAAGCCCTCGTTCACGCTGCGCTCGGCGAACGACGGGTCCACGTGCAGGTCGGCCATGGCGCCGCGCATCTCCTTGAGCCACGTGCGTAGGGCAGGCGCCTCGCCGCGTACCGCGGTGACCGCGCTGCGCAGGAAGTTCGACACCGAGACCCCAGGGACCTCCACGGGGTACTGCATTGCGAGGAACAGGCCGGCGCGGGCACGCTCGTCCACGCTCATGTCCAGGAGGTCCTGGCCATCCATGACGACCGACCCGCCGGTGATGGTGTACGCGGGGTGGCCCGCCAGTGCGTAGGCCAGGGTCGACTTGCCGGAGCCGTTCGGCCCCATGATCGCGTGGGTCTGCCCGCCGTGGACCGTCAGATCGACGCCGCGCAGGATCTCTTTCGGTGCGCCGTCCGACTCCACCTCAACGTGCAGGTCGCGGATAATCAACTCGGTCATCGTGCCTCCTCGGGGACTGCGACGAGCACGATCGCCTCATCGCCTTGGCCTTCGATCTCTACTGGGTAAACGGGAACTGGTTCGAATGCGGGTGGCCCGGAGGGCTCGCCGGTGCGCAGGTCGAAGCGGGAGCCGTGCAGCCAGCATTCGATCTGACACCCGGACACCTCACCCTCGGACAAGGAGACCTCGGCGTGCGAGCACACATCGCCCACCGCGAAGACCTCGTCGCCCACGCGCACGAGCGAAACCGGGACGCCGTCGATCACTACACGGCGTGGCTGATTCGGTCGCAGGTCTGACAGCCGAACGGAGATGTTGCCCATCAGGCACTCTCCTGGTCGCCGTAGCCGAGTTCGGCCTCGACGGCGCGCATGAGTTCGCTGCGGATCATGGGGACGTCGATCCCATCGAGCACATCGGCGAAGAACCCGAGCACCACGAGGCGCCGCGCCTGTTCCTCGGGGATCCCCCGTGAGCGCAGGTAGAACAGCTGCTCCTCGTCGAACCGGCCGGTCGCGCTGGCGTGACCCGCGCCCGCCACGTCCCCGGTGAGGATCTCCAGGTTCGGCACCGAGTCCGCGCGCGGCCCGTCGTCGAGCAGCAGGTTCCGGTTGATCTCGTAGGTCTGCGTCCCCACGGCGCTGGGCTGGATGAGCACGTCGCCGACCCACACGCTGCGTGCACCCTCACCCTGGAGCGCGCCCTTGAACACCACGTTGCTGCGGCAGTGCGGCTGATCGTGGTTGACGAAGGAGCGGTGTTCGAAGCGCTGACCGGCGTCGGCGAAGTACAGCCCTCGCACGTCCGCGTCACCGCCGGGACCGTCGTAGTCCACGGTCTGGACCAGGCGGGCGGCCTCTCCGCCGAGGGTCACCACCACAGTGCGCAGGGTGGCGTCGCGACCCACGCGGGTGGCCAGGTGGCCGGCATGGACGGCGTCGTCGTCCCACGCCTGCACGCTGACGAACTCCAGACGGGCGCCCTCCTTGACGACCACCGACACATTGCCTGCGTACATCGCGGTACCGAAGTGGCGCAGGGCCACGGTCGCGCTGGCACCTTCGCCCACCTCGATGAGGATCCACCCCCATACGACGGGCTCGCGGCCTGTGCCGGACAGGTCCAGAACGACGGGTTCGGGATGCTGGGAACCCGCTGGGATCTCCAGTAGGACCGCGCCCCCGGCATGCTTGGCCGCCAATGCGGAGATCCGGTCCACGGGGGCACTCGCCGCACGGGCCGTTGCCTCCTCTGTGCTGATCTCACGCAGCACCACACCCTCGGGCAGGACCGTCTCCCACTGCAGGTGGCCCTCGGATGGTGCGTCGTCGAACATCGGTTTGAGGGCAGTGCGCGGCGCGAACCGCCACACCTCCTCGCGTCCGGTGGGGACGGGGAAGTCGGCGACGTCGTACGACCGCAGGTTGGACATGGACACCTCGCCCATCAGCCGACCGCCCCTTCCATCTGCAGTTCGATCAAGCGGTTGAGTTCGAGGGCGTACTCCATGGGAAGCTCGCGTGCGATGGGCTCGATGAAGCCCCGCACGATCATGGCCATGGCCTCGTCCTCGGTCAGCCCGCGCGACATCAGGTAGAACAGCTGGTCGTCGCCGATCTTGGACACCGTCGCTTCGTGACCCATCGAGACGTCGTCCTCGCGGATGTCGTTGTACGGGTAGGTGTCCGAGCGGCTCTCGTCGTCGACGAGCAATGCGTCGCACTTGACGGTGGATTTGGCTCCCTTCGCGCCCGGGTTCACCTGGATGAGACCCCGGTAGGAGGTGCGGCCGCCGCCACGGGCCACGGACTTGGAGACGATGGTGGACGAGGTGTTGGGCGCGGCGTGCACCATCTTGGCGCCTGCGTCCTGGTGCTGGTTCTCCCCCGCGAAGGCCACCGACAGCGTCTCGCCCTTCGCGTGCTCACCCATCAGCCAGACCGCGGGGTACTTCATGGTGACCTTGGAGCCGAGGTTGCCGTCGATCCACTCCATGGTGGCGCCCTGCTGGGCCACCGCACGCTTGGTCACGAGGTTGTAGACGTTCGTCGACCAGTTCTGGATGGTCGTGTAGCGGCAGCGGGCATCCTTCTTCACGATGATCTCGACGACCGCCGAGTGCAATGAGTCAGTGGAGTAGATCGGCGCTGTGCAGCCCTCCACGTAGTGGACGTAGGCGCCCTCATCGACGATGATCAGCGTCCGTTCGAACTGGCCCATGTTCTCGGTGTTGATGCGGAAGTAGGCCTGCAATGGGATCTCGACGTGGACGCCCTTCGGCACGTAGATGAACGAACCGCCGGACCAGACCGCCGTGTTGAGTGCCGAGAACTTGTTGTCTCCGGCGGGGATCACGGACGCGAAATGCTCGCGGAACAGGTCTTCGTGCTCCTTCAGGCCCGTGTCCGTGTCCAGGAAGATGACGCCCTGCTCCTCAAGATCCTCCCGGATCTTGTGATAGACCACCTCGGACTCGTACTGGGCCGCGACACCGGCGATCAGGCGCTGCTTCTCCGCCTCCGGGATGCCGAGACGGTCGTAGGTGTTCTTGATGTCGCTGGGCAGTTCCTCCCAGGAGGTCGCCTGCTTCTCCGTCGAGCGCACGAAGTACTTGATCGAATCGAAATTGATCGTCGACAGGTCTGCCCCCCACGTGGGCATGGGCTTCTTCTCGAACAGGCGTAGGCCCTTGAGTCGCAACTCGAGCATCCACTCGGGTTCGTTCTTCAGCGCCGAGATCTCCCGGACGACGTCCTCGTTGAGCCCGCGCTTGGCGATGGCCCCGGCGGCATCGGGGTCATGCCAGCCGTACTCGTACCGGCCGAGATCGGCCAGCTGATCCACATCACTCATGAGGAGATCCTTTCGGTTGGAGCATGGGTCGCCGAGGGCGAGACCAAGCAGGTGCAGACGCCGTCACCATGGGCGATGGTGGCCAGGCGGGTGACATTGGTGTCGAGCAGTCGCGCGAAGGCCGCGGCCTCCGCATCGCACAGTTGTGGGAACTCGTGGGCGGCCGCCGCGACCGGGCAGTTGTGCTGGCACACCTGCAGTACCGAGGTCGGGCCCTCCTCCACGGAGGCGGCGAACCCATCGGCAGTGAGCAGCTCGGCGAGTCGGCGTGCCCGCTCCTCGGGGTCGGTCACGTCCGCGAGGTGCGGGCGGTAGCGCTCTTCGAGTTCCTGGGCGCGCCGTTGGGCGAACTCGTCGAGGGCCGCCGGTTGCACCTGGCCCATGAACCGCATGGCGCTCACCGCGAGGTCGTCGTAGGCCTGCTCGAAGCGCCGACGGCCGGATTCGGTCAGTGAGTAGATGCGAGCCGGACGGCCTCGCCGTGGTTCCGGCATGGGGCCGAACGGCGGCCGGTCCCCCGCTTGTACGTCTCCGTCATCCTCAAGGGCGTCGAGGTGCTTGCGCACGCCGGCCGCAGTGATCCCGAGACGGTGGGACAACTCGGCAGCGGTCGCCGGACCGTCCACCAAGAGGCTGCGGGCGACCCGCTCGCGCCCACCGTGCTCGAATTTC
>CALFYG010000268.1 GCA_937952095.1 uncultured Micrococcales bacterium | reverse complement strand
GCAATCGCTGGCGGGTCAAGGTCCCCGCGACCGCCGACCACAAGCGCGTGCGGACACCGGTGAAGACGTTCGCGGTACAGGCCAAAGAGACCGAGTCCGCGACGCCCCCCTTCCCGTCGATCACCGCCTCCCAGATCGAAGCGAACAAGGCCTACGCGCGCGTCTACATCCTCAACACCTACGGGTGGGGCGATGACCAGTGGCTGGCGCTCGAACAACTGTGGACCCGCGAATCCGGCTGGAACCACCTCGCCGTGAACCCCACCTCGGGGGCGACCGGCATCCCGCAGGCATTGCCCGGGGACAAGATGGCCACCGCCGGCTCCGACTGGAAGACCAATCCACAGACACAGATCCGGTGGGGTGCGTCCTACATCAAGGGCCGCTACAAGGATCCACTCGGAGCCTGGGCCCACTTCAAAGCGAAGAACTGGTATTAGGCCTTCTCGGCGCGTGCGCGAGCCTGGCTGGACAGCGTTACCGAATCCCCGGGGTAGTCAACGATCACCGACTTCGCGGACTTCGGCCAGACGAACCGGAACTCACCGTTCTTGCGTGCCGCCGTATGACCCAAGGTTCGCCACCCGTTCTTGCGCAGCCCCCTGATCTTCAGCGGCGCCCGGGCCGGCAGCCCGTTCTGGGCGATCACCGTACCTGTGACCTTGAGGCCGGTGTCGGTGTTGCGAACACGGGTCAGCGTGGTCGTGGTGGACAGTTTGCGGACCTCGAAGGCGACGCTGAACCGACTCTGGGTGAGGATGACCCGAGAGGTCACCTCCGCCGTCCAGGCCCCCGCGCTGTCCGCAGGACACATCAGCAACGAGCCGGTGGCCGCCACCGGGCCTTGACCCGTGAACGCCACCGCGTCCAGTTGCTTCTTCCCGACCGGCGCAGCCGATACCCCCACCGCCCACGGAGCAAGATCGGCCACCGCGACAGTGAGTTGCACGGGCGCACTCTGGCAGTCGTAGCTGGCGAAGACCACGTCCGGGATGGTGACGGTCACACCGTCGGCGCCACCGCTACCGGCGTACGCGGGTGAGGCGGCCAGCAGAACGCCCGCACACACACCGGCCAGGATCCGCACGCACCCCACGGTAGCGGTGCGCACGCCGTTGTCGTCTCGGTCAGGTGCAAGGCTTCAGAGCTTCGGCCCCTGCTCCCGGACGGCTGCCACGGACTGCATCGCATCGCGCAGTTCGCCCAACCAGTCGGCCTCGTGCTGGCCGACCAGACGCACACACCAGGCCAGAGCCTCCGAACGCGATCGGGCGACGCCGGCCTGCACGAGCGTGTCGAGCACCCTGCGGTCGTCCTGCTTCAACCGCGTCATGACCGGCACGCTCAACCGCGTGAAAACCCGCTCGTCGGGTCCGCACCGCACACCCCATGCCACCTTGCGCCCGGTGGCGCGTTCGAGTTCGCGAGCGATCCCGATCCGCTCCTCGCGGGTCTGTTCCCGGAAGCGCGCGATACGACCGGCGCGTGCGTTCTCATCGGTGAGGCCATCGTCGGAGAGTCGCCCCATGACGGTGATCTCCTCACGGTCGGTGACCACCTCGAATTCCTCGAACCAGTCGCCGAGCCGACCAGTGAGCCATTGTTCGATCTGTTGCTGCGTAATCATGTAATCATCATTACCGGCCAGGCCCGGTCTGTCACGCGATGTTCGCCACGGGAGAATCGAGGCATGCGCACCAACCGGAACCGGATCGAGTTCGACTCCGGTGTCGTGCGCCGCTACCCGATCCAGTCCTGGGACCGTGACGCCCTGCCCACCATCGCTGCTCGGCAACAGGGGGCGCGCGATGCCGGCCTTCCCGTGCCGGCGATCCTCGCGGTGCATGCCACGGGTGCGCACCCCCACCTCGTCATGCAGCGTGCTGCGGGAACCCCGTTGATGGAGACCGACCTGTCCCCGACCGCCAGCGAGCGACTCGGATCCGAACTGGCGCACCTGGCGGACCAGATGCGCCACGTCGTCGACTGGATCGCCGAGGATCCCACGTGGCCGGTGTTGTGGGAGGTGTTGGCCCGGACCGCACCCGAGCCCGCATGTGTCGCTGCCGCCCGCGAGGCCGCGCACGCCCCGATCAGCCTTGTGCACGGAGATCTGAGTGCGGGCAACCTGCTGGTGAGTCCGGACGGCGACCTCATCGCGGTCCTCGACTGGGACGGGGCGGCTCTCGGCGACCCGGCGATGGACTGGGCCGCCCTGGTGGCGAACTGCCCGCCACCGGTGGTGTCCGCCATGCGCAGGCTCACACCGGAGCATTCCGAACTCGAGCGCAGGGCCCAGGTGTATCTCGACACCTGGCCCGTTCAGCACGAACTGTGGCTCGCCGGGGAACACCCCTGGCTATCCGGAGACCGGCCCCTCGTCGAACCTCGTACGTGACGAGTGCATGGGGTGTTCGGCGCCGCGGGGGATATCGTCCCAGGCCCGCGGATCCTCCAGGGGTTCGATGTGGATGCTGACGACCGTTTCAGGTAGTCGCGCGTCGATCTCGTCCTCGATCTGCTGGGCGAGATCGTGGGCCGCCCGCACTGTCGATGAGCCCGGCACCAGCATGTGCAGGGACACGAAGCGCTGACGTCCAGCGGCCCGGCTCTGCAGCGCGTGGAAGTGCACGGTCGACGATTCGTGCGAGGCCAGCACCGAGACGACCTCATCGATGTCCTCATCGGAGAGCCGCTCATCGAGAAGTCCCGATACCGAATCGCGTAGCAGCCCCCAGCCGGTCCATAAGATGTTCGCCCCGACCACCAGGGCGATGATCGGGTCGAGCCGTTCCCAGCCGGTCAGTGCGACGGCACCGACCGCCACGACCACGCCGGCTGAGGTCCAGACGTCGGTGAGCAGGTGTTTGCCGTCTGCAACCAGCACTACGGACCGATGCTCCCGGCCCACTCGGATCAGGATCCACGCCACGACCCCATTGAGAGCGGAGGCAAGCACCGAGATGGCCAGACCGATCCCCACCTGCTCCAGGGGCTGCGGGGACAGCAGGCGGTTGACGGCGGTGGCGATGATCGCTGCCGACGCCGCGAGGATCAGGAACCCCTCCACCATTGCTGACAGGTACTCGGCCTTGCCGTGCCCGAAGTGGTGTTCAGCATCGGCGGGCCGGTTCGCCGCACGCAGCGCGAAGACAGCGACCAGTGCCGCGCCGATGTTGACCGTCGACTCCAGCGCGTCGGACAACAGTCCCACCGAATCGGTGAGGTACCAGGCGAGCGTCTTGAGTCCCAGCACGACAACACCCGTGGCCACCGACAGCCACGCATAGCGCTCCAGCGACTTTCCGGCCATCAGCCGAGCCACTCGAAGAGGCTGGAGACCGGCACGCTGCGCGGCACGCGGGAGCGCAGACCACGGTCCGACGTCACCACCAGCACGTCCTTGAGAGTACGGGAACGGTCGGCGATCGTGTCGTCCCCGGCACCGGCCGCGCGGACCACCCGGACCAATGAGTCCAGGTCCGGATCGGCCACCTCACGGGCGCGGCCCTCGACCACCATCTCCAGGTTCGCCAGCAGATGTGGTTCACCGGACAATTCGACGACCCGACCCGCGATGGCGTCCAACTCGTCGATCAGGCGGCCGGCAGCACCGGCCCGGTCGTGCCACCAGCCATCGGGGCGGCTGCCCACGACGTTCGCACCATCGATCAGAAGACTGATTCGGGGCAGCAGCAGGTCAGGCAGCGAGTCACGGAACCCCTGGTGAAGATCCCAGTGGGCCAGATCTCCCAAGGCGACCCAGTCCAGAAGGACACTCTCGGCATGCTCCTCCACGGTGGGACGCACGGGTGCACGTGCGATCACCGTGTCGTAGCGCCAATCGGGGTGCTGCAGCCGCCGCACCCCGACCACCTCGATCAGCCCCGGATTGATCGCCGCTTCCTCCTGGGCCTCCCGCAGCGCCGTCGCCACCACGGATTCATGGGAGTCGCGTGCGCCGCCGGGAATGGCCCAGGTACCTCCTTCGTGAGCCCACTTGGGACGCAGTTGGAGCAGGACGTGGTCGTCGACCACGAGGAACAGCCCCGCAGCACCGTGGCGACCCCAGTGCCTGGCCCCGCATCCGCAATCGACCCACCCGTTCCCGTCGAGTTCCACCCGTCACCCCAGCCCCGCCCGGCATGCCGGGAGCACAGCCTCGAGCGTCGCCGCCGCCTGCGTTGAACCGGAGTCGATGTCCGGTCCGGAGTGCACTTGAGACAGGGCCTGCAGGGCGCCCGCCGCGCAGATCTGCGCGTTGCGCAACTGGGCACGCAGCACGGCCGCTTGCTCGCGGGCGCCGGCGCCGCGTCGGGCCGCCGCCCGCTCGGCCGCCCTCTGCGCCGCAACCTGCCGGGCCACATTCGCATCCGCTGCACCGGTGCCATCGACCCGGGCCACTATGCCCGCGAGGAGTTCGTTGGACGCCGACAACTGGGTCAGCAACTGCTCGTTGCGCGACGCGAGTTCGGCGTTCTCTGAGCGCAAACCTTCGAGTGCGGCCACCGCCTCCTGCTCTTTCGTCACCGCCTGGTCCGCCCGCGCGCGCAGCACGAGGTTGATGATCAACATGGTCAGCGTCAGTATGGCCAAGACCGCCACGGCGATCTGCCACGGACGACGTGGGTCGCGCGGGTCCTCCTGCGACGTCTCACTCATGGTCCGCCTCCACTGGACTCGGCCACCTACGCTATCTGGTGACCGGGCATGAATTGCCGCCGCGAGGTACAGGAGCCGCCGTGACACCCACCGCGATCCCGCTGTGGCTGGATCTCATGGCGGTCGGCGTCGGTGCGACCTTCGGTGGAGCGGTGACCAACCGCCGGGGCGCTCCCATCATCGGTGTCCTCGTGGCCGGGGTGGTGCTCGGCCTCGGTGGCGGGATCATGCGTGATGTCATCCTTGGCGTCACCCCGGTGGCGGTCTCGAACCCGTGGTACGTCAGCACGGCGGCCGTGTGCGCTCTGGTGGGCGGGTTGCTCGCACGACGACTGTCCGCCGACTCGACCCTGCTGGTGATCCTCGACGCGTGGGCACTGGCCATGTTCGTGGTCGTGGGCGCCGGCAAAGCGATGGCGCTCGGAGTGAGCCCACCGGTCGGGATCTTCTTGGGGATGGTGACCGGGATCGGTGGCGGCACCCTCGTGGACCTCATGACCGGGGAGGTTCCCACCGTCATGGCGCAGGGGCCCTGGTACGCGAGCGCGGCTCTGCTGGCGTCCGGCTACTTCGTGGCGATGTGGACATTGGTGCCTCGGCCCCTCGACGAATGGTCCACCATCGTGCTGCTGATCATCGTGCGACTTCTCAGCGTGAAGCGCGGATGGGACGCGCCGAACGTCGACGATCTACGACTGTTGCGAGTGAGCCGCTCCAGGGGGCGTTGAGGTCCGCCGGGGCGAGCGGACACCGCGGCGGTCAACTTCTTCCGAAATCCTTACCGGGTGCCGGTACCTGTTGATCCGCGAGCCCGCGCGACGAAGGATGGGCCGCATGATCAGAAAGTCGGCCTTGTCCCTCGCCGTCGTCGCTGTGGTGGCGATCGGTGTGATCGTGTTCGGCCGTCTGGCGAGCTCCGATGTCCAGGCGATGGTGCTCACCACGCTGTTCTTCGCGGCGTTCGCCGTTGTGCTGTTCCTCGTCATCCGTAAGCGACGGGATCTGCTTGGCTGGCTGGCCGTGCCGTTCGTCGTCACGGCCGGCCTCGCCGGAATCTGGCTGGGCCTCCCGCTGATCACCGACAACGCCGTCGATGAACAGGTTGTGACGGCGCCCTCGGTGTCGTCGCCCGCGGACGCCCCCCAGACGGATGAGAACCGCCTGGTCGCAAGTGGGCAGTTCGAGGCCGCCTCGCATCCTGGCTCGGGTACGGCCTCGATCGTCGAGAAGCCGAACGGTGAGGCCGTGGTCACGTTCACGGATTTCGAGACCGACAACGGGCCTGACCTTCTGGTGTATCTCGTCCCAGCCGACAGTCCCGCCGGCAGCGACGAAGGCGCCGTCGATCTCGGGGCGCTGAAGGGCAACAAGGGCAACCAGCAGTACGCGATTCCCACCGGTACCGATCTCGACCAGGACTGGCGCGTCGTGGTGTGGTGCCGCGCGTTCACGGTCTCCTTCACCGAAGCGCCGCTGACCTGACGGCCACCCACCCTGCCGCAGTGCCACCTCGTAGTACGTACGAGCGCCGACCCTAGTCGATGAGTTTCTCGCACCTTGCGACGAGGAACTGCACGGCGGGGCCGAACATCGCGAACGCCGGGTTGGACGTCTGGCCGTGGTAGTAGCGGTACCAGATCTGCTGTGCGATCCCGGCCAGGCGGAACAAGCCGTAGACCTCGTAGAACAACCAGTCCGGGCGCTGGCGACCGGCCCGTCGGCAG
>CALFYG010000267.1 GCA_937952095.1 uncultured Micrococcales bacterium | reverse complement strand
GAGCCTCAAGTTCGGCGCCAAGACGAAGTCGAAGACCCGCTGGGTCACCGGTGAGAGCGGCGTATCCCTCAAACTGTCGAAGAAGGCCAGGGCCAAGTTGATGGTGAAGCGTGAGAACACGCAGGCTTGCGAGGCCACCGTCCGCATCCTGACCAAGGTTCGCAAACCCCGCCCGAAGCCGACCCCCACGCCCACACCCACGCCCACACCCACGCCGACACCCACGCCGACTGCCCCGCCGACCCCGACGCCGACGCCGACGCCCGAGCCGACCCTGACCCCCGGCACCCCGCCCAGTGGCACACTGTCCCCCGTGGACTTCGGCGCGGTCGGTGACGGCGTGAAGGACGACACCCTGGCGCTTCAGAAGGCCTTCGACTCCCTGACCTCCGGGCAGACGCTGCACATCCCCACCGGCAAGACCTTCCGCCACACCGCCGTCCTCACCATCCGCAAAGCCGGCGTCTCGCTCGTCGGCGGCGGCGTCCTGCTCGCCACCAACGAAGCCACCAGCGCGGTCGCGATCAAGGCCGACAACGTCACCATCGATGGTCCGACCTTCCGGATGGGCAGCACGACCCAGCGCTGGGTCGCCTACGAGCAGATGAAGCTGCGCGTGGGTTCGGTGACCGGCACCCAGATCCGCAATGTGGTCATCGACGGCTCCGCCGCGGCGGGCCTCTACGTGGGAGGCGCGGGCAACTTCACCATCCAGGACGTCGTCATCAAGAACACCCGCGCCGACGGCCTGCACATGACTGAGGCCTCCCACGACGGCACGGTCGTCCGCCCGTTCATCAAGAACCCCGGCGACGACGGCGTGGCGGTCGTCTCCTACCTCAACGACGGCGCCCCATGCCAGAACATCGAGATCACCCAGCCCACCCTCGACGGGCAGAAGTGGGGACGCGCGTTCAGCGTCGTCGGCGGCAAGAACATCACCTACCGCGACGTCTACGCCAACGGCTCGGCCGGCGCGGCCCTCTACATCTCCGCCGAGCAGGAGTTCAACACGTTCGGTGTGAGCAACGTCCTCGTCGACGGCGGCACGCTGCTCAACTCCAACCAGCAGGCCGCGACCACCGCATCGGCCCGCCCGTCGCCCAACGAGCCGCGCATCGTGCACGGCGCCGTGATGCTCTACAACAGCCAGGCAAGCCAGACGATCTCCGATGTGACCATTCGCAACCTCACGATCAAGGACACCGACCCCGAGGGGTACGACCACGTGCAGATCCTGTCCTACAACAACGAGCCGCAGGTCCGCCTGTGGCTGGACAAGGTCAGCATCAGCGGCGGATCCCAGTACCCGCTGAAGACCCTGGGTGTCCCGAGCAGCAGCCTGCGCAAGACCGGCTGGACGATGAACGGGACGAGCCTGGCCGACCAGATTGGCTGGTGAGTCCTATCCCCGCGAGTGCTTGGCCACGATTTGCGCACTCTGGCACAACACCCCTCGCACCCCGACCACGGCGACCATGTCCGACATCACCCGCGGCAGCGACGACGACAGCCGATCGTGCGGGTCGGCATCCACGTCGTACTCGTCCCCCGCGCGTACCGTTCGCACCGCCGGCATCTCGCCCAGGCCCAGCGTGTACAGGTAGGCGCCGACCAGATCGAGCCCTGCCCGCTGAAGTCCCGTCCACGATCCGAACTCCCGGGCATTGAGGTCCACGATCCGCATCCGCCCGTCTGCGCCGGCGACGAGGTCCAGGCAGAAGGGGCCGGTGTACTCCAGAGCCCGCATCGCCGCCGACGCCACGTCGACGGCTTCGGGGGCGTCCACCGTCCGGAGCGCGACCGGGGGGCCGGTCGGATGCGATCGCGAAGCCAACGGCTCATAGGGCGCGGCCAGCAACACGCGTCCCTCGTGCGCGACCCCGCCGACATTGACCTGTCGACCGGGCAGGAACTCCTGAACGACGGCCTGCTTGTCCCCTAGATCAACGATGGCCGCCGCCAACTCCTCGGCGGAATGGCAGACGGTCACGCCGACGCCACCGTACCCGGTCACCGGTTTGACGATCACCGGGAAGGTCGCCGGCTGCTCCCCCAGGCCGCACTGCCGCGGCACCGGCAGCCCGCGCTCCCCGGCCCAACGGACGAACAGGTCCTTGTCGTACAGCAGAGCCTCATCCACGTTCGGTGGGACATGGTGCAGGTGCGGGTTGTCCTGCCATGCGCTGGTGGGTGCGATGGCGGCCAGGACCCGCTCGGTCATCTGCACGTCGAGGTGCCCGGCCACCACAGCCGCGGGGTCCGTGACCTCGATGTGAGTCTCGAAGTCACGCAGAACGAGGTGCGACTCGTCGAAGCACAGGCCCTCGCCGGCCTGCCTGAGGCTCTGCAAGCGACTCAGGGGTGCGACTGTGTATCGCGCGACGTGCACGCCGGCATGCCGCAGCGCGCCGCCCCACTGCAGAGCGGCCAGCCACGGCTCGCTGTACGCGATCGCCACCGAAGGTCCCGGATCACGGCGGGACCGCCCGTTGGCCAGTGCCTGCAGCCGCATCACCGCACTGGCCCGGGCGCCCACCGTGGGCTCCAAACGCCTGCTCAGGACCCGGCCACGGCGCCACGCCGCACCGAGCGAGTCCTGACCGGTCACCGACGAGGGGATCCGAGCGGCATCGATCACGGTGGTCGAAGGCGTCCACGGCCGTCCCAAGATCGACAGGTAGGCACCCAGCAGATCGACCCCAGCGGACTGCATCGCCGCCCATGTGCCGAAGAAGCGCGGATTGAAGTCGAGCAGGTGGGCAACGCCGTCGTCGAGGAAGTCGATCGCGAAGGGACCCGAGTACCCCAGTGCGGCCACGAACCTGCGCGTTGCCTCGATCTGATCGGGCTTCGGCTCGATCTGGATGTCAACCGGCGGGCCCTCCGGATCGTCCGGGGCGCTGAACGCCCGGTACGCCGCAGCGACCAGGACCTCACCCTCATGTGCCACGCCGCCGACATTCCAGAGGTCACCGCCGACCTTCGACTGGATGAAGGACTGGGATGCGCTCGTGTCCCAGTCGCGCAGGGCCTGCTGGACCTCCTGGTTCGAGGACACCAGGCGGACGCGGTCACCGCCGGATCCGACACGGCCCTTGAGGACCCACTGCCCCGCAGGTAGCGCGTCGGTGAGTTCGCGACTGTTGGGCACGGTCACGCCTGCCTCAGCTGCCAGTTGGGTGTAGATCCACTTGTCGTAGATGGCGGTCTCAGCGATCCCGGGTACGTGTACCCGGTGCAGTCGGCGGGAGGCGTCCCACTGACCGGTGCCGGTGAGGACGGCGCCGATCGCATCGACCATCTGCACATCGGCCGATCGATCCAGCCAGGCGAACAGCGGGGACACGTCGACGTCGGCGCCCGCGAACCTCAGGACCGGATGTGTCTGTGTGAACACCAGCCGCTCCATGCCGACCAGAACCCTTTGCGTCCTGCCCAGATCCGCCCGCGTGAAGCGGACGACATCGAAACCCTCACGCCGCAACGCCCCCGCCAGATGTAACCATGCTTCCCAACTGCTCAGGTCTGCCAGAACCACGGTCCGGGGGGTCACGGCGCCACAGTAGTGATTCGCGCGCGGGGATGGCAGGCGCAGCGCTAGCCTCGGTGGCAGCCGACAGCCCGGAGGATCATGGACGACGACACCGGCGACCCCCAGCCGGTCAGCGAGA
>CALFYG010000266.1 GCA_937952095.1 uncultured Micrococcales bacterium | reverse complement strand
CGCCGGCATCGGTGACGTCATCGTCGCCACCGTGAAGGACGCGATCCCCGGCGGCTCGGCCAAGAAGGGCGAGGTCGTGAAGGCAGTGGTGGTGCGTACCACCAAGCAGAAGCGCCGTCCCGACGGCTCGTACATCCGCTTCGACGAGAACGCCGCAGTCATCCTCAAGGGTGACGGTGAGCCTCGCGGAACCCGCATCTTCGGCCCTGTCGGCCGGGAGCTGCGGGACAAGAAGTTCATGAAGATCATCTCGCTGGCACCGGAGGTTTTGTGATGGCAGGCGTGAAGATCCGTAAGGGCGACACCGTGCAGGTGATCTCCGGCAAGGACAAGGGCACCACCGGCCGCGTGCTGGTCGTGGACCCGGAGACCCAGCGGGTGATCGTCGAGGGTGTCAACCGCGTGGTGAAGCACACGAAGGTCGGGCAGGGGGACCGGGGCGCCAAGACCGGCGGTCTGATCCACACCGAGGCCCCGATCCACGTGTCGAACGTGATGCTCGTGGACGAGGACGGCAAGGCGACCCGCGTGGGTTCGCGCCGGGAGTCCGTGGAGAAGCGTCGCGCCGACGGCACGACGTACGAAGGAACGCGGCGGGTGCGAGTGGCTCGCCGGACAGGTAAGGACATCGCATGACCGCGACCACGACCGGACCGCGCATGAAGCAGCGGTACAACGACGAGATCAAGTCGGCGCTCAAGGAGCAGCTCGGCCTGGACAACGTCATGCAGGTGCCCACGGTGACCAAGGTCGTCGTGAACATGGGTGTCGGCGACGCCGCCCGCGACAGCAAGCTCATCGACGGCGCCGTGCGTGACCTGGCCACGATCACCGGCCAGAAGCCGCAGGTGACCAAGGCCCGCAAGTCCATCGCCCAGTTCAAGCTGCGCGAGGGTCAGCCGATCGGCGCGCACACGACCCTGCGCGGCGACCGGATGTGGGAGTTCCTGGACCGGCTGATGTCGGTGGCACTGCCCCGCATCCGTGACTTCCGCGGTCTGTCGCCGCGGCAGTTCGACGGCCGTGGCAACTACACCTTCGGGTTGACCGAGCAGGTCATGTTCCCGGAGGTCGATCAGGACAAGATCGACCGCCCCCGGGGCATGGACGTGACCATCGTGACCAGCGCGGTCGACGACGAGGGTGGCCGCGCGCTGCTCACGTTGCTCGGCATGCCGTTCAAGGAGAACTGATATGGCCAAGAAGGCATTGATCGAGAAGTCCCAGAAGAAGCCGAAGTTCAAGGTCCGCGCCTACACCCGCTGCTCGCGGTGTGGCCGGCCGCACTCGGTGTACCGCAAGTTCGGGCTGTGCCGCGTGTGTCTGCGCGAGATGGCCCACCGCGGTGAACTGCCCGGCGTGACCAAGAGCTCCTGGTAGCCACCGACCCCGAACGCCGAAGGTCCAC
The DNA here is from genome assembly GCA_937952095.1 of uncultured Micrococcales bacterium. Classification (GTDB taxonomy): domain Bacteria; phylum Actinomycetota; class Actinomycetes; order S36-B12; family UBA10799; genus JADKAV01. Next base: position 6,171 of record CALFYG010000266.1, on the reverse strand, counting down.
GCGGAAACCACGGCGAGAAAGAAGACCGTTATGAGCATGACCGACCCGATCGCAGACATGTTGACCCGTCTGCGCAACGCCAGTGCGGCGCACCACGATGAGGTGGCGATGCCGCACTCCAAGATCAAAGAGGGGATCGCCACGATCCTCAAGTCCGAGGGCTACGTCGCCGACGTGCGCACCGAGGACGCCACCGTGGGGCGCACCCTCGTCGTGGGCCTGAAGTACGGCCCGAACCGTGAGCGCTCCATCTCCGGTGTGCGCCGCGTCAGCAAGCCCGGACTGCGGGTCTACGCGAAGCGTGGCGACATGCCCCGCGTTCTCGGTGGGCTGGGCATCGCCATCATCTCCACCTCGTCGGGCCTGCTCACGGACCGACAGGCCGAGCAGAAGGGCGTGGGCGGGGAAGTCCTCGCCTACGTCTGGTAAGGGATCGACATGTCGCGCATTGGCAAGAACCCGGTTCCGGTCCCCAGCGGTGTCACCGTCGACATCGACGGCCAGACCGTCACCGTGAAGGGCCCGAAGGGCTCGCTGACCCACGTGGTCGCCGAGCCGATCACCGTCGAGCAGACCGACGGCGTCATCGAGGTGAAGCGTCCGAACGACGAGCGCCGCAGCAAGAGCCTGCACGGCTTGAGCCGCACGCTCATCGCCAACATGGTCACCGGTGTGACCGAGGGCTACTCGAAGACCCTCGAGATCTCCGGTACCGGTTACCGCGTCGTCCCCAAGGGACAGGGTCTGGAGTTCTCCCTGGGCTTCAGCCACCCCGTTCAGGTGGACGCGCCCGAGGGCATCAGTTTCCAGGTCGAGGGCCCGACGAAGTTCACCGTCTCGGGCACCGACAAGCAGTTGGTCGGCGAGGTGGCTGCGAACATCCGCAAGCTGCGCAAGCCGGACCCGTACAAGGCGAAGGGCATCCGGTACTCCGGCGAGCACATCCGCCGCAAGGCCGGGAAGGCAGGTAAGTGATGAGCAGCGTTGTCACGAAACTCGGATCGGGGTCCAAGCGCAGTGTGTCGCGCAGCCGCCGCCACTCCCGGGTTCGCAAGAAGGTCACCGGAACGACCGCGCGTCCGCGCCTGGTCGTCTTCCGCTCCGCGCGCCACATCGAGGTGCAGGTCGTCGACGACAGCGTCGGCAAGACCCTGGCCTCGGCGTCGACCATGGAGGCCGACGTGCGTGCCGTCGACGGCGACAAGACCACCAAGGCGCAGACCGTCGGCAAGCTCGTCGGCGAGCGCGCGAAGGACGCCGGGGTGACCTCGGTGGTGTTCGACCGTGGCGGCTACCGCTACCACGGCCGGGTCGCCGCTGTGGCCGATGGCGCACGTGAAGCCGGCCTGGAGTTCTAGGAGAGATATGTCGAATCAGAATCGTTCAGGCCGGGACCGTCGTGATGGCGGTCGTGGCGCGGAGAAGTCGCAGTACCTCGAGCGGGTTGTGACCATCAACCGCGTCGCCAAGGTCGTCAAGGGTGGTCGTCGGTTCAGCTTCACCGCGCTGGTTGTCGTCGGAGACGGCGACGGCATGGTCGGTGTGGGCTACGGCAAGGCCAAGGAGGTGCCGGCCGCGATCGCCAAGGGTGTCGAGGAGGCCAAGAAGCACTTCTTCAAGGTCCCGCGGATCCAGGGCACCATCCCGCACCCCGTGCAGGGTGAGGACAGCGCCGGCGTCGTGCTTCTGCGCCCGGCATCGCCCGGTACCGGTGTGATCGCCGGTGGCCCGGTGCGCGCCGTGCTCGAGTGCGCCGGCGTCCACGACGTGCTGAGCAAGTCGCTGGGGTCGGACAACGCGCTGAACATCGTGCGTGCCACGGTCACCGCGCTGCAGTCGCTCGAGCGTCCAGAGGAGGTGGCGGCCCGCCGTGGCCTGCCGCTGGAAGATGTCGCCCCGGCTGCGCTGCTGCGCGCCCAGGCGGCAGGGACGGGGTCCTGATGAAGTTGCGTGTGACCCAGACCCGTTCCCCGATCGGTGGCACCGACAACCAGCGCGCGACGCTGCGCTCGTTGGGGCTGCGCAAGATCGGGCAGACCGTTGAGATCGAGGACCGCCCCGAACTGCGGGGTATGGTCAACACCGTCATCCACCTGGTGACGGTCGAGGAGGTGGAGTAGATGACCCTCAAGGTGCATCACTTGCGGCCGGCCCCCGGGGCGAAGACCGCGAAGACGCGCAAGGGCCGTGGTGAGGCCTCCAAGGGCAAGACCGCGGGCCGCGGTACCAAGGGCTCGCACGCGCGTGGCCAGGTGTCGGCCGCCTTCGAAGGTGGTCAGACCCCGCTGCACATGCGGCTGCCCAAACTGCGTGGGTTCAAGAGCCCGAACAAGGTCACGTACCAGGTCGTGAACCTCGCCCAGATCCAGGAACTGTTCCCGGATGGCGGCGCTGTGACGGTCGACGAGCTCGTAGCCCGCGGCGCGGTGCGCAAGAACAAGCCCGTCAAGGTGCTCGGCAACGGCGACATCTCGGTGGCCGTGCAGGTCACTGTGGACGCGGCGTCGGCCACCGCGAAGAGCAAGATCGAGGCCGCCGGCGGATCGGTGACGACCGCCTGAGGCGATACGTGTGAAAGGGGCGTCGGGAGATCCGGCGCCCCTCTCGCGTGTTCGGGCCCGAAACCCATGCTTCGTCGAGTGTGGCGAAGCTGAAGCGACACCCTGGCGTGTCGCGCGGTATTGCAGCGCTCGAGGGTGTGAGGCGGCGCGAACTACCCTTGGCCCATGCGCCGTCGCGACTTCCTGCTCGCCGCGGCCGCGGCGACTGCGGCGGCCGGTGGCGCCCCCGCAGTGGCCCGTTCGAAAGGCCCCTCGCACCGGGTGACGAGGTGGGACACCGATCCGTGGTCCCTGGGGTCCTATTCGGCGCTTGCCGTGGGCACTTCGTGGCGGGCGCGCCAGGTCCTCGCCGAGGCCGTGATCGGTCAGAGGGTTGTTCTGGCGGGAGAGTTCGTGGCCACCGACTACCCGGCCACCGTGCACGGGGCGTACAACTCCGGCAGTCGGGCCGCGCGTCGACTGCTGGCTGTAGTGCCCGAGGCGCGTTCCGTGGTCGTGATCGGCGCCGGGCTCGCCGGATTGCGCGCCGCGCAGGTCCTGGCACGGGCGGGGGTGCAGGTCACTGTGGTGGAAGCCCGGGGACGGGTCGGTGGCCGCGTTCGCACCGACCGCAGCCTCGGGGTACCGCTGGAGATGGGCGCGTCGTGGATCCACGGGGTGACGGACAACCCGATGGTGAAGCTGGTGCGCCGGGCAGGTCTGCGTCTTGTCCCCACCGACTGGGAGGATGCGCTGGCCCGCACAGCGGGAACCGGTAGGCGGGCAGCCGGGGTCGTGAAGGCCGACCGGAGCCTGTGGCGTGCGGTGTCCGCCGCGAGCCGGCCGAAGCCGCCGGCAGGCGCCTCGGTCGCCGAGATGCTGGCGCGGCAGGGTTGGGTGCCCGACACCGACGCCCGTCAGTTGGCCCAGCTCACGGAATTGACGATGGAGTACGGGGTCGATGTCGAGCGTCTCGGGGCGCAGGCACTGTGGGAGGGCAACGTCTACCGCGGCCGGCACAAACTCGTGGCCGGGGGGTTCGACCGTGTGCCGAGGATGATGGCCGAGGGGCTCGACGTGCGCCTCAAAACCCCCGTACGCCGGATCGAGATCGGGCGCAGGGTTCGCGCGGGCGGGGTCACCGCCGATGCCGCGGTAGTGGCCGTCCCCTTGCCGTTGCTGCAGGCGGGTATCCCGGAGCTTCCGATGCCGACGTCGGTCGAGCGGGCGCTGGACAGCCTCATCAGCGGCAATCTCGAGAAGGTGTTCCTGCGCTACCCCAAGCGCTGGTGGCCGGACGTCCAGATCATGCAGATCATGTCCGCACCCGCGGGGCGGTGGGCCGAGTGGTACAACCTGCGCAGCCTCACCGGAGCGCCCGTGGTCTTCGGCTTCGCCGGGGGCAGCGCGGCACGTGAGCGCTCCAGGGATGACGAGATGGTGGCCGCGCAGGCGGCGGCGGTGCTGGAGTCCGCGTTCGGCTGAACGAACCCCCGCCCCGACCGCCCCCCGACCATCCCCGCCCTTGCTACCCTCGGGTCAGAACCAGTCATGTCTGCGCGCCCGCCGGTGCGCGAGGAGGATCTTTGCTATCGCAATTCGCTGCGGCGTTCCGCACCCCGGACCTTCGCAACAAGATCCTGTTCACCCTCGGCCTGATCGCGATCTACCGCATGGGTGCCATCATCCCGACCCCGGGCGTTGACTACACCGCGATCCAGACCTGTCTGTCCCTGGTGGAGGGCAACTCCCTCTACGGGCTGATCAACTTGTTCAGTGGTGGAGCGCTGCTGCAACTGAGCGTCTTCGCGCTCGGGATCATGCCGTACATCACGGCAAGCATCATCATCCAGTTGCTCACCGTTGTGATCCCGCGTCTTGAGGCCTTGCGCAAGGAGGGTCAATCAGGCCAGGCGAAGATGACGCAGTACACGCGGTACCTGACGATCGGGCTGTCGGTGCTGCAGGCCACCGCGTTCGTCTCGCTGGCGCGGACGCCTGGACAGCTGTTCACCGGGTGTAACGAGAACCTGATCCCCAACCAGTCGATCCCGTTGATCATCACGATGGTCATCACGATGACCGCGGGTGCGGCGACATTGATGTGGTTCGGTGAGCTCATCACCGACCGTGGTGTCGGTAACGGTATGTCCCTGCTGATCTTCGTGTCGATCATCGCGGGGATGCCGGGGCAGTTCTGGTCGATCTACCAGACACGCGGCACCTTCATCCTGCTGCTGACACTCGCGGTCGGCGTTGTCATCATCGCCGCCGTCGTCTACGTGGAGCAGGCCCAGCGCCGCATCCCGGTGCAGTACGCCAAGAAGATGGTTGGCTCCCGGCTCATGGGTGGCGCCTCGACCTACATCCCCCTGAAGGTGAACATGGCCGGTGTCATCCCGGTCATCTTCGCGTCGTCGTTGTTGTACATCCCGCAGCTCTTGTCGACGGTCAGCGGCAACACCAACTCCGAGTGGGGCCAGTTCATCGCACGGAACTTCTCGCGCGGGACCGAGCCGCTGTACGTGCTCTTCTATGTCGCGATGATCATCTTCTTCGCGTACTTCTACGTCTCGATCACGTTCAACCCGGTCGAGGTCAGCGACAATATGAAGAAGTACGGCGGCTTCATCCCGGGTATCCGTGCCGGCAAGCCGACCGAGCAGTACTTGGCCTACGTTTTGAGCCGCTTGACCTTCCCAGGGTCGATCTACCTGGCCATCGTGGCGGTGATCCCGCTATACGCCTTCGGATCACTCGGGGTGGGCCAGAGCTTCATCTTCGGCGGTACCTCGTTGCTGATCATGGTGGGTGTCGGACTCGATACTGTGAAGCAGATCGAAGCTCAACTGCAGCAACGCAGCTACGAAGGGTTCTTGCGATAATGCGCATTGTTCTCATGGGTCCGCCCGGAGCGGGCAAAGGCACGCAGGCCGTCAAGGTCGCCGAGAGCCTGCAGGTCCCGCACATCTCGACCGGCGAGATCTTCCGCGCCAACCTCGCGGCCGGGACCCCGCTCGGTCTTGAAGCCAAGCGATACATGGAGTCCGGCGAGTACGTCCCCGACGAGGTGACCAACTCGATGGTGGCCAGCCGACTCGCCGAACCGGACGCCGCGAACGGCTTCATCCTCGACGGTTACCCCCGCACGCTCGCGCAGGTGGACGAGCTCGACGGCATGCTCACCGGGCTGAACACCCGCCTCGACAAGGTCGTCGAGATCACGGCCAACACCGACGAGGTCGTCGCCCGGCTGCTGAACCGCGCCAAGGAGCAGGGCCGCGCCGACGACACCGAAGATGTCATCCGCCGGCGCATGGACGTCTATGCCGAGCAGACCGAGCCGCTCGTGCGCGTCTACGACGAGCGTGGGCTGTTGGTGAAGGTCGACGGCATGGGCTCCATGGACGAGGTCACGGGCCGTCTCCTGGCCGCATTGGGACAGTAGGTTGTTCCGCCGCCAACCGCGCATCCAGATCAAGTCCGACGAACAGATCGGTCTGATGCGGCGGGCCGGATTGGTCGTCGCCGACGCCCTCGCGGCGGTGAGCGCGGCGGTCCGTCCGGGTGTGACGGGCATGGAACTCGACGCCATCGCGGAGGACGTCATCCGCAGTGCGGGTGCCGTGCC
>CALFYG010000265.1 GCA_937952095.1 uncultured Micrococcales bacterium | reverse complement strand
CGCCGACACCATCACAGAGTCGATGCGCACGGCCATCGATGAGACCAACCGGCGCCGCGCCAAGCAGATCGCCTACAACGAGGAGCGGGGCCTCGATCCGCAACCCATCCGCAAGAAGATCGCTGACATCACCGACCTGCTGGCCCGCGAGGATGCCGACACCCAGGAACTCCTGGCCGGCTCGGGCCGCGGTCTGAGCAGGGGCGTGGGACCGAAAGCCCCGGCCGCGGAGGTGGGCCGTCATGCCACGGCTCTCGGATCCATGCCGGCACAGGATCTGGCCGATCTGATAGAACAACTGACGCAGGCCATGCACAACGCCGCCGAAGAGTTGCAGTTCGAAGTGGCGGCCAGATATCGAGACGAGATCGCCGAGTTGAAGAAGGAACTACGGGGCATGCAGGACGCGCGGTCGTGACCGTCCCCGGGTGGCTGTGGGCTGCCACCATCGCGTTGTTCCTGGTGCTGTTCACCCTCGACTTCTGGATCGTCGGCCGCCGCCCCCATGTTCCCAAGACCCCGGAACTGCTGCGCTGGCTCGGACTCTTCGTCGGGTCGGCCATCCTGTTCGGCCTGTTCCTCGGCTGGCAGTTCGGGGGCGACATCGCAGTGCAGTTCTTCTCCGGATGGCTGACGGAGTACTCACTGAGCGTCGACAACCTCTTCGTGTTCGTCCTGATCATGGCCCGGTTCTACGTGCCCAGAGAGCTGCAGCAGTACGTCCTGATGTGGGGGATCATCATCGCGCTCGTCCTGCGCGGGATATTCATCGCACTCGGTGCCGCGATCATCGCGCAGTTCTCCTGGGTCTTCTACATCTTCGGGATCTTCCTCATCATCACCGCGATCCGTCTGGCCACCCATGGCGAGGACGACGACGAGGAGTACAAGGAGAACGCCGTGGTCCGGTTGGTGGCCCGCCTGGTACCGATCGCACCGGACTTCCACGGCACCAAGATGCGCATGGTTCTCGACGGCCGGCGGGTCTTCACGCCGATGCTCGTCGTCCTGATCGCCATCGGCACCACCGACCTGCTGTTCGCGGTGGACAGCATCCCGGCCATCTTCGGACTCACCCAGATCCCGTTCCTGGTCTTCACCGCCAACGTGTTCGCGTTGATGGGGCTACGTCAGTTGTTCTTCCTGCTGGGAAACCTCCTCGATCGGCTTGTGTTCCTCGGGATCGGCTTGGCCGCCGTGCTGGGTTTCATCGGCGTGAAACTCATCCTCGAGGCGATGCACGAGAACGCCCTGCCCTTCCTGAACAACGGGGAACCGTTCGACGTCCCCGTGATCTCCAACTGGCTGAGTCTGTTGGTGATCATCGTCATCCTCACCATCACGGTCATCGCCAGCCTGCTGCACGAACGGTACGTCGAACCCGCCGATCCCTCCGGCAAGGAATAGCGCCCACACGCGCCCTAGAATCACGCCGTGACGTCCGAGGAGCTGCCTGACGCGCCCCCACCGGACGACAGTTCACTACAAGGGCTGCTCAAGCTCGCCCTCCTGGCTGCACTGGGTGGTGTGGTCACAGGAGTGCTGGGCGGTCTGTTCCGCCTGGCATTGCGGTACGCGGGCCAGTGGTGGGAGGACCTGCTGGCCTGGTGCCGTGATCTGGGCGGGGTGCGACTGTTGCTGCCGGTCTTCTTGGCAGCACTGGCAGTGGCGGCTGCCCGGGCGATAGTGCGCTGGTCGCCGGAATCCGCCGGCAGTGGTGTGCAACGCGTCGAGGCGATGGTCCGTCACGAGGGGCACCCCGCTCCGATACGGGTGATCCCGGCGAAGTTCGTCGGTGGCACGTTGGCCCTCGGCGTGGGCATGGCGCTGGGCCGGGAGGGGCCCACCGTCCAGATGGGCGCGGCCGTCGGTGGCGAGGTGTCCCGGCGCGCCAGCCTGGACCCCCATGACACCCGGACACTGAGTTCGGCGCTGGCCGGAGCGGGTCTGGGTGTGGCCTTCAGCGCCCCCCTCGGAGGGGCCGTCTTCGTGCTCGAGGAACTGGATCGGGCCATCCGCACCCGATTGCTGGTCGCCACCCTCGTCGGATCGAGTGTGGCGCTGGCCACCGCCTACCTGATCGTCGGAAGGGAGCCTGTCCTGCCCGTCGGGCGCGTGGATCAGGGTCCTCTGTGGGTCCTGCCGCTCTACGTCGCTCTCGGTGCACTGGTCGCTGTGTTGGGGATGTACTACAACCGGCTGATCGTGTGGAACCTCGACCTCATGCAGCGCTGGAAGGGGTGGCCCCCAGAAGCCAAGGCCGCGGTGATCGGGGCGCTGGTGGGGCTACTCGGGGTCGCAGCGCCGTGGCTCGTCGGGGGCGGGGAGATCCTCGCGGACCGGGTCCTCAACGTGGACTTCCCCTTCGGCACGTTGCTGGTCATCCTGCTGGTCCGCTGGTTCTTGGGGCCCTTGTCCTACAGCGCGGGCACACCCGGTGGGCTGTTCGCACCGTTGCTCGTCGTGGGGGCCACCATCGGATCCGTGCTCGCCGTGGGGGTGAACACACTCGTTCCGTCCGCCGGACTCCCGGTCGCAGCGTTCGCGATCGTCGGGATGTCGACCTTCTTCGCGGCCGTTGTCCGCTCCCCGCTCACCGGCATCGTTCTCTGCGTCGAGATGACGGCGACCACGGCCGTTCTGGTCCCGATGCTGGTCGCAGCGGGCACTGCGATGGTGGTGTGCACGATGCTCGGATCGACCCCGATCTACGACGTCTTGCGCGAGCGTCTCATGCGGGCGGAGGCTGCGGGTGACGCCGTCTGAAGTAGGCCTCGAACGCGAAACTGCCGAACAGTGCCGCGAGCAGAGTGATCCAGGTCGCGGGTGATCCCGACCGCACCGCGTCGATGAGCAGAGCGATGAACAGGGCGGCATTGAGGACCACTGCCGTCCACAGCGGCCACGCTTTGGCCCCGGTGTGGGCCCGCAGCCGGAGGTGTCCGTAGCTGACGCTGCCATAGACCACCAAGAACGCCAGGCTCGTCATCTGTCCGACCGCGGACAGCGGGAAGAACAGGACGAACAGGACCGTCACCGATCCGGACACGAACAGGGCCACCGGGGTCGACCGCCACACGGTCCGGGTCAGTGATGCAGAGATCTGGTGGTTCTGTGACACGTCGTAGCCCACGTTGGAGGCGGCGAAGATGGTGGCGTTCACCGCGGACGCAGTGGCCAGGATCGCGGCCCCGGAGATGACCAGGAAGCCGACGTTCCCGAGCACTGCCTCGCCTGCGTCGGCCAGCACGTGCCCGGCGTCCTGCTGCATTTTCGCCACACTCAGCAGACCGACCACCAGGGTGCTCACCACCAGGTACACCACGGCCACGATGGCCAGGGCACTGAACATCGCCCGCGGCAGTTCCTTGTTCGGGTGCAGCATCTCACCCGAGGTGTTCGTCACGACCCCGAAGCCCTGATAGGTGACGTAGAGCAGCGCGGCACCGGTCAAAACGCCCACAACGCCGTTGGGATGCTCACCCCCGAGGACCTGGCCGAAGTCCGCCTTCCCGACCCCCAATGCGATGAAGGCGACGAGGATCACCGATTCCACGCCGATGATGATGGTCTCGGCTCGGCCGACCAGACGGGTGCCAACCATGTTCACGAGGGTGAACAGCACCACGACGCCGGCACCGATGGCCTTCGCCGTCCAGTCCGGGAGGTCCCCGCCGAGCACCACTGTGAAGTATTCGGCGAAGCCTGCCGCGTACAGCGCCGTCGCGATCAGGTAGGCGACGTATTGGAAGACGTTGAGTCCGCCGGACACCACACCTTGTCCGTACTCCTCGAGGAGGAACTGTGCAGCGCCTCCGCGGCTGGGATATTTCGCGCCGAGTTTCGAGTACGAGTAGACCGAGAAGGCGGCTGCGAAGCCGGCAAGCAGGAACGCGAAGGGCAACAACGAGCCGGTGCTGTCCACGGCCAGCCCCAACAGCGTGTAGAGCCCCGCACCCATCATCCCGCCGACGCCCATCGCGGCAGCCGAGGTGAGTGAGATGCCCCCCTTGGTGACCGGGTCGGTCACCAGCGCCGCGCTTCCCACTCGGGCAGAGATGGGCGTTCGGCGCCGAGGCTGGTGTCGTTGCCGTGCCCGGGATACACCCACGTCTCGTCGGGCAGCCGGTCGAAAATCTTCTCCCTCACCATCGCGAGCAACGTGTCGAAGTCCTCCGGTCGCCAGGTCTTGCCGACGCCGCCCGGGAACAGGCAGTCCCCGGTGAACAAGTGTGGCTCACCCTGCGGGTCGTCGTAGAGCAGCGCGATCGAGCCGGGCGTGTGACCCACCAGGTGGATCACCTGCAGATCGCAATCGCCGACGCTGATGACATCGCCGTCCACGACGGTCCGGTCCACCTGGGCACCGATGCTGTCAGCGTCGATCGCGTGCGCGATGCTGACAGCGCCGGTCGCCTCCAGCACGGCCTGCAGCGCACCCCAATGGTCTTGATGCGCGTGGGTGGTCACCACCGCGACCACCCCGTCGGGTCCGATGAGGTCGAGGATGCGGTCTGGTTCGGCCGCCGCGTCGATGAGCAGTTGTTCGCCTGTGCGTCGGCAGCGCAGGAGGTAGCAGTTGTTGTCCATCGGTCCGACGGCGAGCTTCGAGATGCTCAGCAGACCGAGTTCGTGGACTTGGGCGGGCCCCCCGACCCGGGTCTTGCCGGTGTACGTCATGCGCCCAAACTACTCCGGCCGGACCGCGTACGATCACCGGATCTGCGTGCGTTCACCACGGCGAGCACCAGCGCGATAATCGTGGGGATCAGGGCGACGGGTGTCGGGTCGGTGGTGCCGAATACCCCGGATCCCCACAGCAGGGCGCCGGAGAGGAACCCGACGGTGATCATGATCGCCGGCTGCACGGGTTTAACGGACGCGCGGCGCTCTTCGCGGGTCTCGAACGCTGTGTGCACAGTCGTCAGAACCGCGCCGGTGTTGGCGGTGATCCAACCCTGAATGGCCGGCGTACGGTACGCCGCCGTGGCGAGCCCGGCCAGCGCGGCGCTGGTCACGGGCACCAGGGTTTCCGGCGGGCTCCCGACGACATGGCGCAGGAACCACCCGACCACCATCAGCATCACCATGAACACCAGCGGAACCGCCACCTTCAACCAGGGCCCCTTCGCGAACAGACGCTGCAGCACGGTCGCCGCCGCAACGCCTGCCACGGCCCCGAGCAGGGACAGACCGGCCAGCGTCGCCCGTTGCGGATCCTGCGGCAGTTCGTTGCCCAGGACCACGAGGTTGCCTGCCTGATTGGACGTGAAGACCCCGTACTCAGCGAACGAGTACGAGTCGATGACCCCCACCGTCCAGGCCAGGGCGAGGGCGGCCAGCCAGGGTCGTGCGAAGAAGTGCCAGGTGTCGGTGGATGTACCGGAGGACATCCTTCGACGGTAGCGGTGATCGCGCGGTGCAGGGCCCGCGTGCGGTGTCACAGCCTCTGGTTAGCCTTGTGAGGTGCAGGAGCGACTGATCGTGCGCGGCGCGCGCGAGCACAACCTCAAGGACATCCATGTCGAGTTGCCACGTGATGCCCTGATCGTCTTCACCGGCCTGTCCGGCTCCGGCAAGTCCAGTCTCGCCTTCGACACGATTTTCGCCGAGGGTCAGCGCCGTTACGTGGAGTCCCTGAGCGCGTACGCCCGGCAGTTCCTCGGCCAGCTGGATAAACCAGACGTGGACTTCATCGAAGGTCTCAGCCCGGCCGTCTCCATCGATCAGAAATCCACGAGCCGCAACCCGCGCTCCACCGTGGGCACCATCACCGAGGTCTACGACTATTTGAGGTTGTTGTACGCACGGATCGGACATCCGCACTGCCCCAAGTGTGGCAAGCCGGTCTCCCGGCAGACGCCTCAGCAGATCGTGGATCAGATCCTGAACCTCCCGGAGGGGACACGCTTCCAGGTGTTGGCACCGGTGGTGCGCGAACGCAAGGGCGAGTTCGTTGACCTGTTCAGGTCGCTGCAGACACAGGGGTTCGCCCGGGTCGAGGTAGACGGTCGCACCTACCCGCTGGACGGCGTTCCCAAGTTGCGCAAGCAGGTCAAGCACTCGATCTCAGTGGTGGTCGACCGGCTTGTCGCGAAGCCCTCGGGACGACGACGCCTGACCGACACAGTCGAGACCGCCCTCCGGCTCGGTGGCGGTGTGGTGGTCATCGATCGCGTGGACGTCGACGAGGACGACCCGGCTCGACAGACCACCTTCAGCGAACATCTGGCCTGCCTTGACGACGGCCTGAGCTTCGAGGAGCTCGAGCCCCGCAGCTTCTCCTTCAACTCCCCGTTCGGTGCATGTGCCGAGTGCGGGGGGCTGGGCACCCGCATGGAGGTCGACCCGGAGCTCGTGATCCCGAATCCCGGGCTGAGCCTGGAGGACGGCGCCCTTGCGCCGATGACCGGCGGCAGTTCGTCGGAGTACTTCCAGCGGCTGATCTCCGCATTGGCTGAGGAACTGCACTTCGACATGAGCACGCCGTACGAGGACCTCGGGGAGGACGTCCAGCACGTCCTGCTCTACGGCCGCGGCGAGCAGGTCATCGTCAAGTACCGCAACCGGTACGGCAGGCAGCGTGAGTACGCCACCGGCTGGGAGGGGGTGGTGCCGTTCGTGGAACGCCGGCACGCGACCTCGGAGTCGGACACCATGCGGGAGCGGTTTGCGGGCTACATGCGCGACATCCCCTGTCCCGCCTGTCACGGGGCACGGCTGAAGCCCCTGAGCCTCGCGGTCACGATCGGCGGGAAGAACATCGCCGAGGTCGCGGAGATGCCCATCGCGGAATGTGCTGCCTTCCTCGAGGACGTCGAACTCGACGACCGCGAGACACAGATCGCCGCGCGGGTCCTCAAGGAAGTGAACGCCCGGCTGCGCTTCCTGATCGACGTCGGCCTGCACTACCTGACCTTGGACCGCGCCGCCGGCACGCTCGCCGGGGGCGAGGCGCAACGCATCCGGCTGGCCACCCAGATCGGCAGCGGACTGGTGGGCGTGCTCTACGTCCTGGATGAGCCCAGCATCGGGCTGCATCAGCGCGACAACCATCGCCTCATCGAGACCCTCGTGCGGCTTCGGGACCTCGGCAACACCTTGATCGTCGTCGAGCACGACGAAGACACCATCCGGGCTGCCGACTGGGTGGTGGACATCGGGCCTGCTGCGGGCGAGCACGGCGGGCAAGTCGTGGTGTCCGGACCCTTGAAGGATCTGCTGAAGAACAAGGACTCGATCACCGGGGCCTACCTGTCCGGCCGCAAGAGCATCGATGTACCTCCGATCCGGCGACCGATCGACCCGGAGCGGGTACTGACGGTGCACAACGCGCGCGAGCACAATCTCAAGGACGTGACTGTGGACTTCCCCCTCGGGGTCCTGGTCGCCGTCACCGGGGTTTCAGGCTCCGGGAAGTCGACCTTGGTCAACGACGTGCTCTACACGGTCCTGGCACGGGAGTTGCATGCGGCCCGGCGGGTTCCGGGCCGCCACCGGACGGTCACCGGCGTGGACCACCTCGACAAGGTCGTCCATGTGGATCAGGGCCCGATCGGCCGCACACCCCGCTCCAACCCCGCGACCTACACCGGCGTCTTCGACCACATCCGGCGACTGTTCGCGGAGACCGAGGAGGCGAAGATCCGTGGCTACGCACCGGGCCGCTTCTCCTTCAACGTGAAGGGTGGCCGCTGCGAGGCCTGCACCGGAGACGGGACCCTGCGCATCGAGATGAACTTCCTGCCCGATGTGTACGTGCCATGCGCGGAATGTCACGGGGCGCGGTACAACCGGGAGACCCTGGAGGTGCACTACAAGGGCAAGACGATCGCGGAGGTTCTCGACCTGCCCATCGAGGAGGCGGCGGAGTTCTTCGCAGCCATCCCCGCGATCAGCCGGCACCTGACGACACTGGTGGACGTCGGTCTCGGATACGTCCGCCTCGGTCAGCCCGCGCCGACGCTGTCAGGGGGAGAGGCGCAGCGCGTCAAACTCGCCAGCGAGTTGCAGCGACGCTCGACCGGCCGCACGGTGTACGTCCTCGACGAACCGACCACAGGGTTGCACTTCGAGGACGTCCGACGTCTGCTCGGGGTGCTCCACTCGCTGGTAGACAAGGGGAACACCGTCATCGTCATCGAACACAACCTCGATGTGATCAAGACCGTGGACTGGATCATCGACCTCGGGCCTGAGGGCGGATCCGGGGGCGGCGCAATCGTGGCGGAGGGGACACCGGAGGACGTAGCAGCGAATCCCGCAAGCCACACCGGCACCTTCTTGGCGCCATTGTTGGCCCCGTGACGCGCCACGCCCACGGGCTGTCCTGCGATACCTGCGATATCGCTTAGGCTCGGCGGATAAGGAGGTTCCTCATGACCGACCTGACCCGCCGCAATGTCCTCGCCGCCGGAGCCCTGAGCGCTGCCGGGGTGACCCTGGCCGCCTGTTCGTCGGGCGAAGACAGCACGACCACACCCACCGCAGAGTCGGGCGCCACCTCGCAGGCTTCACCCGCGGCGTCCGGTGAGGCCCTCATCGCCGCCGCTGAGGTGCCACTGGAGGGTGGGGTGATCATCGAGTCCGGCCAGACCAAGGTGGTCGTCACGCAGCCGGCGCCCGAGGAGTTCGTGGGCCTCAGCGCTGTGTGCCCGCATCAGGGCTGTCTGGTGAACGAGATCGTGGATTCCACGATCGTGTGCCCGTGCCACGGCTCGGAGTTCTCGATCACCGACGGTGCCGTGATCCAGGGCCCGGCCACGACCGGTCTCACCTCGGTACCGGTGAAGCTCGACGGTGACCAGATCGTCCTGGCCTGAGTGAAAGTGACCCACGACGACGACGAGGATTCGCTGGCGCAGCGTCTCCCAACCATCCTTGGCGGAGTCCTCGCCACGTTGGCCATCGTCGTCGGAGGCCTGTGGATCAGTGGCAAGGCCGGCCTGCCGTCCCCCCAGGCGGTGCTGTCTCAGGCGATCCCACAATCCAAGCCCGTCCTCACCGGCCCGGTGCTGGCCCTCGGGGACTCTGTACTCCTCGGTGCCAAGCGGTGCCTGGACGGCACCGACGTCCTCACACGGGCCCGGGAGAACCGCACCATGAAGGAGGGCGCAGCCCGCATCGAGAAGCGCGCCGCTGCCGGGAATCTGCCACCACGCGTCGTGGTGGCGCTCGGGACGAACGGCCCCTTCGGATTCAAGGCACTGGACCGGATCATGAGGGCGGCTGGGCCCGATCGGTCCGTCTATTGGGTGACGATCGAGTTGCCGGAGGTGGACAAGTACGCCTACGAGGACAAGGTGAACCAGCGATTGCGAGCGATGCCGGGACGCTGGCCCAACGCCCATGTCATCGACTGGAATGCCAGTGTGCTGACGGCGGGCCTTTATCCGGATGGGATCCACCTCAACCCTGTGGGGTGCCAAGCCTATGCGACCTTGATCACCGAAGGTGTGAAGAAGGGCTGACGCGCACGGCCGTCTGCCCGAGGATCAGCGCTCGGCGAGCAGTGCCCTGACCGCGTCGGCGATCATCCGCCCCCGGACCTGGTAGCCGACGGATGTCAGGTGGATACCGTCGCCGGCCAGCAGCCTGGGGTGCTGCTTGATGAACAGGTCCCATCGCAGTACGGACAGTTGCGACGATCCGCGGTCCATGCGCGTGAGCATGCGGTTGACCTTGCCGTAGGCCGGCGAGCGCCACACCGAGACCCACAGCACCGGCCGGTTGCCGGCCCGCTTGAGCACGGTGTTCACGTGCTTCTTCATCGCCCACGGGCTGGGGGAGTCGTTGGTGCCAAGAGCCACGACCCAGACGCTGGCGTCGCGGCCGGCGCCGAGACGGCTCACGCCGGTCGGGGTGTTCCTGCCCACCTGGGCGTCCACCGTGATCCGGCGAAAGTCCGAGCGAAGGTTGGCTTTGATGGCAGATGAGGAGCCGACGGTCAGGGAGTCGCCCTCCACGAACAGCACGCCTTTGGGGGCCGGGGCCGCCGACACAGCGGCAGGACCCAGCGTCGGCATGACCAACGCCCCCACCACGGCACCTGCCGCCAGCACACGAACACGCACGACGATCGTTCCTCTGTCTTAGCCTGGGAGATGTGGCAGACCCTGCGTCATACCGGCCGCCCTCGGGCAGCATCCCGCCTTTACCAGGTGTCTATCGTTTCAGAGATCAAGACACGCGTGTCATATATGTGGGAAAGGCCACAAATCTGCGGAGCCGGGTCTCCAGCTACTTCCAGAACCCTCTCGGGCTGCACCCACGCACCGCGGCCATGGTCCAGTCGGCGTCCTCGGTGGACTGGGTCGTCGTGGACTCGGAGACCGAGGCGCTGCAACTGGAGTACCAGTGGATCAAGGAGTACGCGCCGCGTTACAACGTGAAGTACCGCGACGACAAGTCCTACCCGTACCTCGCGATCACGATGAACGAGGAGTACCCCCGGGTGTTGGTGATGCGCGGGGAGAAGCGCAAGGGGGTCAAGTACTTCGGCCCGTATGCGCAAGCCTGGGCGATACGCGAGACCGTGGACCAACTCCTGCGCGTCTTCCCGGTGCGCACGTGCAGCAACGGGGTGTTCAGGCGCTCTGCTCAGATGGGACGGCCCTGTCTGTTGGGCTACATCGGCAAGTGCAGCGCCCCGTGCGTCGGCCGGATCTCGCAGGAGGACCACCGCGAACTCGC
>CALFYG010000264.1 GCA_937952095.1 uncultured Micrococcales bacterium | reverse complement strand
CTCTCGGCCAGTTGCGGGATCATGCGCACCAAGACCTCCGCGGTGGCCAGGGCATCACCGAGAGCGGTGTGCCGGCCGAAGACTTCGACCCCGTAGCGCTCACACACGTAGTCCAAACCGTGGCGCGCCTCCGGATGGGTCTCGAGCACCGCCGACAGCAGCATGGTGTCCAGCGCCAGGGGCTCCAAGTGGACCCCGGCGGATTCCGCCGCGGGGCGCAGGAAGCCGAAGTCGAATCCTGTGTGGTGGGCAACCAAGACGGAATCGGCGGCGTAGTTCGCGAACTGCGACACCACCTCGGCCGGACCCGCGGCGTCGGCCACCATCTCGTCGGTGATCCCGTGGAAGCTCGTGGACAGTTCCGGGATGCGGATCCCCGGGTTGATCAGCGCATCGAAGGTGTCGTCCGCGCGCACCACACCCCCATCCACGCGTACCGCGCCGATCGCCACGAGCCGGTCCCCGGCATCGACGTGCAGACCGGTCGTCTCGCAGTCGACCACCGTGAAGACGATGTCGGCCAGTGGCGTCTGCAGCCACTGCTCGCGGGTGGGCACGGGCCGCGACGGCCGCGACAGGTCCACACTCAGCCCGACCACCGGACCCTCGGCGTGCTCGGCGGCCGGGTTCCCGACCACCAGCACCATCGCGGCCTCCTCCGGGCCGGTCAGGCGCACCAGGCGGATCGCTGTCTCGCCGACCACGGCGCGAGGCCGCTCGCCGGCCAGCGCGCGGGTCAGGAGCGGCAGGAAGTCCTCGGCGTCGAACACCCCGAGGATGCTCCGGCCCGCGGCCAATGGCGTCCTGCCAGCGAGGGCCTGCCGCGCCGCGGGATTGACCAGCAGGACCCGTCCGCGGTCGTCCATGACCCCCACCGGGACGTCGAGTCCCGAGAGCACCGCCATCAACCCGTCGCGCTCGAGCCGCAGTTCGTCATGTGCAGCGGCGAGTTGTTCCTGCAGCCGGGCCTCGGCACCGGCGTGACGTTCGGCCAGCGTATTGATGGCCTGTTCCGTGGCGGAGTCCCCGGAGAGCCGGTGATCCGGATTGACGTCGGCGATCATCTGCACGGCCGCTGCGATCCGCTCGTCGTTGCGCTGCTCGCTGCGCCAGGTGCTCCAGGCGATCCACCCGACCAACGCGATCTGCACGAGCAGACCAAGGGCGAGCACCACGGCCTCGCCGCCGAGGGCGTCGAAGAGTGCTGTCCGGGAGTCCTGCGGGAGATCGGCCAGGACGACCGCCACTGTCAACGCCGGATCCAGCGTGGCCACGGCGATCAGGGCGAGGACCTTCCACTTCGTCATAGGTCGGTCCGGAAGGTGATCGAGGTGACCGACTGCGCGCTCTTGATCGCCTTGAACGCGTCGCGCAGATCATCGTGGTCGTCGTCGTCGAGTTCTTCCATCCGGATCGAGTCCGTGACGTATTCGCGGGCCTCGATCTGCCGCAGTTGGTTCTGCAGGCGCAGTCGCGTCAGCAGCGCGTAGGCATCGCGCAACCGTCCCGTGAGTTCCTCACTGAGCACGCCGTCCTTCGTCGCGTCCGCGAGGCGATCGTCGGTGCCCACCGCGGCCGAGTGCGCTTTGAGGCCGTACAACCTGGCCAGCAGCACGATCGGTGCGAGTCCCGTCTTCTTCAGATCAACAGCTCCCCGCGGCAGACGTCCGAAGGCATGCAACGGCGGCGGGAAGGAATTGGCCGCGGTTGCCAAACCATGCATGAGTCGCGGCGAGTCCGCACCGCGGGACAGTTCCGCACGGGCAGCACTCACATCGAGGCCTCCGGCCAGTGGGCGCAGGTCGAGGAAGACATCGGCGTCCACGACCGCATCGGGGGTCGGCGCGTCAACGCGTTCGCGCAGGATCTGCTGCCAGTCGTCCACCGAGTGCGACCACTTGTCGGCCATGTACCCGCCGTCACAGCGCCGGAGTCCGAAGGCGGCGAGCCCTTCGATCACTGTCGCCGCCAGGTCCGCGGCGTAACTGGTCTGGGCGGCCTGCGAGGTCTGCCAGAACAACGCGTTGTCCTGATCGCTGGCGCAGTGCAGTTCCCGACGCGCGTGGGAGCCGAGCACGACCCAGGCGAAGCGCGCTGGCGGCGGGCCGGCCTCATGAACGAACCCGTCGATGAGCAGGCGCGTCCTGGCGTCGGCGGCGTCCGACATCACCGTGTTGGCCGGGTCAGACCAGTCGACCGTCCGAGCGACATCGACCAATTCCGTGGCCGGGACGACCTGTCCGCTCATCGCAATCCTCTCGCCGTCCAGGTCCGCTGGACCCCGACGGCTTCCGGTGTGTGCAGGCGGATCATGATCCGATCCACCCCCGGTGTGATCCTATGTGCGGTCCGCAAGGAGACGACGACCATGGTGAACAACGCGGCCGGCATCGCCCAGGCTGCCGGCTGCGACAGCAATGCCCCCGGCCATCCGGTCAGGTCCGGGATCAACGTCGAGATGCCGATCGCGACTGTGGCCATGACTCCCCCGAGCAGCAGGCCCGCGGCCGCCCCGACGTCGGTGAGTTTCGGCCACCAGATCCCCAACAGCAACAGGGGCGAGAAGGTCGCTGCTGCCACAGCGAAGGCCAAGGAGACCGCCCGCGCCAGGGGGAGGGACTCCGCGACCAGTCCCAACAGCAGTGGGACGACCACCGCGGCCGCCGCCGCGACCCGGAAGGACACGATCGGGTTGCGCACCCGTTTGCTCACGATGTCCTGCGACAACACACCCGCGACGGTCACCGTGAGACCGGTGGCCGTGGCGAGGAACGCGGCCGCTGCGCCGGCTGCGACCAGCGCGGTGAGCCACTGTCCGGCCACACCTCCCACGGCGGCCTGTGGGAGCAACAGGACCACGGCGTCGGTACGGCCGGTGAGCAGAAGCTCCGGGGAGTAGAGCCGGCCGAGCATCCCGTAGACCGAGGGTGCGAGATAGAACAGCCCGACCAGGCCGATGACCACAAGTGCGGTGCGCCGGGCCGCCCGACCGTCCGGGTTGGTGTAGAAGCGGACCAGCACGTGAGGCAGCCCCATCGTCCCGAGGAACAGCGCGAACATCAGGGCGAACGTGCGGTACAGGGTGTGTTCCTGACCGCTCTGCAACGGTTGCCCCCACTCGACACCGGTGAGTTGCGGCACGCTGCTCAGATGTGGCACCGTCGCGCCCTGCGGGAAGATCAGTGTGCTGCCAGCAGCGACGGTGTGTTCGCCGATCTGCCATGTGACAGGACCATCGACGGCCACCGCGTCGACAGCGCCCTCCACCTCCAGCGTGATGGGATCCGAGACCTTCACCGTGATCGGGTTCTCGATGCGAACGGTTGTCCGGTCGTCGAACACCGGCGGCGCCTCGGTCAATGCGCTCGGCGAGGCATCGGCGCGCCAGGCGGCCAGCAGGAACAGGACGGGGACCATGATCGCCACGACCTTGAGCCAGTACTGGAAACCTTGGACGAGCGTGACGCTGCGCATGCCACCGCCGACGATGACCACCAGCACGGTGATCGACACCAGCAACCCGCCGACCCAGGTCGGGGTGTCGAGCAGGATCTGCAGGGCCAGGCCCGCGCCCTGCAGTTGGGGCAACACATACAGCCAGCCGATCAGAACCACGAGCGCGCTGGCGATCAACCGGACCTTCGACGACCGCAGTCGCGCTTCGCAGAAATCGGGAAGGGTGTACGCGCCGGAGCGCCGCAACGGAGCCGCGACGAGGGCGAGCAGGAGTACGTACCCCACGGCATACCCGACCGGGAACCAGACGGCATCCGCGCCGCCGGCCATGATCAGACCCGCGACACCCAGGAAGGAGGCAGCCGACAGGTATTCACCCGAGATCGCCGAGGCGTTCCACCATGCCGGGACCGAGCGGGATGCGACGTAGAAGTCGCCGGTGGTGCGCGCGAGACGTGAACTGTAGGCCGCGAGCCCGATCGTCACCAGCACCGTCAAGGCCATTCCCACGGCGGCCAGCGTGGAGTTCATCGGCCCTCCACCAGGTCGGTGAACTGCGCCTCGTTGCGGTCGGCCTGCCGCACGTACCACCAGCCGACGCCGAGGATCGCCGGGTACACGAGGATCCCCAGAAGCACCCACCACAGCGGCATCGGCCCGACCTGCAGTTCACGCACCCGCGGAACGAACCCGAACAGCAGTGGCATGGCGATCAACGGAACCACCACCAGAGCGACCGTCGACAGCCCCAGCAACAACTGCGCGCGGATCAGCGACCGCAGGTACACCTGCCCCACTCGGGTCTGGTCGTCGATCTCGTCGGTGACCGGTCGCGAGGGACGGCGCCGCACATCACGGCGTGGGCCCGTGATGACCACGCGCTTGGGACGCTGCTCGGGTTTGGTCATGGCGTCGCCTCGCCTGGTGTGCCGGCTCCCCGTGCGCGTGTGTGACGTTGTTGCCGCACTTCTCGCTGGATTGCGACGTTGTTGCCGCGATCAGGCCCCCACAGCGACAACAACGTCGCACACGAGGTCGTGGAGCGACAACAACGTCGCATACGAGGTCGCGGTGCCGACTCACGTGTCCCGCTCCAACCGGTGGGCGGCGACCAGCGCCTCCTTGACCGCCGCGGCATGCCGCCGGCTCACGGGCACCGCCTGCCCGGCACCGAGGTCGACGGTGACCCGGCCGCCCGCGGTGCGCAACCCCTCGACGTAGGTCGCGTTCACCAGGAACCGCCGGTGGACACGCAGGAACCCCGCTGGTTCCCATCGCTCCTCGAGCGCCGCGAGGGGCACACGCACCAGGTGACCGCCCTCGCGTGTGCGCAGTCGCACGTAGTCGCGCTGGGCCTCCACGTACACGATGTCCGAGCGCTTGACGTACCGCGTCACCCCACCGAGTTCGACAGCGATCGTCTCGTCCGGCACGTCCTCGGTGGGTGGCTTCGGTTCGGCAACCTCACTCTCCAGCGCCCGCTGGACGCGGGCGACCGCCTGTGCGAGCCGTTCGGCCCGGATGGGCTTGAGCAAGTAGTCGACTGCAGCGATGTCGAAGGCGTCGACCGCATGCGAGTCGTAGGCGGTCACGAAGACCACCGGAGGTGGCGCGGCGAAACGGCTGATCACACGCGCGAGCGCCAAGCCGTCCATCCCGGGCATCCGGATATCGAGGAACACAGCGTCCACGTCGTCGGCCTGGAGCAGTTCGAGGGCTTCGGTGGCGGTGCTCGCCGGACGCACGTGCGCGACGCCGGGCGTCTTCTGCAGCAGGTATGACAGTTCGGCGAGGGCCGGCTCCTCGTCGTCCACCGCCACGATGATCAGGCCGTCGTCACTCATCGGACACCGCCTCCGCATACTTCGGGATACGCATCGTCACCTTGGTGCCCGCCATGGGCGCGGTCTCCACGACCAGCCCGTGGTCGTCCCCGAAGGCCTGCCGCAAGCGCTCGTCGACGTTGGCCAGCCCGACGTGATCACCAGGTTCGCCGGACAGACTGCGGCGGATCACCTGGGGGTCGTTGCCCACACCGTCGTCCTCCACACTGATCCAGCACTCCGGCCCGCGCTCGATCGCTGTGATACTCACGGTGCCCTGCGCGTCTCGGCTCTCGAGGCCATGGCGTACGGCGTTCTCCACCAACGGCTGTATACACAGGAACGGGATACGCACGCTCAACACCTCCGGGTCCACCCGCAGTTTCACCTGCAGACGGTCGCCGAACCGGGCCTGTCCCAGCAGGAG
>CALFYG010000263.1 GCA_937952095.1 uncultured Micrococcales bacterium | reverse complement strand
AGCCGGCGTTCCCGACCGCGGCGGTTTCCTGACCGACGCCTGATCGCCGCACCCCGCTCCACCCCTCCGCCTGGCGGGGCGGGGTGCGGCACTTCGGAGCAGCGCCGTGGCCTACATCACCGCAGACGACATCCGCAACGAGCTCCAGTCCGGGGCGGTTGAGTCGTCCGCGTTCGATCCCATCTACACCGCCGTCGCCAACGCCGTGTCGGAGGCCATCGACGAATACTGCTTCCGCACGTTCACCGTCCCGAGCTCGGCGACGGCACGCACCTTCAAGCCCACCCGGGACCTGCTCGAGGTCGACGAGCTCGACGACATCGCCAACGCCACCAACCTCGCCGTCGCCATCGACACGCAGGAGAGTGGCAGCTACACGGCGACCACCGACTTCGTGTACGACACGAACCGGGACGGCATGGTGACGGCGATCCGCTCGACCGGCACCTTCCCATGGTCACGCATCCGACCGAAGACGGTGCAGGTGACGGCGCGGTGGGGGTGGCCCGCCACGCCGGCACCGGTCGAGCGGGCGGCGCTGATCTGGGCGATCCGGCTGGTGAACCGTCGGTCGACCCCGACGGGTGTGGTCGGGTTCGGTGAGTTCGGCGGGGTGCGGCTCACGACCATCGACCCCGACGTCAAGTCGCTGTTGGCCCCGTACCGCCGGCGAGAGCTGCTGCTGCGATGAGCGTCAACCTGGCCGACGTGCGAGCGGCGCTCGCCGAGACGCTCAGCGAGATCGACGGCACCATCACCGTCTACAAGGACGTCCCGCACACGCCGGTGCACCTGCCCTGCCTGATCATCTACCCGCCGGACACGATCGACTACAAGCGGGCCCGGGACACCGACGTGGTGACCCTGACCATCACGGTCATCGTCGCCCCGCAGGACCCCACCGCCGTGGAGACGCTCGAGGCGATCATCTCCGGCACTGGCGCCCTGTCGGTCAAGGCGGCGCTCTACAGCAACCGCACGCTCAACGGCACCGTGTCGAACCTGCGCCTGCTCGATTCCACGAGCGGCACCTACTCGATCGCCGCCAACCCAAACGACAACGCGATCGGCGCGGACTTCCGTGTCGAGATCACCGCATAGGAGACGCTGATGGCGCGAGCCGCCACCTACCTGATGGACCCCACCATCACGCTCGACTGGACGGATGCGACCACCGCCTCGGCGATCGACATCTCCGATCAGGTGTCCGCCGTCGAGATCGTGCAGGAAGCCACGGTGCTGCCGAAGACCACGTTCGGGAACACCTGGCACCGCAAGGGTCGGGGCCTCAAGACCGGCACCATCAAGATCGACTTCTACGTCGACTTCGACGCCGACGGCATGTTTGAGATCTTCAAGGACTTCTGGGACAACCACCAGTACGTGAACTTCTCGGTCAGCGAAGCCGGCGGCGCCAAGTGCGAGGGCACGTTCGTCATGAGCCAGATGCCGTCTTTCGCCGGCGGCACCGACGAGTACAACGTCGCCTCCCTCACCTTCGACCTCGACGGTCCCGTCACCAACACGGCGCGGACCTGACCATGACGCAACTACGGGCCCGGTTCGACGTGATCGTTGTGATGGACGTCGACGGGCAGGCGGTCCAGTACGAGTTCAGCACGACGCTGCGCGATCAGCTCGAGCTCTCCAAGCGGTTCCCGAAGGCGGCCGAGGACCCCGGTTCGGCCGGCGCCAAGCTCGTCTACTGCGCAGCGCAACGTGCCGACATCTCGCCTGCCGGCGAGACGTTCGACGGGTTCGTTGACCGCTGCCTCGATCTGCAGATGGAGGAGCCGGCCCCTCTCGCCAAGGGCTGCGATGGCCGGGCAGTTGGCGGCCCTGAGCAAGTGGTCCCGGATCCCGCCTCGTGAGCTGTTGGGGTTCACCGAGGCGGAGTACCGCCGGGCCCGGTTCTTCGACGAGGACGGGCGCCTGTGGGACCTGTCCGACGAGGTGCTCGCCCACCTGACCCGCATGGCGCTGGCGGAGCAGGAACAGCACGAACAGCAAGCAGGACGCCAGTCGATGCCGAGGAAGCGGCCGAAGTGGAAGGAGGCGGGGAATGCCCAACGTGTCGGTCATCATGAAGGGCGAACGGGACTTCGCTGAGGCCTTCCGGGAGCTCGGCGGCCCCGAGGCGGATCAGATGATCCGCAAGTTCCACGTCGGCGGCGGGCAGATCCTCGTCCGCCACACACGCCCCCTGGTGCCCGTGGGGCGCACCGGGGACCTGCGGGCCAGTCTCCGTGCCGCCGGCGCCCAGCGGGGCGGTGTGGCGATCGTGGGCGACGCCAAGGCGTACTACGCCCGCTGGGTGCACAACGGCACGGCGCGCATCCGCCGCCAGCCGTTCATGTACCAGGGCGCCGACCGCGGCGCGCAGGAAGTCCACGACCTCGGGTACAAGCTGCTCGGCGAACTACTGGACACCGTCGATGGATGACGTCGCCGTCCTGATCCCGTTCGCCTCCACCTGCCCGGACCGTCGGGCGAACCTCGCCACCGTGCAGGACTGGTACTCGCGCATCCTGCCCGGTGTGCCGCAGATCGTCGCCGACGACGGTGGATGCCGAGCCGGATGGACCAAGGCCTACGCCGTCGAGCGGGCCATGGCCCAGACCGACGCCAGGGTCCTCGTCGTCGCCGACTCCGACTGCCTGTGCGACGCCGTGCCCGAAGCTGTCAGGGCGGTGCTCACCGCCCATCACCGTTGGGCGTTCCCGCACACCCAGATCCGCCGGTTGGACATCGACGCCACCGCCGAGGTGCGCGCCGGCGCGCAACCCACCGAGGCGATGCCGCTCGAGTTCAAGCCGTACGCCGGCGTGGCCGGCGGCGGGATCTGCGTCGTCACCCGGGACGCCTGGGCCGAGGCGCCGATGGACCCCCGGTTCAAGGTCACCCACGGCGAGGACGTCGCCTGGGCTCGGGCCATGGGCTACCTGTGCGGGCGGCCGTGGTTCCCGAAGTACAACTCGCCGCTCTACCACCTGCACCACCCACCGATCCTCGCGGTCGGTGCCCGGTACCGGGCGAACGAGAGCATCGCCCGCATGTACGACCATGCGACCTCGCTGACGATTCGCCAGGTTCTCGCCGACGGTCAGGCCCATCAGGATCCGCCGGCGGTGGAGCCGCTGCCGTCAACGGCGACGGTGGCGGTGATCGTGCCTGTTCTGCGCCGCCCCTGGCGTGCTGAGCCGTTCATGGAGTCGTGGCGGGCCTCCAACCCGGCGGGGTCGGCGGTGTACGCCGTCACCGACGCCGAGGACCGAGCCACACGACAGGCGTGGTTCGACGCCGGCGCGATCGTGCTCACCTCCGATCGGGGCAGCACCTATGCGTGCAAGGTCAACTACGGGCTCGAAGCCACCACGGAGCCGTGGCTGCTGCTCGTCGGCGACGACGTCCGGTTCCACGAAGGCTGGCTCGAAGCGGCGCTCGAAGCCGGCCAGCACGCCGACGTGGTGTCGACGAACGACATGGCCCGCACTGATCTCGATGAGCTCGCCGTACACCCCATGTTCTCCCGCCGCTACCTGATCGACCGTGGCGCCAGCCTCGACGGCCCCGGGCTGATCTGCCACGAGGGCTACAAGCACTGGTACGTCGACAACGAATGGTCGTTCCTGGCCCGGGAGCGGGGCGTGATGGCCTACGCCGCCGGCGCCCGCATCGAGCACCTGCACCCAATCTTCCGCAAGGGCGAAACGGACGAGGTGTACGAGCTCGGCCAGAGCTTCGCCTACGAGGACTCCCGTCTGTGGACCCTCCGCAAGAACCTGTACGGCCGTCGAGTAGTGAGGTCCCCCCATGCATGACTCCGTTCTGCGCTTCGTGCGCACCTCAACCCGTGACCTCGGCCCCGGCATCGACGTCCTCGACGTCGGCAGCTTCAACGTCAACGGCACGGCACGGGTCGTGTTCGACGGGCTCGAGCACACCTACCTCGGCGTTGACATGGTCGAAGGCCCCGGCGTCGACATCGTCTGTGACGCCCACGAGCTCGACACGGTCCTCGACGGCCGACAATTCGACGTCGTCCTCTGCCTCGAGATGCTCGAGCACGACAGCGCGCCGTGGGCCACCGCCGCCCAGTTGGCCCGAGCCTGCCGCCCTGGCGGCTCGATCATCATCACCGCCCGAGGCAACGGGTTCCCGTTGCACAACGAACCCGACTGCTTCCGGTTCATGGAGGCCGGCTTGCGCGCCGTGCTCGAAGCCGGCGGGCTGCAGGTGCTCCGCATCCAACCCGACCCGCAGGTCAGCGGCTGGTTCGCCAACTGCACCGTTGGCGCCGATCTGCCCACGGTGAAGCCGGCCCGCAAGCGCGGCGCGCGGAAGGCTGCCGATGGCGAGTAGGACCGCAACGGTCAAAGCCGTCGTTCTCGGTGACGCCTCCGAGTTCAAGGAGGCGATGAAGGACGTCGAGGTCGCCGCCGACAAGGCCGGCGACTCCGTCAAGCGCGACCTGAATGAGTCCTTCGACGCGCTCGGCGAGGGAGCCGGCAGCGCAGAGCAGAAGTTCATCGGCCT
>CALFYG010000262.1 GCA_937952095.1 uncultured Micrococcales bacterium | reverse complement strand
CGGGATATGCGGCGATCGCGGGCGATCTGGCCACCGACGAGCCAGGCCTGATCACAGCGGCGCGGGTGGCTGGGCTGGGGGTGCCAGGCGCGCTTGTCGAGATCAGTGCTGTTGCTGCCGTCGTCTGATTCGCAGGGTCATCGCGAAAGGGTTGGGCCCAGTGGAAGCGCCAGCACCACAATGCGGTTGAGTTCCGCAGCGGATCAACCTCTGGCATGAAGGAGCACTCGTCGCCAGTCAGTTCGAGCGCACGCAGCGTCTTGATCTCATGCTCGCGTACTGCCACGATCCAGGGGTGAACGAGCAGGCCGACCGCTGGGAGCGCCACGACTGGTGGGGAGTCGTTCTCGACACCGATGACGTAGAGACCCTCACCCGCTTCTACGCCGACTTGCGGGGCTGGAGCATCCACCGTCTAGATGAGCGCGATGGTTCGTTGGACGCAGGGGAGGGAGTTGCCTACCTCAACATCCAATACAACCCCGCATACATACGCCCAGTGTGGCCTGGGCGCACAGGTGAGCAGCAGATGATGCTCCATCTGGATTTCGAGGTTGTCGATTTGGAAGCTGAGGCAGATCGCGCAGTGGCTCTTGGAGCCGAGTTGCCTGAGTATCAACCGCAGACGAATGTGCGAGTTCTGCTGGATCCCTCAGGTCATCCGTTCTGCCTTTACGCGGGGTAGGCGGCCGAGGCAGGACGGCGACGTCGTCGAGTTCCGGTTCACCATTCAGTCCACCAGCGAGAGACCGAGTTCCGCCAGCGCCTGGTCGAGGATCCGGATCGCTCGTGGCCCCACGCCGTGCAGCGCCAGCAGTGCTGTTCGACTCTGGCCGTCGAGGTCCTCAAGGAACTGGTAGCCGGCAGCGGTCAATGCCCGGGTTGCCGGCGCGCCGACCTTCGGGAGAGGGGTGGAGGTGCTCACACTCGGATGGTGGCATCCTGCCGCGTCGACATGTGCAGACCCGCCGCCAGGATTGCGCCGAAAGTCGAGCACTACCCCGCCAGGTCGCGCGCGCTGCGCCTGCTTCCAGGATCACCGTGGGACCGCCCTTGCCGCGGCACTCCAAATAGACCTTCCGGCCACCGGGGAGTGCGACCCGCATCGCCAAGACCCCGCGCGTCTGCGCAGTGCCGTCAGATGTCTCAGCCAGGTGAGCTCGAGACGAGTCAGCCCGTGCGGCGGGCGGGGACAGCGAGCCGCCGACTGACAGCCCCCCGGTCAGCAATGCGGCGAGCACCATCGACGTGATCAGGCGTCCGCGCGAGTCACTGGTAGTCCGGCCGCCACGGGAGTTCACGGATTCAGGCCACGCGCGACCACGCTGAGATCCGGGGTCAGACAGTAGTGGTCGAAGGCTCCGTCGTGTCCTCTGGGATCTCTCCCATCCGGGCCAGCGCAATGGCCCCGCCGATGGCCAGAATCATCCCGATCACCATCAGGGCCTCGAAGCCCGGTCGGATTCGGTTGCCGAGGAAGGCCAGTCCGATGATCGAGGGGATCACGGTTTCGGCGACGACCATCGCTGCCGTGGCTTGGGTGACCGCGCCGCGCTGCAGGGCCGTGGCAAGTGCCAGCAGGGAGACGCCCCCTGCGACCACCACCCCCCACGCGGCGGGATCGGTGAGCAGCCCGGTGACTGTGATCGGATCCGCCAGGGATGCCGTGCCGATCCCGACCAGCCCGAAACCGAACCCCGCAAGCGCCCCGAGTACGACCACGCCGAGGCGCCCGGTCAGTCTGGCCGCGCCCCATGTGAGGAGCAGTAACAACACGCCCGCCCCCAGCGGCATCCACCGCTCGAAGACGCTCAGTTCGACCTTGTCGCCCTCAGCCGCCGACACGGCGAGTGCCAGCAGGCCGGCTACGACGGCGGCGACGCCTAGCCACTCGCCTCGCGCCAGGGGGACCTTCAGCCATGCCGCCGCCGCAACCGCCGTCACCGCCAGTGCGCCAGCGGTGAAGGCCTCCACCACGAACAGCGGCAGTGATTGCAGCGCAACGACTGTGAGGAGGAAGCCGAGCCCGTCGAGGCCGAGGCCGATGAGGTAGGGGATGGACCGCAGTAGCCGAACCAGAAGCCCGGGATCGAGCCCGTCTTTGGCGGCCGTGCTCCGGGCGCCCACCGACTGCAGCACTGTGGCTAGTCCGTAGCTGATGGCAATGCCAGCGGCGGCGATGAAGGCGAGGTTCACAGTTCCTCCTTGCAGGGAAGCATGGCATGTCCGGCGCGGGCCGTCCGTCGTCACCGGCCGCAGTCGCCTGCGACGATGTCTGCGGATCGGAAGGAGCGCGCCCATGGTCGCCGCCGTCATCGGCTTCGCCGTCGTGGCGGGCTTGCTGACGATGCTTCCCGGCATCGACACGGCCCTGGTGCTGCGGGCCTCGATCATGCGCGGCCCCCGCGCCGCCTACGCGACCGTGGCCGGAATATGCACCGGGCTACTGGTGTGGGGGGTTGCCGCGGCGATCGGGGTGACCGCCATCCTGGCCGCGTCGCAGGTGGCTTTCGACATCGTGCGGTGGGCCGGTGCGGTGTATCTGGTGGGGCTCGGGATCACGCTGCTCTGGCAGTCGCGCAGCGCGGACCGGATCCCCAGTGTGGGCACCGAGGTCGATGCGGAGTCGTCGTTCACGTCCTTCCGGCGCGGCCTGCTGACGAATCTGCTCAATCCCAAGATCGGGGTCTTCTACATGGCGGTGTTGCCGCAGTTCATCCCGGTAGACGCCTCGGCCTTGAGCGCTGGTGTCGTCCTCGCGTTGGTCCATGTGGTGGAGAGCATCATCTGGTTCAGCCTGCTCATCTGGGGAACCAGACTGCTCAAGGCCTGGCTGGAGCGGACAGCGGTGAAGGTGTGGTTGGACCGGATCACCGGCGGGGTGTTGGTCGGGTTCGGGATCAAAGTGGCGTTGACGAGGTGACGATCACGGCGAGTAGTCACCCGGATATTTCGGGCTTTTCGGATGACACGTACGTAGCCTGAAGTCATGAGGGGTTGGGCGGTCGGCGGTGTGGTCGTCCTGGCGACGGTCGTCGGGATGGGCGGTCCCGCGTTGGGGAACTCGGACTGTGTGGACATGCTCGACCAGAAGGACGTCAGGTCGACGATGGGCGATTCGTGGTCTGCAGACGTCCGCTGCGGTAAGACAGCGGCATGGGATGCTCGGGGGCGGACCTGGGTGTTGGGCAGGCAGAGGTGGTTCGTCGATGATCTCGCGCCGGCCAACCGGACAGGGCTGAGGGTTTTCCCTGCGAGGATGGCCCTTGCGTCGTTCTTCCGCTCGTCCAACTACGGCTCACACGTCGTGGTGAAACGAAGGACATTCATCCTGTCCAGGAATGCGTCGCCTGCGCCGGGGGAGTACGCGTGGTCGATCCATGCCAAGGCATCGGGATCACTCTTCACGATCTCGTCGCTGCCCACTCGACCTACGGCGATGGCGATGATGCGCGCCCAGCGCGCCAAGCTCAGCTGACCGCCGCGACGGGGTGCGGCAGTGTTGCTGCTCACGTGGTCGGGAGCGTCGCGGATCTCACCCGAAGGGCAGGACTCGACTAGTGTCCCAGGATGACCCGGCTCGCGACCTATGGCACCTTGCGCCCGGGTGAGCCGAACCACCACTACCTCGCCATGCTCGACGGCGAGTGGACTGCAGGTACGGTACGCGGTCATCTGACCGAGGGCGGATGGGGTTCGGCGCTCGGGTACCCGGCGATCGTCCTGGATGAGGCCGGCCAGATCGGAAGAGC
>CALFYG010000261.1 GCA_937952095.1 uncultured Micrococcales bacterium | reverse complement strand
CCGGCGTCCTGGTGTTCGGTGTGCTCTACGGCGTGCTGGTGGCCGTCGGACTGTCGGTGTTGCTGCTGCTGGTCGAGGTCGCCCGGCCGCACTCCGCTGTGCTGGGCTTCGTGCCGGACCTTGCGGGCATGCACGACATCACCGACTTCCCCGACGCGCAGGAGGAACCCGGTCTGCTCATCTTCCGGTATGACTCCCCGCTGTTCTTCGCCAACGCTGACAACTTCCTCAACAAGGCCCGGCAGGCGATGCAGGAGAGGATGCCGGGCCTGGAATGGTTCGCGCTGCAGTGCGAGGCGATCATCGAGATCGACTCGACCGGTGTGGATGCAGTGCAGGCACTCGCCGACGAGGTGCATGCGGCGGGTATCCGCTTCACCCTGGTCCGCGCCAAGAGCGAACTGGTCGAGTCCCTGGCGAAGACCCCGTTGGTGGGCCAGATCGGCGAGGACTACATCTTCCCGACA
Source organism: uncultured Micrococcales bacterium (assembly GCA_937952095.1). Taxonomy (GTDB): domain Bacteria; phylum Actinomycetota; class Actinomycetes; order S36-B12; family UBA10799; genus JADKAV01. The sequence goes on along the minus strand of CALFYG010000261.1, from coordinate 2,941 downwards.
CTGCCCACTCTCGTGGGTGCCTATCGGGTCCGCCACGGGTCCGACGGCGAAGGCTCAGCCGGCTGACAGGTCGTACAGGGTGACGCCATCGACTGTCACCGCCTCGAAGTTCTGTTGCACCCACTCGCTGATCTGAGAGCTCGTGTCCCCGCCCGGAGCCATCCCACCGGGTCCACCGGAGTTTCCGGCGATGAACCAGTGGATCTGTCCGTCGGTCACGTACTGCTGGAACTGCTCCAAGGAGGGCGAGGGGTCGCTGCCGTTGAACCCGCCGATGGCCATCACCGGGGCTCCCGTGGCCAACTGATAGCCCGCAGCGGTCTGGCTGCCGATTCCTGCTGCGATCCAGGTGTACGCAGCGGCGTCCCGGGTGAGTGTCGCCGCGAGTTCGCTGCTCACGTCCGGTGAGTCGAGCAGACCGCCGCCCGCACCGCCGCCGGCCCCGCCCATGGGCATGCGGCCGCTCGCGGCGCCGAGGCTCGGGCCCGCGGTGGGCAGGGAACCGCTCGTGACCCGGGATGCGGTCTGCAGGCTGAAAGCGGCCGGGCCGACCAGCGTGGCGGCGATGAGCAGACCAGCCAGTCCGGCACGAACTCTGGCTCGGTTCAGGTCCCCGAGGCCGAGGACGACACTGGCCGGCACCGCGATGCCCAGCACCAGCCACGCGAGCAGGTCGTAATCGGCGCGCAGAAGCAGGGTGGCGCCGTAGACCGCTGACCCACCGAGCAGGACCGCAAGCCCGACGTACGCGCGGCGTCGCCACAAGACTGTGACGGCCATGGCGACCAGAGCCGCGATCGCCGGTGCCAGTGCCACGGCGTAGTACTCGTGGATGATGCCCTGACTGAAGCTGAAGACGGCCCAGGTGACGAGGAGCCAGCCGCCCCACAGCAGCACGGACACCCTGTGCATGCGACCCCGGCTGAAAGCCCAGACGATGACGATGGCCGCGAACGCCGCCGGCAGCAGCCACGCGATCTGACCGGCCCAATCGGAGTCGAACATCCGGTGCCAACTCGGCGTTCCCCAGCCACCGCCACCCGGGCCGCCGCCGACGCTGCCGGCTTCGTCACCTGTGATCCGGCCGATGCCGTTGTAGCCCAGGATCAGCTCGAGAGCGGAGTTGGCCTGGGAACCACCGATGTAGGGGCGCGCTGACTCTGGTACCACCTCGACCACGGCCACCCACCATCCGCCTGCGACCACCATCGCGGCCGCTGCCGACAGCAGCATCGTGATCCGCCGGCGTGAATACACCAGCACTGCGACCACGAAGCCCGGGAGCACGAGGAAGGCCTGCAGGCTCTTGGTGAGGAATGCGAATCCCACAGCCACCGCTGCGAGCACGATCCAGCGCAGTCGTTCGTGCTCCAGAGCCCGTGCGACCGCGTACGTCGCCACAACCAGCAGCAGCACAAGCAGGGCGTCGGGATTGTTGAAACGGAACATCAGCGTGGCCACAGGGGTCGTGGCCAGGATCGCCCCGGCCAGCAGGCCGGCCGGCTTGCCGAAGTAGCGCGAGACGAACAGATACAGGATGAAGACCGAGGCCACACCCATCAGGGCCTGGGGCACAAGCAGGCTCCAGGACGACAGGCCGAAGGCTTTCACCGACAGGGCCATGACCCAGATAGCGGCCGGCGGCTTGTCGACGGTGATCGAGTTCGCGGCGTCGCTGGATCCGTAGAAGAAGGCCTCCCAGTTCTGCGCGCCCGCTTGGGCGGCTGCGGAATAGAAGCTGTTCGCCCAGCCCGACAGACCCCAGAGGTAGAGCACGGCGGTGCCCGCCAGAAGGGCCCACAGGGCAGGCCGGGTCCACGAGGTCGGGCCCTGCGGCGGCGCATCCGTCGTGGTGGACGCGGTGAGCGTGGTCGTCATCGGGAACCTCCGAAGATCCAGGAGCGGAACAGCACGAAACGGACAAGGGTGGCGAACAAGTTGGCGGCGGTCAGTGCTGCCAATTCGACGGCGCGAGAGGTGCCTACCGGCAGCAGGGCAGCAGTGGCAGTCGTGATGACCAGTGCCACCGCGAGCACTGCGTACCCCTTGGCCTGATGCACCAGCCAGCCGTCCCGCCCCGAGATGCCGAAGGTGAAACTGCGGTTCACCGCGGTATTCGCAGCGGTGGCCAGTAGGAGGGCCACCACGTTCGCAGCCACCGGATCCAGGACCGTCCGGGCGATCAGGTACAGGCCGGCGAACAGGGCCGTCGACCCGATGCCCACGGCGATGAACCGCAGGACCTGACCGGGGCCGCGGTTGTGCGGAACCTCGCTCATGCGGATCCTGCCGCTGGCGATGTCGCGGCTCAACCGTGCGATGCCTTTGATGTCGGCGATCGCGGTCGCCATGATGTCCACCCGTGAGTCCGGATCGTCGACCCAATCCACCGGCACCTCGTGGATCCGCAGCCCGCTGCGTTCGGCCACCACCAGCAGTTCCGTGTCGAAGAACCATTCCTGGTCCTTCACGTGGTCCAGGAGTGCGGGCAGGCGATCCGCGCGAACAGCTTTGAAACCGCATTGGGCATCGGAGAATCGGGACCGGAGTGTCAGGCGCAGCAGCCTGTTGTACGTGCGGGATATGAACTCCCGCTTCGGCCCGCGGGTGACCCGGGAGGCGCTGCTCAGGCGGGTGCCGATGGCGACGTCGGAATGGCCCGACAGCAGGGGCGCCACGAGGACCGGCAGGGCCGCGAGGTCGGTCGAAAGGTCCACGTCCATGTACGCCACGACGCGGGCACGGGCGGTGCCCCAGGCCGTACGCAGAGCGCGGCCGCGGCCCTTCTCCTCCAGCCGCAGGTAGTTCACGCCGGGTAGTTGCTCCACGAGCGTCATGGACACGGCCGGGGTGGCGTCGGTGCTGGCGTTGTCCGCGATGACGATGCGGTGCGTCCAGGGCTGGCCCTCAAGGTAGTCGTGCAGCGCCAGGATGCTGGGCC
>CALFYG010000260.1 GCA_937952095.1 uncultured Micrococcales bacterium | reverse complement strand
CGCTAACGGCGTCCGTGCGCGCCAGCGAAAGCCGGACCCGGCCATTTGGATTATCGACATTGACCACCTTCATCGACCCCGCGAGCAATGTCCCCAGGCTCACGCGCGAGGAATCGGGCAGATCGAGCACGGCCGGATCATAAGCCAGTTTGAGATCGGTGATGGCCAGCAGATCCTTGAGCTGCTCGAGGCTGGTGGCGCTGACGATCGGCGCGGTGATCGACGGCCGGATCCTGCACGGGACGACGCACCCGGAGATGGGCCACACCCGCATCCCGGTCCTGGCCGAGGGAGGGGTGTGCCCGTATCACGGCAACTGCTTCGAGGGCCTCGCCGCGGGCCCGGCCATGGCAGCGCGGGAAGGACGCCCGGGTCAGGAGATCCCAGACGACGACCCGGCGTGGGATCTCGAGGCGACGATCGTGGCGGCCGGACTGCACACCATCACCTGCACACTGAGCCCCCAGTGCCTCATCGTGGGCGGCGGCGTGGGCAGTCGCGCGGCGTTGCATTCCCGGCTCCCCCGCCTGCTGGCGGAATCACTCGCGGGATACGTTCCCGTTCCGCGGATCGTGGCGCCCGCCCTCGGCGCCGACGCCGGGGTGATCGGTGCGATCACGCTGGCGCAGGATCACAACCAGGGCTGATGCCACCCGCCCCAGTGGGCCGTCATGGCGGCCGCCCGGGCAGGACCCCACGTCCCCTGCTCGTAGACCTCGACCGGCGGGGGCTCGTCGATCAGCGGTTGCACGATCCGCCACGTCTCCTCCACCGAATCCTGCCGGGTGAAGTTCGACTGATCACCGCGCAGCGCTGCGGACAGCAACTCCTCGTACGGTGTGCGTCCCGCTCCACCCTCACTGGCGAAGTCCATGTCGAGATGGATCTCCCGTAGGCCCGAGTCCTCAGCGTCGCGGGCGTGCAGAACCATCGACGCCCCGGCATCAGGGTCGATCCGCAACACGAACTGGTTGGGCGCGCACTTGTGCTTGCCTTTGGCGAAGTGCAGCGTTGGTGCCCGCTGGAACACGATCCGCACCTCGGTGACCTTCTCCGGCATGCACTTGCCGGCCCGCAGGAAGAACGGGACGCCCTGCCAACGCCAGTTGTCGACGTACAGGCGGAGCGCGACGTAGGTCTCGGTCGTGGACCCGGGCGCGACACCGTCCACGTCGAGGTAGCCGTCGTACTGGCCGCGCACGCAGTGGGCCGGGTCGGCGTCCGGCATCGACTGGAACACGTCCCACTTGCGGTCGTTGATGATGTCCAGCGACGTGCCCGACGGCGGTTCCATGGCCACCATGCTGAGTACCTGCATCAGGTGGTTCTGAACGACGTCGCGCAGCGCACCGACCGCGTCGTAGAACGAGCCACGGTCTGCGACGTCGAGATCCTCCGACATGGTGATCTGCACACAGGAGACGTACTTGCGGTTCCACACCGGATCCAGCAAGGCGTTGGCGAAGCGCAAGTACATGATGTCCTCGACCGACATCTTCCCGAGGAAGTGATCGATCCGGTAGATCTGGGACTCGTCGAGGTACTCGTGCAGGGTGTCGTTGAGTTCCTTGGCCGACTGCAGATCGTGCCCGAACGGCTTCTCGATCACCACGCGGGCGTTGCGGGTCAGTTCCACGTCGTGCAGGCCCTTGACGACCATTGCGAACAGCGACGGCGGCACCTCGAGGTAGAAGGTGGGCGCGGTGGCGGCACCCACCGCCACCTTGAGTTTCTCGTAGGTCGTCTCATCGGCGAAGTCCCCGGAGACGTACGACAGTCGGCCGGAGAAGCGGGCGAAGACCTCGTCGTCGATGGTCAGACCGGCCGCTTCGATGGACTCCCGAGCGTGCTGCCGCAGGTGGTCCAGGGTCCAGTCGTCGCCGGCGACCCCGATGATCGGCACGTCGAGCGAGTTGCTCAGTTCGAGGCGGTACAGCGACTGCAGGGTCATTCTCTTGGCGAGGTCCCCGGTGATTCCGAAAACCACCAACGCGTCCGAAGCGCTCATGCCGGCCCCCGGTTCGACGCCCGGTACCGGACGATGTGGCGAGTCATGGCCTCAGGCTATCGACGCCGGGGGGCGCCGCGCGCATCGTCGTGGGCGGCGTACTCTCAGTAGCCATGCTCGTGCGACCCGCCACACCGACCGACGTGCCCCGTCTCCTCGGCTTCATCCAAGAGCTCGCGGAGTACGAGCGCGAGCCCGATGCCGTGAACGCCGATATCGACAGCCTGCAGTCGGTCCTCTTCAGCGAGCGCCCGCACGTGTTCGCCCACGTTGTGGAGATCGACGGTGAGGTCGTCGGGATGGCGATCTGGTTCTTGAACTTCTCGACGTGGGAAGGCACCCACGGGGTGTATCTGGAAGACCTCTACGTATCGCCGGCGGCACGCGGCCGCGGTGCCGGGCGTGCGCTGCTGCGGGCCCTCGCTGGGATCTGTGTTGACAACGGCTACGCCCGACTCGAGCTCTCTGTCCTGGACTGGAACCTGCCGGCCATCGGCTTCTACCGGACCCTCGGCGCGGTGGGAATGGACCAGTGGACGGTACAGCGGGTCAGCGGGTCAGCCTTGCAGGCACTGGCCGGGAACTAGACCTCCGGGATCGGGCGGGCGGGGCGCGGGCTCGGTGCGGCTCGGCCGGCCAGCGCAGCGGCCACCCGTCCCGCATGGTCGTGGGAGTTCTCGATGAACACCTCGAACCGGTCCTGGGTCCCCGCAGTGGCGGTCCCCACGACGTAGAGATCCTCGGCGGCACGCATCGTGTCCGGATCGATGACCGGAGCTTTTCTGACCCCGTCGCGCGGCACCCCGAACATGTCGAACAGCGCGCCGTCCTGCTCGTACCCGATCTGCAATACGACGTCATCGGCCTCGAGGCGCCGGCCGTCGGACAGCACCACCGCCTCGGGGGTGATCTCGGCGACCTCCCCGGGCAGATGACCGGTGATCACACCTTCGTCGAGCAAGGACTGGACCTCCGGACGCAGCCAGAACTTCACCCGCTCGTGGATGTGCGAGCGCCTGTGCACGAGGTGCACGTGCGCGCCCACCCGGTAGCAGCGAAGTGCCGACTCCACCGCCGAGTTGCGGCCCCCGACGATCACCACCGTGCGTCCCGCGTACCGGTGGGGGTCGCCGAGGTGACTGCGCACGTGGGGAAGGTCCTCCCCCGGCACACCGAGTCGCCGCGGCCGGTCTGTCCCGCCGGTGGCCAGCACGAGCGTGTCGGCCGAGTAGACCCGTCGCTGCCCGGACAGGGTCCGGCCGACGACCTTCACCGGCTGCCGAGCACCGCTGAGGATCTCAGTGAAGGTGTCGACCCGCAGGTCGTGCGTCGCCACGTACTGCCGCAAGTAGGCCAGGTACTCCTCGCCGGTGAGCTTCTCCTGGTGCACCGGGGCGATGGCCAGACCGAACAGCGACAACCGCTCCGGGGAGGTGAAGAACCTGGTGTGCGGTGGGAAGGTCCGAGCGATGGTCGCGCCGAGGGGGCCACTGTCCACCACCTGCACAACGAGGCCCTCGTGCGCGAGCACCGCCGCGGTCTCCAGACCGATCGGTCCGGCCCCGACGATTACCACGTCACTGCGCCGATCTGTCACAAGGTCGAACAATACCCACGAGTAATCGACCGAACGGCCCGTTACCGGCAAGTAAGGGTTGGCAGCGGCTCCCGGGTGTGAAGGGATGGGGGTGGAGGCCAACAGACATCCCCCACAGGAGGCACCACAATGCACCCGCCCACACCCCCCGCGGTATTCGATCTCGGCACCGACGAACTCGCCACCGAGAGCACCCTCGAGCACGTCATCGACGGCGTGGAGAGCTTCGAGTCGGTCACCGACTGATCGACGGCGAGGCCCGCGCCGCGCGCGCCACCCAGGGCCTGGCCAGTTGGTCGGAGAACCGGGTGAGGATCGGGCCGATGACGGCCATCAGCAGGACATAGGTGGTCGTCAGGACCCCGACCTCGGCGAACCCAGCCGCCACCGCCAAACCGGCGATGACGATGCTGAACTCACCGCGCGCGACGAGCACCGTCCCCGCACGCATGCGTCCGCGGGCCGCGGCCTGTTCCCGGCCCGCGGCGTACCACCCTGTGATCACCTTGGTCACCAACGTCATCACCATCAACAACAGTGCCTCCGGTAGCACCGCGGGGATCGAGTTGAGGTCGACCTGCGAAGCGAACGCGAGGAAGAACACCGCCGCAAACAGGTCACGTAGCGGCTCCATCACGCGGCGGGCCTGACGCGCCGCCTTCGGCGGGATCGCCAGACCCACGAGGAAGGCGCCCACAGCCGACGAAACGCCGAGTAGTTCCGCGGCGCCGGCCACCAGCAGTGTCAGGCCCAGAACCCGCAGCAGCACCTGTTCGTCATCGTCGTGGTTCAAGAGGCGCTCGGCGATGCGCTCCCCACGTTGCGCAAGCATCACGATGGCCACCACCGCCGCCACCCCCAGGACCGCGCCGAGCGCGCCCATGAGGACGGCGCCACCGACGAGGACGATGCCGAGTACCGGCAAGTACACCGCCATGGCGATGTCCTCGAGCACGAGGACCGAGAGCACCGCGGGTGTCTCACGGTTACCGAGGCGGTTGAGGTCGCTGAGCACTTTGGCGACGATCCCCGACGACGAGACCCAGGTGATTCCGGCCAGTGCCAGGCATGCCGGCCACTCCAGCCCAATCAGCCAGCCGAAGATGAACCCCGGGGTGGCGTTGAGGAAGAAGTCCACGACACCGCTGGGCGCATGTCGCTTCAGCGCGTTGCCGAACTCGTCGGCGGAGAACTCCAGACCGAGGGCCAGCAGGAGCAGGACCACACCCACCGCGGCGGCCGCCTCCAGGAACGGCTCCGCGCTGGTCAGCGAGACGGGCCCACCTTCGGCGATCAACAACCCTGCCAGCAGGAACAGGGGGGCGGTCGACAGTCCGACTCGCAGGGCCAGGGCGCCCGCAGCACCCAGCAGAATGAGCAGGAAGCCCAGTTCCACCAGGAAGCTCGCGTCGCCCTTCATGTCATGCGTCTGCTTCGAAGAGGGCGCGCACCCGCCGGATCCCGGAGGCGGTGCCGATCGTCACCAGGGTGTCCCCGGCCAGGAGCAACTGGTCGGGCGCGGGCGAGCTGATCACCTCATCGCCTCGCACGATCGCCACGATGCTCGCGCCGGTGACCGTGCGGCAGTGGGTCTCCCCCAGTTGCCGTCCCACGAAACTCGACGTCGCCGGCAGCCGGACGGGCTCCGAGTGCAGGCCGGGGATCTCCCGGGTGAGATCGGCGAGTTTGCGGGCGAACCGGGGGGCTCCCAGGATCTCCGCCACGGCCTCGGCCTCATCCTCATCCACCGACAACAGCACCCGGCTGGCGTCCGGGTCGTCCCGGTCGTACTCGATGAATTCGGCGTTACCTTCGCGGTAGACAATGATCCCCAGGCTCTGCCCGTCGTGGGTACGGAACTCATAGCGGATCCCCACACCTGGCAGGAGGGTTTCGGAAACGTCCATACCGCCATCCTGCCGCACGCCACGAGCCAGACGAGATGCGACAAGTCTCAGGCTGAAGTCAAGCCTGACACGCCGCTACGAGTGGTTTCCCTCAACTTCCTCTGTAAGGATGCCGATGTGCGGTATGTCACGTTCGGTTGCCCTACGTGACTTGTCCCCGCTAACGTCCGACCCCGTGGAGCCAGCGATGCGAGCGATCATCGGTGCCGTGGCACTGACCGTTCTCGCGGCGACCCCGGCGTTCGCCGAGCCCACACCCGCACCCACCGCGCCCACGCCTGCGCAAACCACCGTCGTGCGCCAACCAACCACCGTGAAGGGGTTCAAGGCCACGGTCCGCACCACCACCGACGGCACGGTGCACCGCAACAAGATTCGCGTCTTCGGTGGCACCCCCCGCCAGGTCGAGATCCAGTACAGCAGCGACGGCACCACCTGGGTGACCCAGAAGATCAAGCAGACCGATCCCGACGGCCGGGTGAAGATCCGCATGACGGTGGCGCCGGACCGGAACCGGTGGCGGGTCAAGGTGCCGGCGACGACCGACTACAAGCGGGTGCGTACACCGGTCAAGACCTTCGCCGTGCAGGCCAAGGAGACCGAATCCGCCACCCCGCCGTTCCCGTCCATCACGGCCTCGCAGATCGAGGCCAACAAGGCTTTCGCGCGGATGTACATCCTCAACACCTACGGGTGGGGCGACGACCAGTGGGTGGCCCTCGAACAGCTGTGGACACGGGAATCCGGCTGGAACCACCTCGCCGTGAACCCCACGTCGGGTGCCACCGGCATCCCGCAGGCGCTTCCCGGGGACAAGATGGCCTCAGCCGGCGCGGACTGGAAGACCAACCCGCAGACGCAGATCAAGTGGGGGGCGTCCTACATCAAGGGCCGGTACAAGGATCCGCTCGGCGCGTGGGCGCACTTCAAGGCCAAGAACTGGTACTAAGCCTTCTCGGCGGCTGCTCGCGCCTCGCTCGACAGCGTCACGGTGTCCCCCGGGTACTTCACGATCACTGACCTGGCCGACTTCGGCCACACGAACCGGAAGTCCCCGTTCTTGCGGGCCGCGGTGTGACCGAGCGTCCGCCACCCGTTCGCACGCAGCCCACGGATCGTCAGCGGCGCCCGCCCGGCCAATCCGTTCTGCGCGATCACCGTGCCGCGCACCTTGAGGCCGGTGTCCGCGTTACGAGCCCGGGTCACGGTCGTTGTGGTGCTGAGTTTGCGGACCTCGAAGGGGACGGCGAACGTGCTCTGGGTCAGCACCACCCGGGAGGTGACGCTCGCCGTCCACGCGCCGGCACTGTCGGCCGGGCACATCAGCAACGACCCCGTCGCGACCATGGGGCCTTGACCACTGAATGCCACGCCATCGAGTTGCGTCTTCCCCGTTGGTGCTGCGGAGACCCCGACGACCCAGGGAGCGAGGTCCCCCACCGCCACCGTGAGTTGCACGGGTGCGCTCTGGCAGTCATAGCTCGCGAACAGTACGTCGGGGATGGTGACCGTGACGCCGTCGGCTCCCCCACTGCCCGCGTAGGCGGGGGTGGCGGCGAGCATCACGCCTGCACACATCCCGGCCAGCACTCGCACGCCCCCACGGTAGCGCCGTCCTGCTCCCCGCGGCGCTGTCGACCACGCGAGCCGTCTAGACCGTGGGTCCCTGCTCACGCACAGCGGCGACCGACTCCATGGCCTCGCGCAGTTCTCCCAGCCATTCGGCCTCGTGCCGACCGACCAGCCGCACGCACCAAGCCAAGGCGTCGGAACGGGAGCGGGCCACGCCCGCATGCACCAACGTGTCGAGCACCCGGCGGTCGTCCTGCTTCAGGCGGGTCATGACGGGCACGCTGAGCCGCGTGAAGACCCGCTCATCGGACCCGCATCGCACCCCCCACGCCACCTTGCGCCCCGTCGCGTGCTCGAGTTCCCGGGCGATCCCGATGCGCTCCTCACGGGTCTGCTCACGGAAGCGCTTCATCCGACCGGCGCGGGCGTTCTCGTCCGTCAGACCCTCATCGGACAAACGACCCATGATGGTGATCTCCTCACGGTCGGCGATCACCTCGAATTCCTCGAACCAGTCTCCGAGACGACCGGTGAGCCATTGTTCGATCTGCTGCTGCGTAATCATGTAATCATCATTACTCCACACCCCCACGGTGTCACGTCGTGTTCGCCACGGGAGAATCGGTGGAGTGCGGACCAACCGGAACCGGATCGAGTTCGATCACGATGTTGTGCGCCGCTATCCGATCCAGGAATGGGACCGCGCGGACCTCGCCAGGATCGCCGCCCGGCACCACGCGGCCCGAGACGCGGGACTGCCGGTTCCGGCGATCCTCGCGGTGCATGCCACGGGGCCTCACCCGCATCTGATGATGCAGCGCGCCGCCGGCTCCCCCCTCATGGAGACGCAGTTGTCGGCGCTCGCGAAGGCACGGCTCGGTGCCGAGCTCGCCGCGTTCACCGCACAGATGCGCGCCATCCACGACTGGATCGAACACGACCCTGCGTGGCCGGTGTTGTGGCAGGTCCTGGCACGCATCGCCCCCGAGCCACAGTGTGTGGCAGCAGCCGAGGAGGCTTCTCGTGCCCCGCTGAGCCTGGTCCACGGAGACCTGAGTGGGGGGAACCTCCTCGTGAGTGCCGACGGCGACCTCGTGGCCGTCCTTGACTGGGACGGGGCGAGCCTGGGCGATCCGGCGATGGACTGGGCTGCGCTGGTCGCGAACTGCTCGCCCGAGACGGTGGCCCGGATGCGCGAACTGACCCCCGACCACCTCGAACTCGAACGTCGAGCGCAGGTCTATCTCGACACCTGGCCGGTCCAGCACGACCTGTGGCTCGCCGGCGAACACCCCTGGCTATCCGGCGACCGGCCCCTCGTCGAACCGCGTACGTGACGAGTGCATCGGGTGCTCGGCACCCCTCGGGATGTCGTCCCACGCCCGCGGGTCCTCGAGCGGCTCGATGTGGATGCTGACCACGGTTCCGGGCAAGCGTGTGTCGATCTCGTCCTCGATCTGCTGCGCGAGGTCGTGGGCCTTCCGCACACTCGACGCCCCTGGCACAAGCATGTGCAGCGACACGAA
>CALFYG010000259.1 GCA_937952095.1 uncultured Micrococcales bacterium | reverse complement strand
CGAACGCCGAGCGCGGAAGCCGTGTGTATCCTGACGCGCCGGTGATCACCTCGAAGAGGTCGTCGGTGTGCCAGTCGGCCATGGCGACCATGGCCACGATCTGCTGGCTCAGCACGTCAAGGGGATGCTGAGGTACCTTCGTGGCCTCGATCCTGCCCGCCCGCATCTGCCGGACCGCGACCGCCGTGGCCAGCAGGTCGGCCCGATGGGTCGGGAAGAACACGCCTTTGCTCACAGCGTCCAGACGGTGTCCGGCGCGCCCGAGGCGCTGCAGACCGGAGGCGCTGGAGGGGGGACACCCGACCTGGACCATCAGGTCGATGCTGCCCATGTCGATCCCGAGTTCCAGACTGCTCGTTGCGACAACAGCCGGCAGACGACCGGCTTTGAGCGCGTCCTCGATGACGGCCCGCTCCGACTTGCTGACCGAGCCGTGGTGGGCACGCGCGACCACCGGTTCCGAACCCCGTGCGGCGCCTGCCATGGCCATCATCTCGGCGGGCACCGAGTGGTCCTCGGGATCGTCGGACGCCAGTTCGTTGAGGCGACTGGACAGCCTCTCGCAGACGCGCCGGGAGTTCGTGAACACGATGGTCGAGGTGTGCTCCTCGATGAGCCGGAGGATCGACGACTCCACCGCGGGCCAGATGGATGCGCGCCGCGGCCCCCCGTCCTCGGGTTCGTCGAAGGTGGTCATGTCGGCCAGGGGGACGGCGAGTTGGAGTTCGGTCGGTTTGATCGTCGGGGGGGCGACGATGCGCACGTCATGACCGCTGTGCAAGTACTCCGCCACCGCATCGACCGGAGTGACCGTGGCGGACAGGCCGATCCGCTGGGCCGGTCGTTGCGTCAAGAGATCGAGGCGCGCCAGCGACAGGCTCAGGTGCGATCCGCGCTTCGTCCCGGCCACTGAATGGATCTCGTCGATGATGACGGTCTCGACGTCGGCGAGGAAGGCACCCGCGCGGGAGGTGAGAAGGAGGAAAAGACTCTCCGGGGTGGTGATCAGGATGTCTGGCGGTGTGCGCGCCATCCGTTGGCGCTCATTTGCGGGGGTGTCCGCGGTGCGGATGGCGGTGCGGATGGTTGGGGGCACCTCGCCGGCGGCGCGCAGAGACTGTTCGATGCCTGCCAGCGGTGCGCGCAGGTTGCGCTCGACGTCGCTGGCCAGCGCGCGCAGAGGGGAGATGTACAGGACCCGGCACCCTGTCTGCGGCTGCTGAGCCCGGTAGAGACTGTCGAGGGCCCAGAGGAACGCTGCCAGCGTCTTGCCGGAGCCGGTCGGGGACACGACCAGCGTGTCGGCCCCGGATCCGATCGCCTCCCAGGCCTGGGTCTGTACCTCGGTCGGGGAGGCGAACGCCTGCGAGAACCAGGTGCGCGTCGCCTCACCCATCTCGGTGGGGAGTTCGACGTGCGGCACCCGTTCATTGTGCCCCGTGTCACGTCATCGCTCTCGAGCCATGGGCAAGCCGGTGGAGCCCGACGTGCGGCGCGGATCCCACTGACAGACTGGCCCGGTGCGACTCACGGAGTTCTGGGCCCGGATGGAGCAAGTTCTGGGTGCGGGCTACTACGCATCATGGGCACACGATCACGTCCTGTCCGAACTCGGGGGTCGCACGGTGCAGCAGGCGCTGCGCGACGGCGAGGACGCCAAGGCGGTCTGGCGGGCGGTCGTGGCCAATCTGGGGCTTCCGCCGACATATCGGTGATGGGCGTGTCGTTCCCACATGTCGAACAGACGTTCGTTAGTGTTGTCCACAGGTCGGGCGCGGCTGGCCCAGAATGTCGCACCGCCTGGGTAGCGTCGCAGACGTAGCCCACGCAACAGCGGCACGCAGCGGAAGGAACCACCGAGATGGCTCAGGACAAAGGCAGGAACGTCGCCCCGGAGCGCGAGAAGGCGCTCGAGCAGGCGCTCGCGCAGATCGACAAGCAATTCGGCAAAGGATCGGTGATGCGTCTCGGTGACGAGGGACGCGCGCCGATCGAGGTGATCCCCACCGGCTCCATCACCCTCGACCTCGCCCTCGGTATCGGCGGGCTGCCGCGCGGTCGGGTCGTGGAGATCTATGGCCCGGAATCCAGCGGTAAGACGACCGTGGCGTTGCACGCGATCGCCAATGCGCAGAAGGCCGGCGGCATCGCCGCGTTCATCGACGCAGAGCATGCACTCGACCCGGAATATGCCGCCAAACTCGGGGTCGACATCGACGCCCTGCTCGTGAGTCAGCCGGACACCGGTGAACAGGCCCTGGAGATCGCCGACATGCTCGTGCGCTCGAGCGCCATCGACATCATCGTGATCGACTCGGTCGCCGCCTTGGTGCCCCGTGCGGAGATCGAGGGCGAGATGGGCGACAGCCACGTCGGACTACAGGCCCGGCTGATGAGCCAGGCGCTGCGCAAGATGACCGGGGCGCTCAAGGGCACCGGAACGACAGCGATCTTCATCAACCAGTTGCGCGAGAAGATCGGCGTCATGTTCGGCTCGCCGGAGACCACGACCGGTGGCCGTGCGCTGAAGTTCTACTCGTCGGTGCGGCTTGATGTGCGCCGGATCGAGACGTTGAAGGACGGGACGGAGCCTGTTGGTAACCGGACGCGGGTGAAGGTCGTGAAGAACAAGGTCGCCCCTCCGTTCAAGCAGGCCGAATTCGACATCCTGTACGGCATCGGCATCTCGCGCGAAGGTGGCCTGATCGACCTCGGCGTCGAGGAGGGTCTGGTTCGTAAGTCGGGGGCCTGGTACACCTACGAGGGCGATCAACTCGGGCAGGGCAAAGAGAACGCTCGCGCGTTCCTGCGGGACAACCCTGACCTCACCGACGAGTTGGAGAAGCGACTGAAGGACAAGTTGGGTATCGGAGCCCGGCTCGACCTGCCCGCCGATGAGGAGTTGGTCGATCTGACCGGTGCGGTGCCCGAACCCGGTCCACTGGATCTGTGACCGAACAGTCTGATCCACGCGAGGTGGGGCGGCTCATCGCCCTGCGTCAGTTGGAGACGAGGCCGCGCACTGAGCGCGAACTCCACGACACCTTGTGCGCGCGGGGGATCCCGTCAGATATTGCTGACGAGTTGATCGTGCGTTTCGTGGAGGTCGGGCTGCTCGACGATCGGGCGTATGCGAGGTTATGGATCGAGTCGCGGATCAGAACCCGCGGACTCGGGGTGGCTTCACTGCGCCGGGAGCTGCGTTCCCGCAAGGTGCCGGACCAGATCATCGACGAGATGTTGTCGCAGGTGGATCCGGAGGACACCATGTCGGCCGCTGTCGACCAGGTGCGCGGTCGGGTGGCGCGCTGCCAGTTGCCGCTCGATGTCAAGGATGAGCGCCGGCTCGTGAGTTTTCTCATGCGCCGCGGGCACGGTCTGGACGCGGCGCGACAGGCGATTGCTGCCGCGGTCGAGGAGGTCACCAGCGCTGATGAAGCCGGCTGATCGCGGCTGCGTACCCTGGTAGCACCATGTCTCGCACCTATGAAGTGCGCACCTACGGGTGCCAGATGAACGTCCACGACTCCGAACGCCTCAGCGGGCTGCTCGAAGAGGCGGGGTATGTCCGGGCGCCGTCTGATGAGACCCCCGACCTCATCGTGTTCAACACGTGCGCGGTGCGCGAGAACGCCGACAACCGCCTGTACGGCAACCTTGGCCATCTGCGCCCGTTGAAGGTGGCGAACCCCGACCTGCAGATCGCCGTCGGAGGGTGTCTGGCGCAGAAGGACCGTTCGACCATCGTTGACAAGGCGCCGTGGGTGGACGTCGTGTTCGGGACCCACAACCTCGGTGCATTGCCGGACCTTCTTGAACGTGCCCGTGTCCGCAACGAGGCACAGGTCGAGATCCTCGAGCAGCTGGCGGCATTCCCCTCCAACCTCCCGACCCGGCGGGAGTCGGCGTACAGCGGGTGGGTGGCGATCTCGGTCGGCTGCAACAACACCTGCACGTTCTGCATCGTGCCGTCGCTGCGGGGCAAGGAGGAGGATCGCTCGCCCGAGGACATCCTGGCGGAAGTGTCGGCCTTGGCCGCCGACGGCGTTCTCGAGATCACTCTGCTCGGCCAGAACGTCAACGCCTACAGGTATGGCGGCGCCCATGGATTCGCAGATCTGCTACGGGCATGCGGGCTTGTTCCGGGGTTGCGCCGCGTGCGCTTCACGAGCCCCCATCCGCGGGACTTCACCGACGACGTCATCGATGCCATGGCACAGACCCCCAATGTCATGCCGCAGTTGCACATGCCACTGCAATCAGGAAGCGATGGTGTGCTCCGTCGAATGCGACGCAGTTACCGCGCCGATCGATTCTTGGGAATCCTGGACCGGGTGCGGGCCGTGATGCCGGAGGCGGCCATCACGACGGACATCATCGTGGGTTTCCCGGGGGAGACCGAGGCCGACTTCCAGGCGACTCTCGACGTGGTGCGCGCCTCCCGGTTCGCCGGGGCGTTCACCTTCCAGTACTCCCCGCGACCGGGAACACCCGCTGCCGACTACCCCGACCAGGTGCCCGCCGATGTGGTGCAGGAGAGGTACGAACGGCTCGTCGGTCTCGTGGAGGAGATCTCCTGGGAGGAGAACAAGAGGTTCGTTGGGCGCGA
This sequence comes from uncultured Micrococcales bacterium, assembly GCA_937952095.1. Lineage (GTDB taxonomy): Bacteria > Actinomycetota > Actinomycetes > S36-B12 > UBA10799 > JADKAV01. Next base: position 11,421 of record CALFYG010000259.1, on the reverse strand, counting down.
CGTGGAGATCCTGGTTTCGGTCGGGGAGGGCCGCAAGGACGCGGCGACTCATCGGAAGTCCGGCCGCGCGCGAGACGGCAGGCTCGTGCACTTCCTGGACACCGACGACCTCGCTCGCCCGGGGGATCTTGTGACGTCTCAGGTCACGTATGCCGCACCGCACCATCTGGTCGCGGACGCGGGCGTGCCCACAGTGGAACGGACGCGTGCGGGTGATCTGCACGAGGCGGCCGCAGCGGCTGACACGGCGGGCGTCATGTTGGGTCTGCCCAGCGTGCGTGCCACGTAGCCACGAGGTAGAGGACACCATAGGGATCGGTCGTTGACAGCAGCGTGCTGGCTTCCACGTCGGCGATGAGTCCGGCCAGGGACTTCCAGACCCTGGGGCCGGTCGCCCCCACCGCATCATGGGCGGGGAGGTCGAGCTCTCGAAGGGTGTCCAGGTCGGCACTCCCGATGGCTGCCACGGCAGCGTCGTCCAGTGGCGCGGCCAGTGGGTCCAGATGCAGGGGTGCCTTGTCCGTGCGCGCTGCACTGCCGTCTCCCATGGCCAGCACGGCGTCGTACTCGCGCAACCGCCGCGCGGCCAGATCTGTCCCCACAACGTGCGCGGGGCGTCCATCGAGCAGCCATCCGGCGATGGCCACCGGTAGAGCGGTCGGTTCCCCGTCGCCGACGTCGATACCGAAGCCACGCAACGACCATGTGGTCAAGGAGTGATCGGCGCTACCGGGAACGAGAACAGCGATCGAGGTGGCGTTCGAGCAGACATCCTCGACCGCTGCGGTCGCGGCGTCGCGCAGCGCACCGAGTTCTCCGGCGGCTCCGGTGGCGATGTCCGGGATCAATAGAGGGGTGGTCGGCAGGAAGGCGACCGACACCGGGCTCAGTTGTCGTCCGCCTTCTTGGACACCGCATCCTTGACTGCGCTGGTGGCCTCGGCGGCTTTCTGCGCAACTGTCTGCGTCGTGTTCTGTGCCACTGACACAGCGCCGGCCACGGCCTCATCCACAGTGGCTGTCACGGCCGAGGCGCTGCCCCGGGTCTTCTCGTCGACTGAGTCCGTGATCTTGTCGACGGTGCCGGCGATCTTGTCTCCGTGGCGGTCGGCAAGGTCGTTGACGGTGGTCTTGGCTTTGTCCACCACCTCGTCGGCCTTCTTCTTCATGTCGTCGAACGTGCTCATGCCGCAAGCCTAGGGAGGACAATCGAAGAGTGTCGAACGCTGCGCCCGTGGTCGCCATCGTCGGCCCGACCGCGTCCGGGAAGTCCGCGTTGGCGATGTCGATCGCGCAGCGCCTCGGGGCCGAGGTCGTCAATGCCGATGCCTTCTGCCTGTATCGGGGCATGGACATCGGCACGGCAAAGCCGTCTTTGGCTGATCGGCGGATGGTTGTACACCACCTCATCGACACCCATGACGTCGAAGAGTCGGTGGAGGTGGTGGGATATCGCGACCAGGCGCGCGCGGCCATCGAGGCTGTCCGCTCGCGGGGCCGCACACCGCTGCTCGTAGGTGGCTCCGGCCTTTATGTGCAGGCCGTGCTCGACGACCTACGCTTTCCCGGTACCGACCCTTCGGTCAGGCAGCGGCTCGAAGGCGAGTTGGCCCAGGTCGGCCCCGAGGTGCTGCATGGCCGCCTCGCCGCCATCGATCCCGCCGCGGCGGAGGCGATTCTGCCCAGCAACGGCCGCCGCATCGTGCGCGCGCTGGAGGTGAACGAGATCACTGGCGCGTCCTTCGTCGCCACCCTTGGTCCGGCGCAGCCGTGGACGCGCTCGGTCCGTATCGGGTGGGATCCCGGACAGGAGGCGGTGGATCGAGCCATCGCGGCGAGGGTCGACCTCATGTGGCGCGACGGATTCGTCGGGGAGGTGGAGTCGCTGCGTGAAAGGCTCACCCGGGCGCGCACCGCTTCCCGGGCGGTGGGCTACCGGCAGATCCTCGACGCGCTCGAAGCCGGTGATGACCCGGACACTGCACGCGAGCCGACTGTGGTGGCGACCCGCCGCCTGGCTCGCAGGCAACGCGCATGGTTCCGGCGCGACCCGCGTGTTCACTGGCTGCAATCCTCGTCGCAGGTCGAGCAGATCCTTGGCACTCTAGAGATATGAGTTCGAGACGCCTCGCCTTCACGAAGGGCCACGGCACAGGAAACGACTTCGTGCTGCTGCCTGACCCGCGCGCCGAGTTGACGGTCACCCCGGAGGCGGTGCGGGCGGTGTGCGATCGACGCTTCGGGATGGGCGGCGACGGGCTGATCCGGGTGGTACCGGACGGCGACCTGTGGTTCATGGACTACCACAACGCCGACGGATCGATCGGTGAGATGTGTGGCAACGGTGCCCGGGTCTTCGCGATGTTCCTGCAGTCCGAGGGGTTGGTGACGGCCGACGAGTTCGTCATCGCCACCCGTGGTGGGCTACGACAGGTGGTGGTGGCCGATCAGATCTCCGTCGACATGGGGGTGCCGGAGAGTCGGCCGGATGAGGTCCTCGTCGAGGTGGGCGAGCGCCGCTGGGCAGGAGAGGCGGTGTTCATTCCGAACCCCCACGCGGTGGTGTTCGTTGACGATCTGGAGATCGCGCTGACCGAGGCCCCCGTCGTCCGATCGACGGCCTTCCCCGAGGGTCAGAACGTGGAGTTCGTGTCCGTGATCGAACCGGGCCGCCACGTGCGCATGCGGGTGCACGAACGCGGTGTGGGGGAGACGCTCAGTTGCGGGACGGGGATCTGTGCCGTGGCTGATCGGGTCCTGGCCGCTGCAGGAATCGAGGGTGAGGCCGACGTGCGGGTGGATGTTCCGGGTGGCAGCCTCACTGTGACGCGCACGTCGTCGGGTTCCCTGGTGCTGACAGGTCCGGCGGTCCTTGTGGCCGACGGCACGTTGTCCGAGAGTCTGTCGGGGATGTTCTTGTGAGTGATATCCGCATCGAGGAACAACTCGCCGATCGCGATGCGCTTCGACGTGTTCCGGGACTGTCCACGGAGCTCGAGGACATCACTGAGGTCGAGTACCGCCAGGTCCGCTTGGAGCGCGTCGTGCTCGTCGGGGTGTGGACGCACGGCAGCGTGGAGGACGCCGACCGATCCCTGGCGGAGTTGGCACGCCTCGCGGAGACGGCGGGGTCGGTCGTCCTCGAGGGCGTCACCCAGCGTCGCTCCGTGCCGGACCCGGCCACGTACGTGGGATCGGGCAAGGCCAAGGAACTGCGAGACATCGTGCGGGCGACCGGCGCGGACACCCTGATCTGCGACGGCGAGCTCACTCCGGGCCAGTTGCGCAAACTCGAGGCGGTCGTAGGCGTCAAGGTCGTCGACCGGACCTGGTTGATCCTCGACATCTTTGCCCAGCATGCGCGCAGCAAAGAGGGCAAGGCCCAGGTGGCCCTCGCGCAGATGGAGTACATGTTGCCGCGGCTGCGCGGCTGGGGTGAGGCGCTGAGCCAGCAGGTCGGCGGGATCGGCGTCCGGGGTGGACCTGGTGAGACCAAGATCGAGATCGACCGGCGACGCATCCGGGCCCAGATGACCCGGTTGCGACGGCAACTGCGCGACCTCGATCGGGTGCGGGAGAGCAAGGCGGCCCGTCGGCGCAGATCCGATGAACCGTCGGTCGTGCTCGCCGGGTACACCAACGCCGGGAAGTCCAGTCTGCTGAATCGACTGACAGGCGCGGGCCTGCTGGTCGACGATGCGCTGTTCGCGACGCTGGACCCGACCGTGCGCAGGGGGCGTACACCGTCAGGCCGCCACTTCACCATCACCGACACCGTGGGCTTCGTCAGGCATCTTCCCCACGCACTGGTGGAAGCGTTCAAGTCGACTCTGGAAGAGGTCGCGGCGGGGGATCTGCTGCTGATCGTGATCGATGGCACCGACCCCGATCCCTTCGGCCAATTGCAGGCGGTGCGCGATGCCATGCGCGACAGCGATCCTCACGGCGCCGAACTTGTCGTTGTCAACAAGGCCGATGTGGCCGATCAAGACACGCTGGCACAGATCAGGCGGGAGATCCCGGACTCCTTGGAGGTGTCCGCGCTCACCGGTCAAGGGATCGACGCGCTCATGGCACGTCTGGACGAGCGGCTGCCCGACCCGCGGATGTCCGTGGACGTGGTGGTGCCGTTCGAACGTGGTGATCTAGTGTCGCGTGTCTACTCGGTTGGCACGGACGTGACGATCGAACACGTTGCCGAGGGGACCCATGTCCAGGCCAAGGTGCCTGCCGACCTCGGTGCCGCACTGGTCGACGCCGGGCAGTCCTGAGTCTGTGCACAACCCACAGTCACGCTTCGAGCAGCTGCTGTAAGACTGGGGTGATGACGTCCTCCGCCCGGCAGTTCCTCGACGCCGTTGTCACCGATCTGCGGGGCGCGCAGCGGCCCGGGCAGCAGCAGATGGTCGACCTGGTGGAGGAGGCGCTGCGCAAACACTCCACGGTGCTGATCCAGGCCGGCACCGGTACCGGTAAGTCGGTGGGGTATCTCGTGCCCGCGGTGATGCACGCCGCCGAGAGCCCACAGGGGGAGAGCCGGGTGGTGATCGCGACCGCGACCCTCGCGCTGCAGCACCAGTTGGTCGAGCGGGACGTGCCGAGGACCGTGGCGAGCATGGTCGATGACCTGCCGCGGGACATCGCCTTCGCGACCTTGAAGGGTCGTAGCAACTACCTGTGCCTGGCACGGACCGAGGGTGTGGAGGATCCCGATCAGCAGACCCTCGACCACACGGACATGGAGCGTCAGGCGCAACGGGTGATGCAGTGGGCCGAGGAGACCACGACCGGTGACCGCGACGAGCTGGAGGACGTGTCGGGTCTGGTGTGGTCGGCGTACTCGGTCACGTCTCAGGAGTGCGCACGGGGATCGGGGTGTGCGTTCGTGGAGCAGTGCTGGGCGGAGAAGGCCATCGCCCAGGCGCGCGCCGCGGACATCGTCATCACCAACCACACCCTGCTCGCCCTCAATGCCGTGCAGGAGGCGATCATCGGCGAGCACGACGCGGTGATCGTCGACGAGGCGCACGCCCTGCCTGCGGCATTGCAGAGGGCTGCCACGGACGAGTTGTCGGTGGAGGCCCTGAACCGCGCGGCGCGTCGTACGCGCTCGGCCGGTTGTACCGAGGAGGCCGACCGATTGCTGGACGCCGCTGACGCACTGGAGTCGGGATTGGCGCTCTGGGACGCCCCGGAGGGTCGACGCCTGGCCGAATTGCCACGCGAGATCCTGCAGGCGCTGTCCACCGTCAGAGAGGCCTCGGGGGTGGCGACCGCCGCCTTGCGCCGGGCCACGGACGCGGATGCCTCGGCCCGACAGCGGGCCCTGGCGGCCTGCGAAACGGTGTCTGAGGCAGCAGGTGAGTTGCTGTCCGTCGATGACACCCGCGTGATGTGGCGGCGTCGGGACCGTCTGGTGGTCCTGCCGCTGGACGTGTCGGATGTGGTGCGCGAGGGCATCATCGGCGAGCGGGCGGCGGTGTTCACATCGGCGACGCTGCAGATCGGTGGGACGTTCAGCACCGTGGCCGAGAGTCTGGGCCTGCGGGCAGGCGAGTGGATCGGCGAGGACGTCGGGAGCCCGTTCGACTACCAGACGCAGGGCATCCTGTTCGTTCCCGACCGCTTGGCGCCTCCGGGCCCGGATTGGCCCACTCCGCAGGCCCTGGGTATCGCCACTGACCTTGTACAGGCCGCCGGGGGAAGAGCCCTCGTGCTCATGGCCTCGTGGAACGGCGTGGCGGCCATGGCGCAAGCGCTCGAACTCACCGCCCCGGGCCGCCTGCTGGTGCAGAAACGCGGTGAGCCGACCGCGCCGCTGATCCGGCAGTTCGCTGAGGAACCGGACAGTGTGCTGGTCGGCACCCTGGGGTTGTGGCAAGGCGTGGATGTCCCGGGTGACGCGTGCACGTTGGTGATCATCGACAAGTTGCCGTTCCCGCCGCCCACCGATCCAGTGGTCAGCGCGCGACAGGCAGCCATCGATGCCCGAGGTGGCTCGGGCTGGATGCAGGTGTCGCTTCCGCAGGCCGCCGTGACCCTGGCCCAGGGGGCGGGCCGGCTGATCCGTAGCGGAGAGGACCGCGGTGTGGTTGCGATCCTCGACAGCCGCCTGGCCAACCGCCGTTACGGCGGCTACCTTCGCCGTAGCCTTCCGCCCTTCGCGTTCATGACCGACCCGTCGAAGGTCGCGGAGGCGCTGCGGCGCCTTGATGCCCGACTGAGCTCCTAGACCCGGCGAAGCACCGCCACCACTTTGCCCAAGACCTGCGCGTGGGTGCCGTCGATGGGCTCGAAGGCTTCGTTGTGGGGGAGAAGCCAGACCTTCCCGTCCTTGCGCTTGAACGTCTTCACCGTCGCCTCGTCATCGAGCAGGGCGGCCACGATGTCCCCGTTGACCGCATCTGGCTGGCGCCGTACGACCACCCAGTCGCCGTCACAGATGGCAGCGTCGATCATCGACTCGCCGACGACGTTCAGCAGGAACAGTTCACCATCGCCGACGAGTTCTGCCGGCAGCGGGAAGACGGATTCGACAGCCTGCTCGGCCAGGATCGGGCCACCTGCGGCGATGCGACCCACAAGGGGTACGTAGCGCGGGGTGGGCCGTGCATCGCCACTGTCAGTCTCGTCGGCCTCGCCGGGCAGCAGGACCTCGAGGGCGCGGGGCCGGTGGGGATCTCGTCGCAGATAGCCCTTGCGTTCCAGGGCCTTGAGTTGGTAGTTGACCGAGGATGGACTCGTAAGACCGACCACCTCGCCGATCTCGCGCACGGACGGCGGGTAGCCGCGGGTTTCGACCGCGTGCCTGATCTCCTGCAGGATCCGGCGCTGTCGTTCGGTCAGGCCGTCCTGGCCAGCGGGGCTGTCCGGCAGTTCCACGACGTCCGATCCGCCGGTGCTGCGCGTGTCGCTCTCGCCTGGGGACATGGTTGCCTCCTCCATTCCAGTACTCGGACCCGACGTCCGGTCTGCTGTCACAGTAGCGGGATCGAGGCCCTGAATCAAACACATGTTCGACATGTGTGGAAACGTGTCGGACCCATCTGGTAGAAATCGAACATGCGTTCATGAAGAACGTGTGTTCGAAGAACAGGAGTGGACATGGCTACCATCAGTGCTTCCCCCCGGGTGGCCCCCCTGCGCTGGTCGTCGGTTGCCGGAATCGAACCCTCCGTGGACGACCGGCAGGCGTTCCCGGAGGTGTCGGCGGAGGCGACCGCGAAAGGCGTCGTGGATGCCGTCCAGTGGCGGATCGTCGGGTGGATCGCGGCGGTCTTCCTGGGCACTCTGGTCCTCTCAGGGCTACTGAACCCGTCGCTGTCCGCCAGTTCCGTGTCGTCCCCGGCGCTGGCGGCCGCCGGACCCGCCGAGACCGCGGCGCATCCCGCCTACACAGTGGCGATGGGCGACACCTTGTGGGACATCGCGCGGGCCACCGCCCCCACCAGTGATCCGCGCAGCGTCGTGGGTGAGATCCGTGAGCTGAACGGACTGTCGACCGGTCATGTTCTGCAGGCCGGCGAGGTGCTGATGCTGCCCGCCGCGGGCCGGCGCTGATCGCCGGTTCGGACACGCGTGGCGACACAGTGTCGAAAGTGCTTGCACACATCTGGGATGGCGCATACGGTTGCCACCACATGTAGTAGTTACACCGATGTGATTCATCCACAGGTTGTGGTCGGAACGGCACAGGTTGTCCCCAGGAAATCCGCCGAATCGTCCACAGAACCCCCGGAATGCGCCGGGATGCCGGTGGAAATCCATCACAAGTGGTTTGGAGACGCGATGCACTGCCCGTTCTGCCGAAGCGACGACTCCCGGGTCGTTGATTCCCGGCTGGCCGACGACGGCGCGGCCGTCCGGCGACGCAGGCAGTGCGCGGCATGCCAGCGTCGGTTCACCACCATCGAGGTGGCCGCGCTCAATGTCGTGAAGCGTTCCGGTGTGGTGGAACCGTTCCGGCGGGACAAGATCATCAGCGGGGTGCGCAAGGCGTGCCAGGGCCGGCCGGTCGGTGACGACGAGTTGGCCGTCCTCGCCCAGCAGGTCGAGGACACCCTTCGTGACTCGGGCTGCGCAGAGGTACCCGCCCACGAGATCGGTCTGACCATTCTGGGCCCTCTGCGCGACCTCGACGAGGTCGCCTACCTGCGGTTCGCGTCCGTGTACCGGGCGTTCGACTCCCTCGACGATTTCGAGCAGGAGATCGCGTTGTTGAAAGCCAGTCGGTCGCCGTCCGGTAACCGGCCGAAGAAAGTGCGGATCGATATCACCGAGGGGCACAAACAGGCCCTCTCAACTGTTGTCCAGAAGGAGGGCACATGACCGACCAGTCCATTCCCAAGGCGCGCACAGCGGGCGTGAAGGGGGCCGAGGTGACGGTGGAGACCACCGGATTGACCATCGAGCGGCTGTACACCACGCCGGGCGTCCACCCCTACGACGAGGTCGAGTGGGAACGCCGGGACGTCGTGCAGACCAACTGGAAGACCGACGAGGTCGTGTTCGAACAGCGCGGCGTGGAGTTCCCGTCGTTCTGGTCCATCAACGCCTCGACCATCGTGACCACGAAGTACTTCCGTGGCGCCCTCGGCACCGACCAGCGCGAGTGGAGCCTCAAGCAACTGATCGACCGCGTGGTGCTGACCTACGTCAAGGCCGGTCGTGAGCACGGCTACTTCGCCACCGAGCAGGATGCCGAGATCTTCGAGGTCGAGTTGACCTGGATGCTGCTGAACCAGGTGTTCTCCTTCAACTCCCCGGTGTGGTTCAACGTCGGTACGACGTCACCGCAGCAGGTGAGTGCCTGTTTCATCCTGTCGGTCGACGACACGATGGACTCCATCCTGAACTGGTACCGCGAAGAGGGGCTGATCTTCAAGGGCGGGTCGGGCGCGGGTCTGAACATCTCGCGGATCCGCTCGAGCAAGGAACTGCTGCGCTCCTCCGGCGGCACCGCCTCGGGTCCGGTCTCCTTCATGCGCGGGGCGGACGCCTCGGCCGGCACCATCAAGTCCGGTGGTGCCACCCGGCGGGCGGCGAAGATGGTCGTTCTCGATGTCGACCACCCGGACATCGAGGAGTTCATCGAGACCAAGGTCAGCGAGGAGGAGAAGATCCGCGTCCTGCGCGATGCGGGCTTCGACATGGACCTCGGGGGCAAGGACATCACGAGTGTCCAGTACCAGAACGCCAACAACAGCGTGCGGGTCTCTGACGAGTTCATGCGTGCAGTGGAGAACGGTGATGAGTTCGGTCTGCGGGCGCGGACCAACGGCGAGGTCATCGAGAGCCTCGACGCCAAGCAACTCTTCCGCAAGATGTCGGAGGCGGCCTGGGCCTGCGCGGACCCCGGCATCCAGTACGACGACACCATCAACGACTGGCACACCAACCCCGAGACCGGCCGCATCACCGCGTCCAACCCGTGCTCGGAGTACATGTCGCTGGACAACTCATCGTGCAACCTCGCCTCGCTGAACCTGCTGAAGTTCCTGCAGGACGACGGCAGTTTCGCAGCGGAGAAGTTCAGCAAGGCCGTACAGCTGATCATCACCGCGATGGACATCTCCATCTGCTTCGCTGACTTCCCGACTGAGGCGATCGGCGACACCACCCGTGACTACCGGCAGTTGGGCATCGGGTTCGCGAACCTCGGGGCGCTGCTCATGGCCACCGGCCTTCCCTACGACTCCGACGGTGGTCGGGCCCTTGCGGCGTCCATCACCAGCCTGATGACTGGGGCGGCCTACAAGCGCTCAGCCGAGCTCGCAGGTGTGGTCGGACCGTACACGGGCTTCGCCCGCAACGCCGCCGCCCACGCCCGGGTCATGCGCAAGCACGCGGCGGCGACGGACAGCGTGCGTTCGGTGTCGAGCCTGGACGGTGACGTCCTGCGCCTGGCCTCGCACATGTGGGATGAGGGCAACGCGATCGGTGCCAAGAACGGCTGGCGCAACGCCCAGGCCAGCGTGCTCGCACCCACGGGCACCATCGGCTTCATGATGGACTGCGACACCACCGGTATCGAGCCCGACTTCTCGCTGGTGAAGTTCAAGAAGCTGGTCGGTGGCGGCTCTATGCAGATCGTGAACCAGACGATCCCGCGTGCGCTGGCCAAGCTCGGCTACGCCGAAGAGACGATCGAAGCGATCGTCGAGTACATCGCGACTCATGGCCACGTGGTGGATGCGCCCGGACTCAAGCCCGAGCATTACCCGGTGTTCGACTGTGCGATGGGTGAGCGCGCGATCAGCCCGATGGGTCACGTGCGCATGATGGCGGCGGTCCAGCCGTTCCTGTCGGGAGCCATCTCCAAGACGGTCAACATGCCGGAGACGGCGACCATCGAAGAGGTCGAGGAGATCTACTTCCAGGGCTGGAAGCTCGGTCTGAAGGCCCTTGCCATCTACCGCGACAACTGCAAGGTGGGTCAGCCGCTGTCCGACGCCAAGGCGGACAAGAAGGCTGCTCCCGTCGAGGCCGCGGTGGAGGCCCGTCCGGTCCGCAAGCGGCTACCCAAGGTGCGCCCGAGCCAGACGATCTCGTTCAGCGTGGGGGGCGCGGAGGGCTACATGACGGCGGGTTCCTACCCCGACGATGGCCTCGGTGAGGTGTTCCTCAAGCTCGGCAAGCAGGGTTCCACGCTGGCCGGTGTGATGGACGCGTTCTCGATCGCCACGTCGATCGCCCTGCAGTACGGCGTGCCGCTCGAGGCGTTCGTGTCGAAGTTCGTCAACATGAGGTTCGAGCCGTCGGGCATGACCGACGACCCGGACATCCGCATGGCGCAGTCGATGATGGACTACATCTTCCGGCGGTTGGCCCTCGACTACCTGCCCTACGAGAAGCGGGCGGCGTTGGGGATCTTCACCGCCGAGGAGCGTGCCGAGCAACTCAACGAGTCGAACGGTCACGCAGCGTCCTCACCGGCGGCCGCCCCTGCCGAGCCGGTGGCTGAGGACCTCAGCGCCGGCAGTGCGGAGCACGAGGTCGGCGCGGCCAGCGTGCCGAGTTCGGTGCACTCGTCGGCTGAGCTGCTGGAGGCCATCACCGGCAAGACGGCGGATGCACCACTGTGCATGACCTGCGGGATCAAGATGCGCCCCGCCGGTTCCTGCTACGTGTGCGAGGGCTGCGGCTCCACGAGCGGCTGCAGCTGACACAGACGAGGGAGGGCGGCCCTGCCACGAGGCGGGTCGCCCTCCCTTTTCCATGTGCGCTGCTCGCGCGTCGGCGAGGGACCGGCGGGCAGGATGGATGGCGGGCTCCACGAATGACTGGAGGCGGCCGTGATGCCCGATCCGCGTCGCGTCGTACTCGGCGTCAGCATCGCCGCAGGTGCCGCCTACCTGCAGCCCGCGACGCTGAACTACCTCGTGACCCCGATGCTGGCCTCGTTCCAGGCGGGGGACTCTGC
>CALFYG010000258.1 GCA_937952095.1 uncultured Micrococcales bacterium | reverse complement strand
CTCTTTCCCTACACGACGCTCTTCCGATCTGAGGAGTTCGCGAATATCGGTCCAAACCTGGTTCGCCTCGAGTTGACCCGCCTCATTGAGTCTCGTTGTGTTGTCTCGAAGGGCGGCGACCTTCCGTGAACTGCGGCCCGAGCCACGCTGGATCAACTCAGCGACGAACCTCGCCCGCAGTGCTTCTTCAAGCGAGGAGCGGAATAGGGTAGATCCGGAATCCCGCGCAGCGCCGATGTAGACCGCGCAGTACGCCTCCTGCAAAGCGCGGAGTAGATCCAACGCATTCTTCTCCGATTCAGGTTTCTCACCCCGCTTGGGCGGTGTCAGCCTGGCGTAGACCGCATCAGATCGGAACTGAATCCTCAGCTCGGCCGGACCGTCGGAGCGACAGTACTTGCGGCGTGAGCGCCCGTCGGCCACCTCGATAGTCAGGACAATGCGCCTGGCACGATTGCGCGTTTCTCTGGCGGGTACGAGTAACGCCAGTTCCGCCTCAGTCAAAATACGGCGATTGCCGAGGAGTTCCCGGTCCGCTTCGTTGAACACCCAGTTCAGGACGCGCAAGAGCGCGGTCTTTCCCGAGTTGTTCTCACCAATCAGCACGCGGTTCCCGACGGTGTCCAACTCGGCAGTACCGTAGCCACCGATGTTCTCCAAGCGCAGCTTCAAGAGTCGCATCCACTAACTCACAGTCTCCAGGCGTCCCAGATTTCCAAGACCAATCTTCTCGTGCGGAACTCCCCGAAATCCCGCTCCTCGTACTTGCGCAGCACCGGAAACGAGTCGAGAACATGCTCGACCCCGTCACGATTCAAGCCGTAGAGGTGCATCATGGCTGCCTCGATTTCGGCGCGGAGTGAGGCGCGCCTTTCGGGGTTCCATCCGAAGGGCGCGCCCCCATAGCCAAGAGATCGTGCATACGGGCTCATCAGGTGTGACGTATATGTCAACTCGACGACTCGGGAGATGAGCCAGTCGCCGAGCGTCTCTTCAGACCACGGGGCGGGAGATTCGAACACCCCAGGAGAGGGGCAGGCCAACTGCTTCAGGATGAAGTAGGTCATCCCCGTTCCACTCAACTTCTGGCGGGCTACATAGTCCATCGCCAGCGAGGACCAAGTTGCCTGCAGGATTGCCGCACTTCTGGGTTCCGCGAGTAGCGCGAGGGGCAACTTGTTGCCAACTGCCGCTAACGGGAAGGTCGACGCGACAAGTGTCCGCACGTCACTGGCCCTGGCGATATCTCGCCACCCCAATAGCCACCCCTGTGACCCGAAATCAGCACGAGCCCTCTCGACCTCTTGACCTGCGACCCAGTACCGAGCAAGCGGCTCACATGACGGGTCAGCGTGCTGCTGATCGGTCAGGCGAGGCAGAGAACCGACGTTCAGTTGTGCCTGAGTCGCGCCAGCATAGGTCGAGAAGCGGTGATCGTAGATGTTGACCATCTTTGCCTCGTACAGCGGAAGCCACCGCTTGTCTCCCTTCGCCCAGGCCCAGCCGTCGAACTGCGCACCGAGGGATTCCAACTGCTCGAGCGTATAGAACAGGTTCGAGTCGTTGGCCATATCGAACATGCGCTTGAAGGACAGCCCCCACGGATTGCCGTCCGGATCGCCATCCCTGATCAGAACCGGATGGCGACGGTAGATGCCAATCGTGATCTCAGCGTCTCGGCGCGATCGGAACACCGGCAGAGTCCCGGTGTTTGGGTTGAGAAGCAGCACCTCCTCCGGGTCCAGAGAAAAGCGGCGTTCGGGAACGTCGTGGATGTGCCGGACGACGAATGCAAGGCGGGTCCTGGCAGACAGTGTGCCACCGGTCATGCATGACACAGCGAACCGGAACGCGTGGTGGACACCGGTGAAGATCTTCGCTTCGTTTTCGAAGTCGTAGAACGCAACCAATCGCTTTGTCCGTAGTGTGTCGGCGAAGAATGGTGCCGTGGTTGCATCGGTGGCCAGACCAGTGGGGGTTATGAAGCCACAGCGACCGTCCTGACGAATGAGCCCGCGGAACGTTTCGGCGAACACTTGGTAGGTGTTCACGTCGCCTGCACCTGTGAGCGGATATCGACCCGACACTCGCAGGAAGTGGCTGGTTGCTTCTGCCTTTCTGGATGCAAGTTGCCACGAGTCCCATAGGGCTGGATCAGTCTCTGGGAGAGCCTTGATCAACTTCTTCCGTGCAGCAGCGTTAGGGGCGGCCGCTATTTCTGGAACGTCGTCGAAGTACTCCTTCTCCTGTAGCTTGACTCGTTCCCATGGTGGGTTCCCGACCATCACGCTGAAGCCACCAGACCAACCCTGTGGTGATGTCGTGCCACCGGAATCGAATATCTGCGGAAACTCCAGATGCCAGTGGAAGTAGCGGTGCTGAACGGATTCAGAGTTGATCAGCGCCATGCTTGCTGGTGACCCGACCGACCCTTCTGCAAGCGCTCGCACAACCTCATCGGTCACCGCGATCTGCTCCGTCCCGGCGGTCTTGGGCTGGGTGAAGGCCGCGCACCAGGCGTCTGCCGCGGTAATGGCCTGCTGACGCTCGGGCGAGCCTTCAAAGTCCGCCAGCCGCTTCGCGGCTTGATGGATTTCGCTGAGGCTCGCGTCGGTCAGACCATCGGTGATCGCCGAGAGTTCCGCTGCCAGCCCACGGTTGGTCTTCGATTCCGCTGCCTCGCCGAAGAGCGTGTCGTGTTGCTCACCACGCTCGGCCTGTTGCCGTTGCCGCCTGTTCTCCCTCTTCAGCGCCGCGACGACCTTCTTGTCATCACCAGTGAGCGCTGCGAAAGCCTCATCCGGAACTCCGCCGGCCATGAGTGCCGGAGTTGTGCCCAGCAGCGCGTTGCCGACCCGGAAGTTCGCGTCCAGGAAGGCCATGGGCTTGCCCGGTTCCACGGCCTCCAACCACAGCGACACCTTCGCCAGTTCGGCCGCCATCGGGTTCAGGTCCACGCCGTAGATGCAGTGAGCCACGACGTCCCGCAAGGCTGCTTGCACCGCGGAGGGGGTGGGTTCTGACTCACCGGATCGCACTGCTGCAAGTCGCACTGCGATGCGTCGGGCTGCGGCGACCAGGAAGTGCCCCGAGCCACACGCGGGGTCGCAGACCGTGACGGAAAGTAGGGCCTGTTCGTCGTGACCCGCATCGTCGAGAACCGGGTCGAGTGCTTCATCGAGGACGAGGGCGATCAGGTCGGACGGCGTGTAGTAGGAACCACTGGTCTTACGCTCATTGCCGGCGCCGGTAGTCAGCCGGAACTCGCCGGTGCCGGCATCAAGGCTCGGGTGCAGTTCAAGCAAGCCTTCGTAGATGCCACCGAGTTCCTCGGCACCGAGGTGGGTGAAGTCGACTATGCGGGTTCCTGACTTGTCGCGCGTGGTCGACAAGAGTCGCACGGCAGTCAACAGATGGCTGTTGGCGAGATCGCAAGCATCAGTGACGTCGAGGGGGGTCTTGTCGAATAGGCCGCCCATGGCGGGGAGCCCGAGTTCGGGCAGCCCGTCGACGGATGCGAGTCCGCGCTGAACCAACTGCACCTGGCGCCAGAGGTCGTGGTGGCGACTACCGGGCGATCGTCGTGCCTGCTGTCGTAGCCGGGCGGAGCTGAAGTAGCGGGTGTACCGGTCGCGGGCATCCTCTGCCGCGTCGGGGTCGAAGAGCAGTCCTCGGTCTTCGATGACGAACCAGAACAGCAGGCGGTAGGCCTGCCGCAACAAGGCGCGCTGGTAGTCGTTCGCAGAGACCTCGCCGCTTGCGAGCCGATCGCGCAACTCCGAGTTTGCCGGGTTCTGGTAGAAGCCCGTGCCGAGAACCTCGATCGCCTGCTCGACTCCGCGTCGCAGGTCCTGCAATGCGCGGGTTCCCGTGGAGATGGCGTTGTCGCGCCACCGTTCGATCCAGCGGTTGGTGACGGGAACGGGCTCCTCACCGGGGAGTCGCTCGAGCCGCGATTGGTGGCACATCGTGTAGAGCGCGACGAAGTCGCTGAACAGTTCGCCGTCGAACATCGCTTCGAGATCGAATTCGAGGTAGGCCTGACCGACCAGGGCTGACGAGTCGCGCAGCATCCGCAGCACTCGACCGTTGGATAGCAGCGCCCACAGATGGTCGTCGCTTCTGTTGAGGAACTCCTGGACCATGGCTTGCGGGGCTCGGGCAGCGCCGGCGACGCCCTCAGTGCGACGATCCAGGTCAACCCCCCAGCCCATGAGGTGGATCGGGACATCGGCCCATTTGTGGCTGACGGGGTATTGGCGCACGTCGCCGTCGGCACCGGCTGTCATGTGGCCGCCCTGAGTGGTCGGTACGCGACCGTAGTCGAGTTCCCGGAGCAGCAGGAGCAGCCACTTCTCGCGGGTCAGGCCGGTTGCCACTCGGTCTGGCTGTGCGGAAAGCGTGGAACGGAATGAGGCGTAGGCGCCCAGGAGGTAGTCCCATGACCTGGCTGCCCCCGCGGAGATTCTTTCGCCAGATGCGAGGTGGTAGTCGCCCGCAGCCATTCCAGGAAGGTCCCCGGCCAGTGCCCGACCGACTACGTCCGACGGCAGAACGCCGCCGACCACTCGCACGGTGGACACTCCACCCATGGCAAGCGTCTTCATGCCCTGGCCTCCGGCAGGTAGACCCACGTTCCGAGAACGTCGACGGGCAGGATCGGTTCGACCGCCAGGCCACGCAAACGGTCGCCGCTTGCCTTGCGAACTCGACGGTGGGACTCCAGGACTTGTTGGGCCTGCTGCGAGGCGAAGGTGTCGAGTTGGGGAGCCAGCGCTGGGAGATCATCGAGCGTGCGTTGCAGTGACTGCTCGGCCAGCGGACCGGCGCCGATGGATGCCGCGCTTGCGGTGAAGATGGTCGCAGCCTGGTCTGGGGGGAGCCACTGTGGGTTCGATCCGTTCCCGCTGTAGGCGACGATCTCGGCGTGTTCGACCACCTGGGTGGTCGTGGCGTCGCGGCCTGGGAGGGTCAGGTTCATGCGATAGCGCAGCAGCAACACAGAGGTCCGCGTCTCGACGGCACCGCTGCGGAATACGCCGGCCCGGCGCGCCAGACGCCTCGAGAGGTCGTCGGGTAACGCCTCTGGGTCAAGCGCGGCATCGAGGACGTACCGGGCAAGGGCCTCGACGTCGGGGTCGGTACGGGCGAGGACTGCTTCCTTTGCTGGCGCTGGTGGTTCGCGGTGGAAGGGAAGGGGTTCCCGGTGTCCGGGTGTGAGGCTCTCTGCCAGTGCGCGGGGCAGCGGGGTCGTTGAGGCAATCAGAGCCTTGTCAGTCGGGTTCACGGTGGAGCCGAGGGCGGCCATCGTGGAGTACACGAACATCTCAATGTCGGCGGCATCGCCGAGCGCTGCGCGGACCTCATCAACCTCACGAGCTACCTCGTCGGGCTTGATCCCCTCTTGGGCGTACCTGGTGCGGCTGGCCTTCTCTTTCTCCGCTGCAGAGGTCCACGCTTCATCGAGGGCTTCCCGCGCAGGTTCGGCCAGGCCGTCGAGGATCAACTGTTCGGGGTTGTAGTCCCGGCCACGCAGGAGCAATCCCTCGAGCACTGCGTTCATGACGTTGTCGCTGGTATCCGGTACGGGCACGCTCACACCTGTGGCCCGCCGGATGGCGTTGTGCTTGCGCAGCAGAATCTCGAGAACCAGACCGTCGATTTGGTTGTCTGTGCCATACAGGGTGACCGCTCGTACTACGTCTCGGCTCTGACCGAACCGGTCGACGCGGCCCTCGCGCTGTTCGTGGCGCGTCGGGTTCCATGCCAGGTCGTAATGCAGGACCGCGTCGAAGCTCTCCTGGAGGTTGACACCCTCCGATAAGCAGTCTGTGGCGACCAGCACGACGGGTCCGGGTTCGTCGGTGAGTTCGGCGATTCTGGCGACCCGCTCGGCCGGGGGAAGGGTCCCGGTGACCACAGCACATCGGGCGCGCTTTCCCAGGTGCGCTGTGAGATGTTCTCCGACGTACTCGGCGGTCGGGATATAGCGGCAGAACACGATCGGGTGATAGCCCTCGCGCAGAAGCCCGTCGACGCTCTTGAACAGTTCCTTGAGTTTGACGTCGCTCTTCGGGCCTTGAAGTGCCTCGGCAGCACGGGCGAAGGTCAGCAACTTGCGCCGTTCAGGTGTCTGCTCCTCGTCGGTCGTAAGGGCCCCTGGGGTCGTGTCCATGCTTTCGATGGCTTCATCGTCGGCGAGGTCGAGAACGCTCGCCCGGCCCAGAGTGTCAGCTTCGTCCGGACTGACAGCGGCGGCGTTGGTGGCCCTGGTGCGTAGGGTCGCGGCTGCGGCGGCGGGGCTGGAGGCCAGAGATCGGAGAAGCGCGAGCGCGGACCACCATCGCACCCTCTGCCGCACAGTCTGGCCGTCGTCGTCGAGGACACTGCTGCGCGCATACTCGAGCACGTCATCGAAGAGGTCGCGGTAGGCCGGATCGAGCTTGTAGGGGCGCTCCTGGGACTCTCGGTCGCGCGGGAAGGGGGTGTCTTGGTCCAGGTACCGCCGGATGTCTCCACGGCGGCGTTGAACGAAGTAGCGGGCCAGGAGCGCGCGGTCCTGCTGCTGGTCGAGGTCGATGTACGCCAACGGCTCATCGAGGAGTTCCAGCAGGTTCCGGAATCCTGTGTCCTGGCCGGAGTGAGGGGTGGCGGTGACGAGCAGTAGATGGCGCTGCGGATCAGCAGCGAGCCGGCGCAGCAGTTCATGGCGTTGGGTGCGGCCCTTGCCTCCCCCTTGCCCGGTGCCGTCGGATACGGCGGTGTGCGCCTCGTCCACGATCAGCAAGTCGGGAGCAGCCCGCACATACTCGTCGCGGCGGACGGGGGACTTGATGAAGTCGGTGCTCACCACGGTCACCGGGTAGTGCCCGAAGATCGACTCGTCGAGACCGAGGCCTCGCTGCAGTCGGGTGGCCGTGCTGGGCAGCACCAGGGTCGCGTCCAGCCCGAACTTGTCTCGCAACTCATCTGCCCATTGCTCGGCCAGTGCCGGCGAGCAGAGCACTGAAAGCCCTCGTGCCTGTCCCGTGGCAAGGAGTTCGGCGGCGATCAGGCCCGCCTCCACGGTCTTGCCGATCCCGACGTCGTCGCTGATCAGGAGCCTCACCGTGTCCTGGCGCAGAGCCATGAGCAGCGGAACGTACTGGTAGGAACGGGGTTCTACCGCCAGTGACGCGAGGCTGCGGAACGGCCCGGCGCTGGACCTGAAGCCGATCCTCAGGGCATCACGAAGCAGACGAGCGGAGGCGTGATCACCCAGATCGCGCACCGTCGGCGGGGCAAAGGTGGCAGGTTCGACAGCCTCGAGCGCCGGAAACACGCCGGTTTCGTCTGCGCTCCCGCCCCCCATCGGGCGCAGGACCAGGAAGTCCTCGGTACTCCCGGATTGGACGACCCACTCGCGGTCCCTGGCACGGACCAGCGTGCCGGCTGCGTAGGTCGTCATCTGCACCCCCTGGTGATCGCTGTTCTCATTCTGGGGTGTCGCGATGCGGTCAGGCGCGCTGCTGATCCTTTGCGTCGACGCCAAACCTACGAATCATGGCTTCCAACTGCGGAATCACCTGGGGCTCACTATCGAGGGCATCCTCAAGTTGCCGAATCTCATGTGGAGTCAGACGCAGGATGAGGTCCTCAGCCAGCACGGCTCGCGCACGCTCCAGCGCGGCACCCAGGATGAATGACGTGAGGTCTTGCTGCTGCAGCTCGACTGCCTGCTTGATGGTGTCGTAGGCCTCTTGAGTCAGACGCATGTTGATGCGCTTGTTTCGAACGGACTCGGTGGTCGTCATCTTCGTGTTCTCTCGCTTGTACGTCTCTCGTATGTACAAGACTACACTATCTCGAAGGTACGACGAAGGTCCTTGGTGGTCATGAACAACTCCAGTGGCTTGTCAAGAAAGGGCCGAAATCCGCATTTCAGGTAGAAAGTGGCAGCCTGATGGTCAAGCGCATGCACCACTACCGCTTCAAAGCCCACCCGCCGCGAAACCTCGACCATGTCTTTCAGGAAGTGCAGAAGGAGCCTTCTCCCCAAGTTGTGACCCTGCGCGTCAACGGCAACGGCAAGTCTTGCGAGCAGGACCACCGGCATCGGGTAGGGCCGATTGCCCACCCCCATCGACGTCGACACTTCATCCGCACCCAGCTGGTAGGCCAGCGATGCGTAGTAGCCGATGATGCGCCCATCGCTGATCGCCAGGAATGTGCGGGTGTTATTGCTCCTCTCCTGCTGACCAGCCCTGACTCGTAGCCACTCGTTCATGTCATCCCGGCCGCAATCGAAAGCGGATCGGTCGTAGCCCTTGTTGAACGCGATGATCTCAAATTCCATCAGCGGCCTGCCCCAAACACGCTCTCGTATTGGCGCAGTCGCGCGCCCCAGTCATCGTCGTATCGGATTCGCACTGTGAGCCAGCCCAGGTCCTGGAGGCGTTCTTCTGCCTGCGAATCCTTCGTGCTTTGCCGTTCCCCGTCGTGCGCAGGACCATCGAGGAAGACCGCCACGGGCCCATGCGCCGTCTCGTAGATGAAGTCCGGTCGCGCGGTGGCAGGCTCGACGAGTCGTTGTGCCTGACTGGGAAGCCGATGGCTGTGATCCAGCAGATAGCGAATGAACTCGCGCTCGAGCGAGGAGTCACAGGCAGCAAGCAGGTCGTCGGCATCGGGTTGCGCCTGACCGGCCTCCGGCTCGGTGCGACTGCCGGAAAGCCGCAAGAGCAAGTCCCGGATGCTGTGCCGATCGATGCTGGTGTGGTCGATCTGGTTGTCGTAGGCGAGCAAGCAGTCGTAACACGCCTTCTCACACCGATGCAGGTCATCGGCCCCAGCGAGAAGGTCAACCCCGGTGTCGGGATCGAAGTGCGCGATATCGAGTGCCCGACGCGCGGCGCGGGCGAGCGCCTCCGGCTCATCGACAAGCCGGCGCAGCACACCCGCCCCGCCTTCATTCGCCTCCATGAACAGCATGCGGGCCCGCTCCTGCGGGTCCGGCAACTCCTGGCTCGCGAGTTCGCCACCCTCGAGCTGGAACTCAGCTTCGATTCCTCGCTCCAGCGCATGGCGCAGCGTGACTGCCTGCTCGCGGCTCAAGGAAACGCTGGACCGGGCGATCAGGATATTGCGGGAGTCTTCGACGAAGGGAATGACCTTCCGTTTGGTCTGGACCGTTCCTGCATCATCGAGATCGCCGTCCTCGGTGGTTTCGCTCGCGGCGCGATCTGTCAGCCACTTCCCTGTGATGGTGTTCAGCCAGAAGCCGTCTTCCCCGGCCTTCCGGTTGCGCCGGCCCAGGTTCGCCACCCGGACGGTGGCGGCATCTCCGTAGGTGAGTTGCAGTGCTTCGCCTTGCTCATCAACGGCGGATCCGGCGGCAGAGCCAGGGCGGGTGCCGCGGTCCGCGAATCGATACGAGGTCTGGAGTTCGAATGAACTGCGACGGCGTTCTTCTTCATCGCTGGAGATGCGCTCTCTGCGGCGAGTGAAGACCGTCCGAAGTTGCATCAACCCGTACGTCGTCGCGCCCAGTGGCTCACCGCAGTGCTGACACTCGTCGAAGAGCTCTTCGGTTTCGTGGAGGTAGCCGCACTGCTGGCAGCGCTTGATATCGACGGTCTGAATGGATCCGGGTTGGTCTGGTGAAGCGGCCGGGAGTTGAACCCTCTCGACCTGGTATCGCGCCCCCTCGTGGTAGATCAGACTGCCTGGTCCGAACTCGCTGATTGCAAGGAAGCGGGCCCGCTGAAGGTACTCGCCGCCGTCTGTACGACGACGCACTGACGGGATGAAGGCTGCCAGCGGAAGTCGCGGGAAGGAGTAGCCGGGCAGGAATCCTTCCGAGGCGAAGTAGCGGTAGGGGTAGAAGTCGCTGAACGATGAGTCACTGTCCTCGTTCAGGAGCAGCCGCAGTTGCGCCTCGGCTTCTCGACGACGTGCGATGGCGGCGTTGCGTGCGATCCGGGAACTGGACGGATCGTTCACCAGGCGGTTCTGCTCTTGCTGCTCGTGGGCGGCAGCGCGATACAGCTCGCGCCATCGGTTGCACGTGCGGTCGAATTCCGCTGGCGCTTGCTGGATGACCAGTTCCGGCCAATCGGGCTCGAACCACGTGGACTGGGCCAGGTCATCCGCGATGCTGTCCAGCACTGCCCGTGTGTGGCGCATGGCCCGCTGTTGGGCATCGGGATCGCCGAGCGTTCGCTTGACCTCGGGCAACAGGTCCAGCGGACCCACGTTCTCCTGTACGTCGAGCAGGTCAAGCATGCTGCGGCCCAGGTGCAGGCCGGTCTCGGCCAGCCACACCGAGTGCAGGTGCGACCGGACGAGGTCTTCGTTCGTCAGGTCCAGGCGAGGGGCAGCCACTGAGCCCGAAACCATTTGCCCGCTGCGCTTGAAGTAGTAGGCGTCGTGCGCGTTTCCCGTGGCGCAGTAGGTCAACACGATTGCGGGCTGACCCGAACGTCCGGCACGCCCGGACCGCTGAGCATAGTTCGCCGGCGTGGGTGGCACGTTGCGCATCGCCACGGCATTCAGACTGGAGATGTCAACGCCAAGCTCCATGGTCGGCGAGCAGAACAGCATCGGCAATCGTTCGGGATGTTCGCGGAACTCCTCCTCACGCCGTTCACGATCTGCGGCAGAGACCTGAGCGGTGTGCTCCTTGGCGCGGATGCCGACCAGACTGGCCGCGGTTTCGCGGTACAGATCCTGGAAGAAGGGGTTCACGCGCAAGCCCCGCTCGTCACGAGTGGTGCGCCGGATGACATCCTCTGCCGCGCTCAAACCATCGCCCGGCGTCCAGCGCAGGATGCCAGAGTTCACTCGGTATCCCTGGTATCCGTCTGAGTCCCGGTCCATCTCCCGCAACAGGCCTGCTTTCAAACAGACCTTCATCAAGTCGTCGATGATCCGTTCGGTGTCTTCCAGGTTCAGAGCCTGCATGGGCAAGCCACGCCCACTTCGTAGGTACCGGCCAAACGCCCCGCGCGGTGAGAGATACAGCGCGTCGCCGGGCGTGCCACGACCACCTCGTGTGCCTCTCGCGTAGGCGGTCTTGACCATGACCGGCTTCTCGTCGGGTTCCATCGACCAGGGTTCTCGCAGGTACTGCCCGGCTTGTTGTCGCAGTCTCTGGAAACCTTCTTCAGACAGTTCATCGACATCGATCGCGAGTGCCCGCCGCAGTTCGTCGAGAAGGGTTCGCAGCACCTCGCGTCGCTGTTCTGACTCCGCAGAACGCAGAGCCGGGTGGGTGCCGTCCCAGCGATCCTCAGCTGCGGCGAGCCAATCCAGATCCTCATATTCGATACGAAGCAGTCCCGTCTGCTCCAAGTTGGGCATGACGATGCGCCAGCCACGCTCGAGATCGCCATAGAGCCGGTACGCCACAACCTTGCGAAGTGCCTCGTCGATGCTGCGCCGCAGCCGCGGCGCGGGGTCCAGGTCGAGCCCGTAGTCCGATAGCGGCAGTCTCATCTGGTCGAGCACGGCAGCGGCGATGTCAGCACTTCCCACACCGTCCGGGCCCGCCTCTTGCACAGCGGCATGTACCGCTGCGCGCAGCAGCGAGACCTGCACGAAGTCATTGACGTGCCCGGCCTGCAGGCTGGCGTCCTGCCGATTGTCAACGAAGGTCAGGAGCTTCTTGGCTGTGGACTTGAATGCGGGGTCATGCACCTCCCGAAGCGCCTTGACCAGACGAGTGGTGACCACGGTGACAGCGGACGACCGTCCCTCGGTGGCCATCGATGCGAGTCGGGTGAAGTCGCTGCTGCGCGATTCGTAGGAGACCTGACACCGAAGGCAGAACTGGAACGGGCTGGGGACGAAGGCCGCGCGGGTTCCGGCCTCGGCCTGTCCAGCAGGAAGCCCGGTGCCGTCACCCGCCACCTGGGTTCCGTCGGGCATCACGGACACGGCGCGTGGCACGTTCTTGCGCTTGGTATCCAGCAGGTGCAGGCCGTCGAGGTTACTGAGCCAGGAGTCAGGGATACGCCCGTCCGAGACCGCCTCATCGGTGGTGAGTGGCCAAGGCAGGTCGTCGCTGACGTACAGGTAGCCGGCGTTGGCACCATCAGTCCCATCACGGTTACTTCGGGAACGGTAGACGATGTCGCCGCGGCGTTCCTCCCGCGCAACGGAGAGGTACTCCTGGCCGCATTCGCGGCAGAAGGCCAAGGGGTAGAGGGCCTTGCTCGGCTGGTTGGGAACCGCGACTTGGTAGCGGTCGGTGATGTGCCGGGCGCTGGCGGGCTCCAAGGAGACGTAGACGTTGTCTCCTTTGGAAAGGAACTGGTGGATGCGGAAGGCAAATAGTGGACGGTCGGTTTGGGGGTGTCTGGCTGACGATCCGGCGGACAGTGTCGACTTGATGGCGGATTGGGCTTGCTCGATAGTGGTTGCGGTCAATTCGGCCAACTGCTCCGCGGCTGCCGTGACTGTCGTCGGGGTTTGACGTACCAGGAAACCGTCGTCGGGGTCGGTCGTGAGCCCGAAGGTGCTTTCGATCCAGGACGCGAGCGGATGCGCCTGAAGCTCGTTGAATTCTGTTGGTGGAGGTTGCTTCACCGCTTCGGCCATGACGCTGACGTCTGCCACGGCTTGCGGGTCCGTGGCTCGTTCGAGTGTCTCGCCGATGACTCGGTCCGCGGTGATGTCCGCACCGAAGAGCCGGCTGGCAACCCCAGCCACGACGCGCCTCTGCTCTGCTCGGGTGCCGCCGCTGGCCATGGTCGCGGAAGTTCCCACGCACTGCAGGGCTGACGCTTCACAAGCCTCGCGAACACGGCGAACAAGCATGGACACATCGGCGCCCTGCCGTCCCCGATAAGTGTGCAGTTCATCAAGCACCAGGAACTGCAAACCCCGTGCTGCACGGATCAACTTGTCGCGCTCTTGAGGCCGGGTCAGGAGCAGTTCGAGCATCACGTAGTTGGTGAGCAAGATGTCCGGTGGGTTCGCGAGGATCGCCTGTCGCTCCTCGTCGGACTCCTGTCCGGTGTATCGAGCGAAGGTCACAGGTTCGCGTCCGCGCCCGAATCCGTAGGTCAGGAACTTCTCGAGTTCATGCCGTTGGGAGTTCGCCAGTGCGTTCATCGGATAGACCACGATTGCCTTGACCGACTTGCGGCGACCATGCTCGTTGTCACGCAGCACCCGGTCAACGATCGGGATGATGTAGGCCAGTGACTTGCCGGAGCCGGTGCCCGTTGTCAGTACGTAACTGCTGCCGGACCTCGCGACCTGGATGGCATCGAGTTGGTGCTTGTGCAGGACGATTTCCCGCTTGCCCTGGTCATTCTCATCGGCCTTGATGCGGAAGATCCTTGCGCAGTCGGGGTGCAAGTGGCCTGCGGCTACGGCTTCGCTGATGGTTCCCCCGGACGCGAAGAATGGATTGAGGCTGATGCGAGGGTCAGGCCACTGAGCTCCCTTGTCCATTTGGTCGGTGACGAAGTTCCGGATCCGCTCGTCGTGAGGATCGACGAAACTGGTAGTGAACTCCCGATATCCGTCCACCACCTCGTCGCGGATCGCGAAGATGTCCATTGCCGCTGTGTTCCCCCATCAGGTCATGGGACGTGCATTCAGAAGGCTATGACATGTGCGTGCACTCATACCCGCCGTCGAAGGCGACCGCGTGGTGCATCGCGCCGAATCAACGCCTGATTCTGTCGATGTCGAACTGCTCATGCAAGGTGTCAAGTTCGAAGTCCAATTGATCTGCATTCGGCCACATCGCTTCCAGTCTCCTGAACTCAGCGTCATGCCCCCGACCCGGCAGGATGTTGTGCAGCATCTCGTGGAACAGAAGGTAGCGCAGCAGATCGTCGCTGACCTGAGTACACGGCGCCTGGAGCATCCTGTTCACACGGACGATTGGCTTACCGGCCGCCGGCCCAGACATGCGAAGACTCCAATAGGCCCAAGCACCCTGGATGGGTCCACGCGTCCAGCCGACGCTCGGTAGGTTCTCGTTGTGCAAGCCCTCCAAGGCTGGTTCGCCTTCCAGGAGTTGGTGCATCTGGTTGACAACTCCCGACAATGCGGGAAGCTTGCGGCTCTTTGAGTGTCGGAGTTTGCGGAAGGGAACCTCGCTCTTCCTCCCAGGCGCTGAAGGCTGTTCCGGGTCGCATTGGTTCCTTCCTCGTCTCGCCGCTTGTCTGAGTTCGCGGATCTCACGCTCGACTGCCTCTTCGAAGCTGTCGAAGTCTGGGAATGCGATCCGGCAGAGACTCCCCTCGTACTGCTTGAGCAGATACCGCTCTCTCTCCAGATCGGTCATGGCCCCTTTCTTGCGAAGGCGTTTGGCAATGCCCCGCGGGTCGACAGGCGCGCTGAGGGCAATGAAGTCGGGCCGGACGTCGGTGCTGTCTATGTGGCTTCTCACCGCATTCAACGACCGGAGCGTGGGGTAAGGGGGATACGTGTCATCGAACAGACTGGCCGGAGGGGAACCGGCAAATGACTCATCGTGAAGTGATCGTTCGATGAGCAGTTCGAAGCCAGGCTTCTGGTGCTCCATGACCGGCACATTGCGATCCAGCGTGACGTAGTAGCCGGCCAGGCGCGTTCTGGACGTCGCGGCGGCGATTGGGAGACTGTCGGTTCGCTGGCGGTACATTCGACGGAGTTGTGCGAGTACATCGTCTGAGACAGGGGTCTTTCCACTCTCGTCCAAGATGGGCGGGAGCCGACGTGTTGTGGGATTCCGAGGTTCCTTCGCGTGGACTGTGGGCAGCCCCGGCAACTCCCCCGGCTCGATCACTTCGTCGAAGTTGACCCACTCGTCACGTAGGTACACGATGTTGGCCTCGCTGGTTCCCCCCGCAGAAGGACCTCTGAGGACGCGCCCCATCATCTGTCGCATCAGAATGCGACTTGTCGTGGGGCGAGCGAGGAAGGCGGTTCTGGCGTCGGGAACGTCGACTCCCTCAGTAAGCATTCCGACGGAGACGAGTACACAAGATCCTCTGTGGCGTCGGAACCAATCCAGCACATCAACCCGTGAGTCCACGATCCTCGAGTGAAGAACACGTGCATCGATGCCCTCGGACCTGAACAACCGGCCAAGGTCATCGGCGTGCTCAGTGCTGGTGGCGAAGACCAGGCTCTTTCCCCACTTGCGGGGGCTCGCTTTGAACGTGTCAACGATGAGCCGGTTCCGTGCTTCACTCCGCAGTCTGGAGAGTACTTCCGGCGGTATGTCCAGTCTCGTCGCCAGGCGTAGTTCACTTTCGGTGAGATCCAGAGACTGGTGAGTGTCCTGCGTGTAGATAACCGGAGTGGCCAGGATTCCTCGCTTGTGCAACTCCTCGGCGCTGACGTCGATGACCGTTGTCGGGAATGTCATGCGCAGCGTCAAGGCGGCCGAGGTTCCTGATGGCCAAGGTGTGGCGGTGAGGCCCACCAGGATCACGTCTTTCTGGCGGTGGATCTCCTTGAGAATGCGCTGGTAGCTCTGCGCAGCAGCATGGTGTGCCTCATCGATGACGACAACCGTGGGGCGTTTACAGAAGTTCCTGAGGAGTGTGCTGCTGTGCTCCCAATTACTCATCAGCGATTGCCAGGTGACGATAGCGACATCGACCTTAGGATCGTGCAGCGTCGCGACGGTCGAGTGGCTGGATGACACGACCCTCAGCTTTCGATGGAAAGACTCGGGCTGGCATCGCGCGACTTTCTGGAACGTGTCCGCAGCTTGAGTGAGGAGTTCCTCTTGGTGAGCGAGCCAGAGAACGCGCTGTTGAGGATCTGACGCCATCCGGTCGATCAGCCATCGGACAGCTGTCGTGGTCTTACCTGCGCCGGTTGGAAGAACAACCAAACCGCTTCTGTGCTCGGGACTCCTTGCCCGTGCAAGACGATCCAGCGCCGTCGCCGCCTCCAGGTGGTGTGGGTAGACGGGTATTGGCTCCGGGAGGTTCTCGCCTGAGATCGTACGTAGGCCCGACGCGGGCCCGCTGTGTCCACGTCCCTGGCCGTCCTTGGTGGTTCGCCTGCTCTGATGAGCGGCGCGGAATTCACGCCACAG
>CALFYG010000257.1 GCA_937952095.1 uncultured Micrococcales bacterium | reverse complement strand
GCCGGCGATGTCTCGATGCCCCTCCCGCCACCACAGCCACAGCAACCGCACTCGCCGCAGCGCTCATCGCCGGTTTCGGGCGAGGGGTGGAGGGGATGTCGGTGTGGCTCGCACTGGCATGGATCGGCGGCTTGATCTACCCCGTGCTCGCCCAGCTCACGCTGCTCATCGCCGCCTGCGAGACCTTCCGCACGTGGAACCTCG
This sequence comes from uncultured Micrococcales bacterium, assembly GCA_937952095.1. Taxonomy (GTDB): domain Bacteria; phylum Actinomycetota; class Actinomycetes; order S36-B12; family UBA10799; genus JADKAV01. Next base: position 1,728 of record CALFYG010000257.1, on the reverse strand, counting down.
ACGGCGGGCAGGTGTTCCACGGCATGGTGATCGACGACTTCGCCGCCGCGATCCCGCTCGCCCACGAGAATGGCGCGTGGGTCCACGTGGACGGTGCCTTCGGCCTGTGGGCCGCGGCCTCGCCCACCACCCAGCACCTGACGGCGGGGCTGCACCTCGCCGACTCCTGGGCCACCGATGCGCACAAGACGCTGAATGTCCCGTACGACTCGGGGCTGGCGTTCGTGGCCGACAGTACGACCCACCGTGCCGCGCTGGGGATCCACGCGCCCTACCTGATCCACAGTCAGGGCCCGCCGGATCCGCTCGAACTCGGACCCGAGTTCTCGCAGCGCGGGCGGGCGTTCCCGCTATGGGCGACCCTGCAGTACCTCGGCACCGACGGCGTCGCGGGGCTGGTCGACAGGATGGCGGGCCATGCCCAGGCCTTCGCCGACGGCGTGCGTGCCCTCGGTGGCGAGGTACTCAACGATGTGGTCTTCACACAGGTGTGCACGGCCTGGGGCGACGACGCCACCACCGCCGAGGTGGAACGACTGCTGCTGGCCGACGGCGCGGCCTGGATGACCGGATCGACCTGGCAGGGACGCAAGGTCCTGCGGATCGCGGTCAGCAACCACTCGACGACCGACGATGACGTCAGGCGGGCGCTGGAGGCCCTCGGGAAGGCGTACGACGCCGCCCGCTGACCGGAAGACGGTCGCGTTCCCAGAAGCGATGCGGGTGCGCTATCGGGCTCGTTGACCTGTCGATAGCGTCAGACGCATCACCGACGACTGAGAGGACGTCCATGCCCGTCGACAACTCATCCGGCTGGTACAACTACGGCACGCAGGGCCACCAAGGTGAGTGGGACGGCCATGTGTGGACGGGCCGGACCCGCGATGACTCTTCCGTACCGGGGCCACCACAGTGGCACCGGAGCCCACTGCGATTCCTGCGGCACCCCTGGTTCTGGGTGTTCCTGGGATTCTGGGCAGCAAGCACGCTGCTTGGTTTCGCGGTCAACTCCATCGATCACTCGAACGCGTTCTGGTTCGTGGTGTTCGCCGTGCTGGTCTTCGGCGCATGCTTCGGCTTCACGCTCATCTACTGGCCGCACATGCAGTTCCGGCAACTGCCTGACCTGGGCAAGGTGCTGCTGTGGGGGCTGGTCTCGGGGGCGGTCGCCATCGCCCTTGCGATCTCACTCGAGGGCTACCTCGAACCCGACCTGCAGGTACCCTTCGCGGCCGACTTGTGGCTCTCCGGGGTCATCGAGGAGACCAGCAAGATCCTCGTCCCGATCCTTCTGTGGATCTTCGGCAAGGGCATCTTCCGCGACCCGCGGGTGGGTTTCCTACTGGTGCTCGTCAGCGGGTCCGTCTTCGGAGGTGTGGAGGGCGCGCAATACATCCTCGGCGGCGGAGAGAACTCCGCCCCGTCCATGGCGTTGGCCCGTCCGGTCGCCGAACTCACGCACGCGGTGTGGGCCTCGATCGCGGCGACGTCAATCACGTCACCGATCATCAGGATGAGGTTTTGTGCCGAATCAAGGATGGCCGAGGCATATTCCAGGCTGGCCCAAAAGGCGCGGTAATCTTCCTCAAGCCGGGGGCGGGCCGCTTCTGGTGCGCGCGTTTGCGCTGCCGTAAAACTTGCTGCAACGGTTGCTGCCTTACGCGACAGATCGGGCGTGGTGCAGATCCGCCGGTCCACCGCACCACCCGCCGCCGTACAGTCAGGGGC
>CALFYG010000256.1 GCA_937952095.1 uncultured Micrococcales bacterium | reverse complement strand
GGCGCAGCGCGACTGGACAGTGACGGTCGCTTGCCCGAGCGATGGCTGGCTCGGCGACGCGTTGCACAAGAGGGATGTAACGGTCATCGCCTGGGAGTCGCTGCGTGAGCCCACCCAGGGTCTGAGGACGGAATCTACGACTCTGCGAGACGTCATCAAGAGGACGGACCCGGACGTGGTGTTCTTACACGGAAGCAAAGCCGGCCTCATCGGACGGCTCGTCACCCGACGACGACGACCGACAGCCTTCGCGCCCCATGCCTGGTCGTTCGAAGCTGTCACGGGGCGGACCAGAAGTGCCGCGCTGGCGTGGGAACGGTTCGCGTCGCGATGGACTTCCCGGTTCATCTGTGTCAGCGATGCCGAGCGTGAGTTGGGTGAAACTGCAGGGATCACGGGTGCTTACACAGTGGCCCGGAACGGCATCGACCTGGAAGCGCTGTCCAGTCCGGATCTCGAGCAACGCCAGGCACTGCGGCGAACAGTGGGGTTGTCGCCCACCGAGCGGGCCGTCGTGTGTGTGGGCAGGATCTGCCGCCAGAAGGGTCAGGATGTTCTGCTCGATGCGTGGTCACGCCTGCCGGGCGACGATCGTTCGCTGACGCTCGTCGGAGGTGGGCCTGATCTGGATTCGCTTCGCGAACGCTGGAGCAGCCCCGACATTCGCTTCACAGGCGAGACCGACCGCAGAACAGCCCTCGACTGGATGGCCGCCGCTGACCTCGTGGTGCTCCCCTCCCGGTGGGAGGGCCTGGCCTTGGTGCCATTGGAGTCGTTGGCCGTCGGCACTCCGGTGGTCGCCACCGACGTCAACGGAACCCGGGAGGTGCTCACCGAAGGCGTCGGCTCAGTCGTGCCGATCGAAGACTCCGTGCGCCTCGCAGCAGCCATCGAGGAGTGGCTGAAGAAACTGGGAGGCGATGGCGTGCATCAACGGTGCCGCAACCGTGTCGCAGAGAGCTTCGACCTCACCGACACGGTGACGCGGATAGATCGCGCGCTTCTGGAGATCAGCGGAGGTGGACGGTGACCACGCACGAAGTGCACGGTACCGACGAGCACCACGTGGCCACGGCTCGGGACTTCCTCTCCAGGGTGCAGGCTCCCCCCTTGACCCGCAGTGTCTGGCTCGGAGAAGGGCTGCCCGATGACCTCGAGGACCTGCGACTCGCCGACTGGGATGGGGTTCCCCTTGCCGAGTCGCCGCACGTTCACCGGGCCATCCGCCGGAACACCGGCCTGGTGGGCGTCGCCTTGGCTGATGGCAGAGGCAGGGTCTTCAGTACCGGGCAGGTGGCCGCGCGACGATCGGTGGCTGGGACAGTGGCTGCAGCAGCCAGGGTTGCCGGACCGCTCGCGCTCCTAGCCCGCGAGCCCGCACACTCGCCGACGAGACCCGCGTCGACTCCGATGCATCGCCTCGTGACCAATGCGGCAGGCGCTGCATGGTTCGCCGGACGACTCGCGCGCGCGGCAGGCACCTATCGTGAATGGGCCTGCGCTCCGGTGCAGACCCTCGATCCCGGCCTTGCGAACCTGCAGACTCGCGGATCTTGGCAATCGGGTGCTACTCATTTCTGGGCCGACCCCTGCGTGGTGGACAGCCCGACCGGGGTATGGGTCTTCGTCGAGGAACTCGATCGGCGGATCGGGCGTGGGCACATCCTGGCGGTCCCCGTGTGCGAGGGACGCCTAGCCGCGGAGCAGGCGGTGTGCGTGCTGTCCAACGATCATCACCTGTCCTTCCCGCAGGTCACGTTCGTCGCGGGGCGATGGCTGGCCACGGTGGAGACCTGCGCCCGGTTCAACCCGGTCTACACCTTCGAAGACCCAGGACATCCATGGCGACCCGTCGCGGACTTACCGGCATTGCCTCCACACACCGGAGACCCGGTGGTCGATTTCGCGACCGGAGTGCTGATCGGGACGGATGCGCGGACCGATCCTGACAGTGTGCTCATGCAGTACCGCATCGCAGGGACACAGTGGGAGCCGCTGGTATCAGCGGTCCGGGTGGACACAGTCTGGAGTCGCGGCGCAGGGACCTGGGATCGCACCCGGGGTTGGCGAGCGGTGCAGGATTGCAGTGGAACCTACGGCCGAGCCGTCGGCCTCGTGGCAACCGATCCGATGCAGGCGCCTTTGGCCCGATGGGCCGCACAGCAGGTGACGGGTCGACGGTGGCGAGGGGTGCACACGCTGACGTGGACTCCGCCAATGGATCAGATCTGGATCGACGCCTGGCGACGACGGATCTCCCCACTGGGATGGCGCCGACGCCTGATCGAGCGCAGCCACCTTCAGAACTGTCAGGGCTGACCGTACCGGCGCGACTTCAGCCGATCGATGATCCCCACCGGGGCCAGCATCAGCGCTCGGGTCCGCACCCTGCCCCGCCATGCCCTTAGCGAGCCGTCGTTGTGCAGGCCCTGCACAGCCAGTCGGGAGCGCAATTGCTCCTTGCGTTGCGACCGGGAGATGCTGTCCGGGGACACCTCGTATGTGATCAACACGTCCGGCAGATTCGCGACCTCGCCGAACTCCACGAAACGCCAGAAGAAGGCGTAGTCCTCCGCTGCCGGGAAGTCCGTTGGGTAGTCACCCACTTGATCCAGTGCACGGCTGCGGAACATCACAGCCGGGTGCATGAACGCGCTGTTGGCGAACATGAAGTCGGCGATCTGCGCGTGGTCGCGTGGCATGGTTCGGACGAACAGAACAGCACCTGAAGGATCCACGAACTGGGCGGCTCCCCCAACCAGGTTGATGTCAGGATGGCTGTCGAGGAAATCGCGCTGGATGGTGAAGCGACGGCCGACGTTCGCGTCACCACAGTCGATGCGAGCTATGTAGTCGTACCCGAGTTCACGGATCCGGTGTAGCCCAGCGTTCAATGCGCCTTCGATGCCGACGTTCTTCGACATGAGGACGAGGTATATTTTCCGCTCGCCCGACACCCACGTTCTGAGTTCGGCCTCGTTGGGCGGCGTCCTTGAGCCGTCGTCGACCACGACGACGTCAGCGGGATCATCGGGCTGGAAGGACGCGAGCGTCGACTTCAGACCGGTGAGGTTGTTGTAGTGAGGGATCAGAACCGCGACCTTGCCCACAGCAATCAGCCCATGATCCGCCGGGTCACGGCCACGTCCTCATGCATCTGGGCCA
>CALFYG010000255.1 GCA_937952095.1 uncultured Micrococcales bacterium | reverse complement strand
CACCCTCCAACGCCCGCCTGAGATCAGCAGCAGACTCGCGAGAAGGCTCGCCACGATGAGAGGCCTCACGAGTGCGCTTGTGTCCAGCCACTGTTGCCAATTGGCTCGCGTGGCAGCTCCGAGTGCATGTTCCACACTGCCGTACGAGCCAGAGATCCTGAAAGCAATCATGCCGCGAATGCTCGAGTCCACCGCTGCAAACCCGAACTCCAACGCGGAGATGAACCACTTGGCGAACCAGGTCACCACGTACCCAAAACTCCAGGCAATCGCTGCCCACACCGTGACTACGATCGAGTCGCACAGTGGTGCGCGCTCGACGCATAAGACCGTCAGGACGGCGACCAGCAGCATCATCAATGCCGCCGGGGGATTGGTGAGCAGGTCGATGAAGGCAAAGAGTGCCCCTGCGTACAGGCCCACAGAGATGGCACCCCACTGGCCCCATCGTCGTGTCGCGTACAACGCCGCCGCCGCGCTTGCGAGAATCACTGTCCAGGTCAGACTGTGCGTGGCCGAAGCAGGCAACGAGAGCAGGTCCGTCGTCATCACCAGCGGTATTGAGAACACAATCCCGGCAATCACACCCGCCGTTCGAACAAGGCCTGCGACGAATACACAGAAGGCCGAGACGAGCAACACCGCGACGATCGTGCGCAGAGTCTGAACGTCTGTCCAGGCCAGCAACGGCCGGGTCAAGGGAGCGTAGCCGTGCCAGTACCGGAAGTAGGGAGTCCCTGTCACCTGTTGCTGGTCCGCCAGTCGCTGCAACAAAACCTCCAGATTCCCACATCCATCAGGGGCAAGGTGCACGTCCGCCATGGATTGACCCAGGTTCGTGGAGACGTCCGGCGCTGTTCCCAAGCCCTGAGTGAAGGCAACACACTCGGTGTATCGATCCACCGAATAGCCGAAGTCGTTCACGACCTCGCCCGTATTCCATGTGCCCGAAGCTTGCGCCTCTGTGAGGGTACCCACGATTCGCTCATCATCGACGAGATCCGCAGCCGTGGTCAGCATCCAGAAGGCTGCAATCAACAGCACGAGCCCCGCGAGCAGCGCCAGAACCCTTGCCCACACCGAACTGAATCTCACTGCTGAATACCTCTGAATCCAGATCGCTCTGACGAGTCCACACAGCCTCCCACGGGCAACGATAGGCTTTCCAAAGCAAAGACCTCGGGAGAACCGCCTTCATGTCGACAACTGTCAGGCTGGGGAACAGATCTTCCGGCCGAGCCCGTGGCCGGCTGATCTGGACCTTCGCCCAACGTGACCTCAAGGCACGGTTCACCGCTACCAGCCTCGGACTCGTCTGGACGATCATCGTTCCGCTGGCCACCGTGCTGATCTACAGCGTTGTGTTTTCCGTGATCTTCCGCGCCCAGGCACCAGACATGGGCAACGGCCGGCCCGGCGTGTTCGCAGCCTGGTTCTTCTGCGGCTTGGTGACCTGGAACATGTTCTCGCAGATCTCGCATGCAGGCCTTGGAGCGATCTTGGGCATGGGCGCGATGATGCAGAAGGTCTTCATCCCGTCCTACATACCCGTCGTATCCGCCGGACTGTCGGTCGCGATCGAGCGTCTCCTGGAGGCGGGTGTGATGCTCGTTGTGATGTTGGTCTTCGTCAACATCGGCTGGACGTGGCTGCTCTACCCCATACTTCTCGTCATGCTCGCGGTCTTCGCATGCAGCGTCGGGTACATTCTCGCCGTCGCCAACGTTCACTTCCGCGACACCGTGCAGATCTACGGGATCTTCACTCAGTTGTGGTTCTTCCTCACACCGATCATGTACCCGCTCGATCTCATACCAGAGGAGTGGAACGGCATCCCGCTGCAAACCCTGTTCCAGATCAACCCGATGACCAGCTTCGTGGGGATCGGTCGTGCGTTGGTGTACGGCCTGGAGCTGCCCGGGGTTCTGCCGGTTCTCTATGCAACTGCATGGACCGTTCTCTCTGTGCTCGGCGCCGTGTTCGTGTACCGGCGCTGGGGACGTGACGTGAGCGAAGCGATCTAGATGGACAACGCGATCGAAGCCGTGGGGCTGTCCAAGCGGTTCTACCTGCAGAATGAGCGGAGAACGTCGCTCAAAGAGCGGATCATCAGGGGGCGAGCCCCAAAGCCACAGGAGTTCTGGGCACTGCGGGATGCCACGTTCTCCGTACCCCGTGGTTCATCACTGGGACTCATCGGGCACAACGGGTCCGGCAAGTCCACCGCTTTGAAGGTCCTCACCGGGATCTACCGGCCGACGTCGGGAACGGTGTCGGTCAACGGCAGCGTTTCGGCGTTGCTGGAGGTGGGGGCAGGCTTCCACCCGGAACTCACCGGCCGCGACAACATCCGCCTCAATGCGACCATCCTGGGATTCACCGGCAAAGAAATCGATGCCCTGATGGATCAGATCATCGAATTCGCTGACATCGGGGAGTTCATCGATGCACCCATCAAGCATTACTCCAGCGGCATGTACGTCAGACTCGGTTTCGCAATAGCGGTCATGGTGCGGCCCGAGATCCTGATCGTCGACGAGGTGATCGCCGTCGGCGACGAGGAGTTCCAGCGCAAATGCTTCGACTACCTCCACGGTCTACGCAAGGAGGGTACGTCTCTGATCATCGTGTCCCACGGTCTGGGCAGCATCACAGACCTGTGTGACGAGGTCGTCTGGCTGGAGGCCGGACACGTCGTGGAGATCGGGCCGTCGCGCAAGGTGACCAAGGCCTACCTCGACGCCGTCAACTCCAAGGAGGCGTCCCGATCGCCGCAAGCACCGAGCACCGTTCCGGATCCGGGCCACGCACGCCGCGGTTCCGGGGAGATCCGAACGCTGGCCCTCGAGATGATCAACGCTGAGTTCCAGTCCGCGACCATGCTGCTCAGCGGGAGCCCGGCCAGACTACGCGTGCACTACGAATGCACAGAAGCCGTTGCGGGTGCAGTGGTCACACTCGACTTCACCAGCTCGGCGAATGTCGACGTCCTGAGTCTCAGCAACGCGGCGAAACCCTTCGACATCGCGGTGGGACGCGGCTACCTCGACTTCGTCACCGACCAGTTGCTGCTCGCCCCGGGCAACTACTGGGTGAGCGCCTCCGTGACATCGGACAACAGCACCATCGACGCCGTGGACGACGCCTACGAAGTGGTCCTCCGCGCCTCGGACGTCGAGCCGTCGGGCGTCTACCTCCAAGCCGGCAGCTGGACTCACCTCCCGCTCGACTGAGCGCCGCTGCTCGGTGCGGGACAGGCGGTAGGGTCGAAGTCGTTCCCAACCGGATACCAGCGCGAAGAAGAGGGGTCACGCGCCGTATGGACCAGAGCAGAGTCCGCCTT
>CALFYG010000254.1 GCA_937952095.1 uncultured Micrococcales bacterium | reverse complement strand
GGGCGAGTGCTAACTCAGACACTAGACCGGATTAGCACTGTCGTCAAGAGAGTGCTAATCAGTGGTGCCGCCGGGCCCACCCCGGAAGCAGACGGACGTTTGGGAAAGGAGAAGTGCGCCCCCTGTCCCGATGGGGTTCCCGGTCCACAACCGACGTCCGAGCGGCCAAAGCCACGACACACACGCGCTCAGGCCACAATCCGTCCCGCCACTGACGATGTACCCAGCCAGGTATGGGGAGCCCCGGCGAAACACCAGCCCAGTTTCGGTGCCCCGCCACTGATCCACAAAGCGGGCACGCGCTTGTCACCCCGCGTGGAACCAGCCAGGGAGAAGCACCGGTTGCGCTGCAGAACGGCCGCGTCATGGACGAACACGGCCAAGCCCTCTTCGATGGTCATCGGCAGGCGGCCCCGCGCCCGGATCTTGGGCACCGCATCCTTCGGCGGCATGTTCAGGTACTCGATGCCCGGTTCGAACCCGTGGATCAGATATGGACTGTCGACCGGTACATCAGGATCCACCGGGCGGTAGCGGTCGGGGTCCTCGAAGTTCCGGTCGAAGATCCCGGGCTTGGCAGCGTCCGCAAGGTGCAGGCGGGTGATCAGTTCCTGCATGGGCACCAGCGAATGAGGAAGAACGAGCACACCGTCGGCCGGGCCGACTCCTTCAAGCCCGGCGACATCGACCGACCCCATGTCGAATCCAAGGTCGGCGTACATGTCGAGTTGCTCCGCGATACCCACGCCACAGCCCAACGCCTTCGCGCCGCGTGCTATTCCCCTCTGGCCGCATGCACCTGGCGCGGCCCGGGAGCATGATCTGAGGGTGGACGTCGACTGGCTGACCAGTGATGAGGGCCGCGCGGCCGTGATGGCACTGCGCGGCGTGGATCCGCTGAAGGCACGTGCGCTCCTGCCCGGACTCCCAGCGCCGCTGATCGCGGACGCCTTGACGCAGGCCCAGCACCGGCCGGAGGGGTTCCCATTGCCGTTGGTGACCATCGACGGGATCCAGCAGTCCACCCCACCCGACGTCGCAGTACGCAGGGCCCAACGTCTGGCGGACGCCGGTGTCCGCACCGTGATCGACGCCGGGTGCGGGATCGGGACCGACTCGTGGGCGTTCGCCGGGGTGGGCATGCACGTGATCGCCTACGAGGTGGATCCAGACACGGCTCACGTCGCCCGCGCGAACCTGAAAGGCCTCGACGTCGACGTGCATCAGGGCGACGCGACACTGGCTGCGTTCCCGCAGGACGCGGCCCTCTACGTCGACCCGGCCCGGCGGCGCGACCAGCGGGACACACAGGGACGACCACTGCGGATCCATGACCCCGCGCAGTGGCGTCCGACGTGGAGTTGGGTCGTGGGGCAGGCACAACAACGACCTGTCGTGGCCCGGATCCGGCCCGGCCATCGCGATCTACCACCCGGGACGGAATGGCACTGCACGTCGGTGAACCGGTCCCTGGTCGACGCCACCGCCTGGTTCCCCCCGTTGGCGCTGGCGCCGCGGCGGGCCACTGTGCTGCACGGCGACACCTGGCACGAGATCGTCGGCTCGCCGGCACCCACGGAGGCCGCAGAGGTGGGACGTTTCATCGTCGACCCGGATCCGGCCATCGTGCGCAGCGGACTGGTGTCGAACGCCGCCGAGCTCATCGGCGGTCACCTCCTGGACACCCGGTTGGCGTTCATCACATGCCGTGACCGCCCCCCGGCCTGGGTGGGTCGCGGGATGGAGGTCCTCGAGCAAACGGCGCTGAAACGCATCGCCGCGACCTGCCGCCGGCACGGCATCGAATCGGCGACCGTGTGGGCGCGGGGATTCGACACTGTTCCCCGTACGGGGCTGCGAGAGGGCCGACAGGGGATCGTCGTGGCCGCGCGGGTGGGCGACGAGCGCCGCACCACGGTCTGGGTGGGGCGGCCGCTGTAGCAGGTGCAACCCCACAGCCTGCAGGGCTAGCGTGACGTGCCATGACTGTCTCACGTCGCCTGCTCACCTGTGCCGCTGTCGGTGGCTTGCTGCTCGCCGGGGTGACCCCCGCCGCCGCCGCCACACCTGCACCGGCCGCCCCCACCTCGGTGCTCGCCGGCGGCGCCAAGATCAATCAGGGCAAGGCGCCTTGTAAGTCGCTGCCCAGTCTCAAGGGCAAGAAGCCCGGGCAACTGTTGAAGTACAAAGAACTCAAAGTCGACCCCGCACTGCTGCAGGGCGCACGCATGTTCCGCGTGCTCTACACGACCGCCGGCGTCGACGAGAAGCACGTTCAGGCCTCGTGCGGACTCGTTCTGATCCCCACGAAGCCCAAGGACCGCACCAACGAGGTCGTGGCATACGCGCACGGCACGATCGGCATGCACCAGTCGTGCCAGCCGTCCAACAACCCCACCAACTTCCTGACCGGCCTCGGCGCCATCAGTTACGGACAGGGCAAGTACGCGGTGCGGGGCAAGCAGAAGTTCGGCATTCTGCAAGGTCTCATCGACGGCGGGCGAACGGTGGCTGCCACGGACTACTACTCAGGCCTCGGAGAGCCGGCATCGGCCCAGCAGAACTACGTGCTGGGCGTTCCCGCAGCCGCTGCAACGCTCGACAGCGTCCGCGCAGCCGTCCAGGTGGAGAACGCGCTGGAGAAGAAGGGCAAGGACCCGAAGTCCTGGAAGGTCGCGACCTGGGGGATCTCGCAGGGTGGGCACGCCGCCTTCTGGGCGGCCCAGTTGGCCAAGGACTACTTCGCGGGCACCGCGCTGAAGAAGGACCCGAAGTACAAGCCGGTGGGCACGGCTGCCGTGGTGCCCGCGAGCTCGTTCATCGCCACCGCCTCAACGCCGCCGGAGCTCATCGGCCGGCACCTGGGCGATCTCGAGATGCACGAACCGGCGACCGTGGTCAACGGCAGGCCGGTGGGCAACATGGGTGCGCTCCTGTTCTCCTTGGTGGTCACCTCCTGGGAGAAGTACCCGGGCTCCGGGACACTGCAATCCGACGCGGCATTCCCGGGGTACCCGGGCGCCATCCCCACGCCACAACTCGACGAGGTTCTCACCGGACCGGCCAACGGCAACGGCCAAGAGGTCGCGCAGAGCATCGCCGCGGGATGCCTGAGCGCCAACCTCGCGTTCCTCACTGATCCGTACAACGACCCCGCCCAGAACGCGTTCTTCCAGCAGCCGATGTGGGGCGGGCCCGGACCGGATGGCACGTGGGTGGGCCAGATCGACGCCACCTGCCTGAATCCGGCGGCCGATCCCGAGTTCGACAGCTGGTGCACCTGGCTGGCCTACAACCAGCCTGGGCCCGACGGGGTGAACCCCTTCAACAAGATCCCGCGGCGGGCCAACGGTTCCTACGCCGACATCCTGATCGCCGAGGGCATGGACGACAACGTGGTCTGGTGCATGCAGTCGGGCAAGGACCTGCCCACCCCGGCGAACTGCCTGGCGCGCCAGTTGTACGACTCGTTGACGCCGGCGTGCGCGAGCGCCAGCGTGAAGCTCGACGTCTTCGCCAAGACGAAGAAGTCACCGGCATCCCACATCTCCACGTACGCGCAGTTGGCGGACAACGGGAAGGCCAAGTACAAGGGTTCGCGTTTGGACAAGTGGTTCAACGGCGCGTTCAAGAACTCCTTGAAGTCCGGCTGCAAGGCGTCGGTGGTCAACGGCTAGGGCGACCACCGGATGTCGTGACACAGTGAGGGCATGGTTCCTCGCGTCCCACTCAACGACGGCAACTCCCTGCCCGCCATCGGTTTCGGCACATATCCGCTGCGCGGCGACGAAGCGGTCACAGCGATCTGCAGCGCCTTGGAGATCGGGTACCGGCTGATCGACACAGCCGTCAACTATGGCAACGAGGCGGATGTGGGGCGCGCCGTCCGGCAATCCGGCCTGGCACGCGACGATATCCAGATCACGTCCAAACTCCCCGGTCGTCATCACGCGTACGACGACGCGATCCGTTCGGTCGAGGAGTCGCTCCAGCGCCTGCAGGTGGACTACCTGGATCTGCACCTCATCCATTGGCCCAACCCCAGCGTCGGCAAGTACCTGCAGGCCTGGCAGGCCCTGATCGACCTGCGTGAGCGCGGACTGATCCGTTCGATCGGCGTATCCAACTTCACGCAGGCGCACCTGGGAAGGATCATCGACGAGACGGGCGTGGTGCCTGCGGTGAACCAGATCGAACTGCACCCCCGCTTCCCGCAGGAGCACATGCGTGCCGTGGACACCGACTTGGGCATCATCACGCAGGCGTGGAGTCCCATGGGCAAGGCGCGGGCCCCGCTCGACGAGCCGGCGGTGCTCGACGCGGCTCAGCGACTCGGGGTCGCCCCCGGGCAGGTGATTCTGCGCTGGCACATCCAGATCGGATCCCTGCCCATCCCTAAGTCCGCGGACCCGCAGCGGCAGCGCGAGAACTTCGACGTGTTCGACTTCGAGTTGAGCGAGCAGGACATGGCGTCGATCTCGTCGCTCGGCGTGCTCCTCGCCGGCTGGTCCTCGGCCAACAAGTACGCCCTCATGGGCGCCCTGCGCGCCGGCGGCCAGCTCATCGCGTACGAGCTCCCGCTGGTGCTCGGCGTGCTCGGCGTGGTCATCCAGGCCGGCAGCCTCAACCTCCAGGACATCGTCTACGCCCAGTCCAACGGCGAGATCTTCGGCATCTCCGCCATCGGCAACCCGTACATCCTCACCCAGTTCGTCGCCTTCGCCATCTTCATGATCGCCGTGCAGGCCGAGCTGACCCAGACGCCGTTCGACATGCCGATCGCCGAGTCCGAGCTGGTTGCGGGCTACCAGGTCGAGTACTCCGGCATCCGCTTCCTCGTCTACTTCATCGCCGAGTTCGCCACCGCCGTCGGCTTCGCCGCCATCGCCTCCACCCTGTTCCTCGGCGGCTGGGCGCTGCCGGCGTCGTGGGGCTTCTCCGACACCGCCATGCACGTCATCGGCCCGATCAACGTGTCGATCAAGGCCGTGTTCCTGGTCGGCGTCGTGTTCTGGGTGCGATTCACCTTCCCCCGCTTCCGTGAGGACCAGCTCCAGCGCCTGGCGTGGAAGGGGCTCATCCCGTTGGCGCTCGCCAACATCGTGGTGACGGCGATCCTGAAGGTGGTGTTCTGATGCCCGCCAAGCCGAGCAAGCCGCAGGTGCCGGGTCTCATCAAGGGCCTCGGCGTCACCCTCCGCACCGCCAAGGAGACGATCTTCCCCGACGGCATGCTCAAG
>CALFYG010000253.1 GCA_937952095.1 uncultured Micrococcales bacterium | reverse complement strand
GGCGAGCCGCCGTCGTCAACTGGTGGGGTCCAGGAGACGGTGACCTTGCCGTTGCCCGGCGATCCGGTGACGCTGGTGGGCGCGTTAGGGGTTGTGCGCGGGGTGAGCTGATCAGAGACGCTACTGGCTGGGCTGTCGCCGGCTGCGTTGGTCGCTATCACGGTGAAGGTGTAGGCCTGGCCGTTGGTCAGGCCCTCGAGGGTGCAGCCTGAGGAGACCGCCGTACACGACTGCCCACCAGGGGACGCCGTCGCGGTGTAGTGATCCACCGGTACGTAGTTCGCCGCGGGCGTGTCCGTCCAGGTCACTGAGATGCGTCGGTCACCGGGAGTTGTGGTGACCGCGCTCGGGGCTACCGGGACAGGCACCCGCCCTCCGTCGGAGATGTTCCACAGGTGGGTGCCGGTGAGGTGGGCCCTCGCGGTGACCGCCGCGTCGCTGGCGTACTTGCTGTTGCCCCAGAAGGCCACTGAGTTCTTCACGTCCTGGGCGGCCCAGGCGATCAGCGTCTTGTCGTAGTTCAGGGGCCGCAGACCCGAGTCACGCATCATCTGGCTCATGTTCGTGACCTTTCGGACGTCCCACCCACCGAGGTTCTGGTTGAACGCCGAGGCGCCGGCGAACGCCCCCTCCATGGTCGTCACGTTCGCGGTGTTCCATGCGCCGATGTCCTGATTGAACGCTCGGGCGAGCTGGAACACGCCGCTCATGTCGGTGACGTGGGAGGTGTTCCACGCGCTGATGTCCTGGTTGAAGGCGTACGCCATGGTGAACATCAGGCTTGTGCTCAGCAGGCTGTCCGTCTGCCACCTTCCGATGTCCTGGTTGAAGGCGTACGCGGTGTAGAACATGTTCATCATCGACTTGACCTTCCGGACATCCCAGTCCCCGATGTCGCGGTTGAATGCGTGTGCGCGGTAGAAGCACTCGTTCATGTATTGGACGTTGCCGGTGTTCCAGGACCCGATGTCACCGTTGAAAGCCAACGCGCCTTGAAAGGTGCCGACCATGCGCGTCACCTGACTGGTGTCCCAGTTGAGGTCGTCGTTGAACTTCGACGCGTCGTCGAAGGCATAGGAAAGGTCGGTGACTGTGCTGGTGTTCCAGTTCGAAATGCCGCCGGTGAGGGCCTTGGCGTCGGAGAAGGCGCCGTACAACGTCGTCGTGCTGCTGAGGTCCGGTGCATCCGTCGCGGTGATTGTCATGTTTTCGGCGCCGCTGAAGTAATGTCCACCATTGCCAAGGGCCAACGGGCCCCACTTGCTCACATTCAGGAGCTTCAACCTGTCGCCGACGCCATTGAATTGGAAGCCGTTGAAAGTGCCGGTGATGTGAAGGGTGTACTCGCCGGCTACAGCGTAGGTGTGCGTCGCGTCCAGCCATGAGGTCACGTTCTGTGCGGGTGTTCCGTCACCCCAGTCGACCCAGAAGTTGTACGTGCCTCCCGAGTGAATGGGGAGTTTGAGGCTCTTGTAGTCGGACGAGAAGGTTGAGGTGTTCTCCGTGTCCCAGGTGCTGATGAACTCGTTCTGGATGGCGGCTTGCGCCGGCGCTGCTCCGAGAATCAGAGCCGCTGTCGCCATTGCCGCGACGATACGTCCCCACATGTGCCCACCCCACGCCGTCGGGGGCGGTCCCGGCGGACCTAGGAGTCGGCGTCCGCGACCTGCCCGCGATGAGACGGATGGCGTCGACCAAGATCAGCGTACGCCTGTCCCGGCCGCGCACCGCTAGCCGGACTAGCCCGGACGGGTGGGGTCGATTCCGACGGGCTCCGACCCTCGCCCCTCAGCCACGGCGGTGCGTGCCGCGCGCCACGACTGCCAGCGTCCCGCGCGCACGGCCAGCACGACGACCACAGCGAAGACGGCTGTCCACAACAGCAGCGCGATGACTGACGGCTCGATGCCGAACGCCCCCCCAGTAAGCCACTCCGGTCCCTCCAGGCGCACCTGCACCACGCCCGTCTGGATGTTGCCGGACACCGGGATTCCAAGTACGGACTGTCCGAAGTTCCAAGCAGCGTGCACCGCGATGGTCGCCCAGAGCGTGCGCGTGAACATGTACACGCCACACAGCATCAGCCCGCCCCCGATGGCCACGCTCAGCGTCGACGCCAGGGTCGCACCCGGGTTATCCACGTGCTGCAGACCGAAGACGAGGGCTGTGATCACCAGGGCCAGCAGGGAGCCGATGTGCTGCTCGGTTATGCGGAACAGGGAGCCCCTGGCCAGCAGTTCCTCCACCACGCCGGCGAACACACTGAGGCCCAGCGCGGCCAGCAGCCCGCCGACCAGCGAGGTACTGGCGCCCACGGAGACGCCGCCTCCGATCGCGATCCCGGCCAAGGTCACCAGCACGACGGCGAACGACAGGGCGGCACCGAGCCATAGCCATCGGCGAGCCGTCGCGGTGAAGGCCAGCTCGGGGGTGTCCGTGCGCCCTTCACACCCCCGCGCGATGAGGCCGCGGTAGACCACGATGGCCAGGTAGGACAGCACGCCGGCGGCCAGGAGCTTGCCGAAGCCCCACGCGAGCAGGGTGCCTGAGTCGGTCGGGTAACCGACAGGCGGCAGCGGGGCGGCGCCGAACAGGCGGATCACCATCTGCGAGATCAGCGCGAAGAGGATGCCGAAGACGGGCCCGAAGATGATGAACGCGATCAGAATCGTCACCAACGGGTAGCCGAAGAACCGGCCCGTGGCTGAGCGCTGGGCGGTTTGAGTCATGCACGCAGCATGGCAGGCGAAGTGGTCCGCTCGACGCACACACTGGACTCATGTGCCGACTCTTCGGGATCAATGCGGGCGAGAAGCGGGTCCACGTCGACTACTGGCTGGTCGACGCCCCGGACAGCATCCTGGTGGAGAGCCACCGCAACCCGGACGGCACGGGTGTCGGTTGGTTCGCCGACGACGACACCCCGCACGTGGACAAGCAGCCGCGCAGCGCCTTCACCGACAGCGCGTTCACAAAGGAGGCGAAGTCGGTGGATGCCCGCACGTTGATCACCCACATCCGGGCGGCGACAGCGGGTCACGATGCGCTGGAGAACACACACCCCTTCGTCTTCGACGGCCGGATCATGGCGCACAACGGCGGCTTCGGGGATCTGCCGGCTGTGGAGGCGCAACTCGGCGACTACCTGGGACAGGTCCACGGACAGACCGACTCCGAACGGTACGCAGCGCTGATCGCGAAGAAGACCGCGGAACACGGCGGCGATGTCAGCGCCGGAATCATCGCGGCTGCCGGGTGGCTCGCTGACAACGTGCCGATGTACTCCCTGAATTGTCTGGTGGCGGCCCCGGGACATCTGTGGGCTTTGCGGTACCCCGACCAACGAGCTCTTCATATCGCGCGCCGGCGGGTCGACCCCGCAACCGGACTGGTGGCCTCCTCCGCCCTTGCCGGGCACACGGTCAAGGCTGCGCAGGCGACCGAGGTGGTGATCATCGCCAGTGAGCGCATCGACGATCAGGAGGACTGGCGGATGCTGGATCCGGGGGAGTTGATCCACGTCGGACCGGACCTGTCGTTCACCTCGACCCTGGGCATCGAACGGCCACCTGCCCATCTGCACCTCCTGGACGAGGCCGACCCCAACGTCGACACCTTCTAGCGGACACTTGCGGTTGGTAGGTCACCCGGTTCAACCTCGAATGGTCGGGTGAAAGCGGCAAAACGGGCGGATGGGCGACCTTTCGGGGTTGGCGCGGCGCGGGAACCGCTTCCCGACAACCTCAAGTGGACGCCAGCCCACCTTACCGGCACCTTCTGACGGACCGAACTGGTTGGCAGTCGCCTGACGCTGACCACTTCTGGACGCGACGCGCCGTGCGGGAGCGAGTAAGCGGGTGGGTCAGTGCGTGTTACTGGTTGGTGGAGCGGTTGGGATCGGGGTTTTCAACCAGTTCGGTACGCCCACCGGCTTTCCCGGACCGAAGGGTCACCACTAGCCTCTGTGCCATGCCCGTACGCAAAGTTGCTCTGCTCACCGCCGGGGGCCTGGCCCCGTGTCTGTCGTCGGCCGTCGGCGGACTGATCGAGAAGTACACAGCCGTGGACCCGGAGATCGAGATCATCGGGTACCTGAACGGCTACCACGGCCTGCTGCTGGGGAACTCCGTGCCAGTCACTCCGGAGGTTCGCGAGAACGCGGCACTGCTGCACAAGTTCGGCGGCAGCCCCATCGGCAACAGCCGCGTCAAGCTCACCAATGTCGACGATTGCGTCAAGCGCGGTCTGGTCCAGCCCGGGCAGGACCCGCTGAAGGTGGCCGCCGATCAACTCACCAAGGACGGCGTCGACGTTCTGCACACGATCGGGGGCGACGACACCAACACCACCGCCGCCGACCTCGCCGCGTTCCTGCACGAGAACGGCTACGAACTCACGGTGGTCGGCCTTCCCAAGACGATCGACAACGACGTGGTGCCGATCAAGCAGTCGCTGGGTGCCTGGACCGCGGCCGAACAGGGGTCGGTCTTCGCGCAGAACATCATCGCCGAGCACACCTCGAACCCCCGCATGCTGATCATCCACGAGGTCATGGGCCGCAATTGCGGCTGGCTCACTGCGGCCACCGCGGTGAAGTACCGGGAGTGGCTGGACACCCAGCAGTGGAACCCGGGCATCGGCCTCGACCGCCGCGGGTGGGACATCCACGGTGTGTATGTCCCCGAGATGGGCTTCGACATCGCGGCCGAGGCCGAGCGCCTGCGCGCGGTGATGGACGAGGTCGGGTGCGTCAACATCTTCTTGTCCGAGGGCGCCGGAGTCGCGGAGATCGTGGCGGAGATGCAGGCCCGCGGCGAGGAGGTCGGCCGCGACGCGTTCGGCCACGTGAAGCTCGACACGGTCAACCCGGGGCAGTGGTTCGGCAAGCAGTTCGCCGCGATGCTCAACGCTGAGAAGACGATGGTCTGGAAGAGCGGATACTTCGCCCGGTCGGCTGCCGCAAACGACGAGGACCTCGCGCTGATCAAGCAGTGCACCGATCTCGCGGTGGACGCGGCGCTGCGCGGCGAGTCCGGCGTGACCGGTCAGGACGAGGACGCCGGTGACGAACTACGCGTCATCGAGTTCCCGAGGATCCGCGGCGGCAAGCCGTTCGACATCGACCAGCCCTGGTTCGAGGAGTTGCTCTCCGGGATCGGTCAGGCGAAGGGGAGCAAGGAGCACGTCGAGCACTGAGTCCGATGGATCCCGAGCTCCGCCACAACCGAGCCCTCTGGACGCTGCTCAATCACCGATACACCGGTGATGCCGCCATGCGGATGTGGGAGCGGGACGGGATCCGCTGGGGTCTGTTCGGCGTCCCCGACCGCTGGTTGCCGACGGTGTCCGGAAGCGTCGTGGTGGAACTCGGCGCAGGAACGGCGTTCTTCTCAGCCGCGTTGGCCCGGGCCGGCGCGCAGGCGGTCCCACTGGCCACCGGCTGCGCGGACCTGGTGGTCAGCGAGCACGGCGCCAGCGTCTGGTGCGATCCGTGGCGCTGGGTGCCGGAGGCCTCCCGGCTTCTGCGCCCTGGGGGTCTGCTGGTCTTCCTGGTCAACAGCGTGCTGTCCACGCTGTGCGTTCCTGATGCCGGACCCGCGACGGCGACTCTGCAACGCGGCCATGCCGATCTGGGACGTATGACCTT
>CALFYG010000252.1 GCA_937952095.1 uncultured Micrococcales bacterium | reverse complement strand
GGCCAGGATGAGCAGGTCCAGCGAGAGGCTCCAGTTCTCGACGTAGTAAAGGTCGAAGGCAGTGCGCTCCTCGATGCTGGTGTCGCCGCGCAGGCCGTTGACTTGTGCCCAGCCCGTGATGCCGGCCTTGACGTGCTGGTAAAGGTCCCCATCCAGCCAGCCGGACGATGGCACCTCTTTGCCGAAGTTGGTCACATTGAGCGCCCCGAATGAGTCGTCGTGGTCGGACGCGAACCAGATGTCGGCCAAGCCGGGCAGCGGATTCAACCACAACTCCCTGGCCCAGGAGCAGATCTCCGAGCGCAAAACCTCCGCGGTCAAGCCGAAGCCGTTCATCCATTCGGCCACGAGGGGCGCCGCGGCCAAGGATCCGGACTGGAAACTGGCGATACCCGGGCTGACGAAACCCAGCTCCTTGTCCAACACCGGTTCGACCTCACCATTGGCCTCCCGGAAGCCCACCGTGGACGGCAGGTCAGGCGTCCATGGACGCTCGAGCACCGCAGGGGGGTCGGAGAACTCAAAGTCCTCTCCGAGATTGCCGTCGAACGCCACGCCGATCTTCGTCGACCCGACTGGTTGGGCATTCAGGAAGGGATAGAGCCCGAGGTAGACACCGATGGACGATCGGATACCCAGCGCCCGAACGACGTTGTCCTGGATGGTCCCGCGCCATCCGATGTCGACCAAGATGAACGGCTCCTGCAGAGTGGTCCGAGATGTGACATATCGGCGCAGGAGCGAGCGTGCGGACTCCACGTGGACGCTGATCCGTTCTTCGACTTCGGGATCCTCGAGGAACGCCGTTACCCTCTGGTCCCTGCGCGCATCATCGACGATCTCGTCCAGTCCCAGGCCTGCGCGGCGCATGGCAGGCTCGAACTCCGACGGGTCAACACCGATGCTCACCAGCAACGCCTTGACTGACTGTCGGGCATACATCGACCACATCCGCTGCAGGGAGAACCGGAAGGGCGCCTGCAAGGAGGCCCCGAACGTCGCCCTGCGGCTGAGGGCAAGATGGACTGCTTCCACCGCGGGTACGCCCGGCGGGCGTAGCAGAGGTTCCACGATTCGGTGCACTTCCCCGAGGAAGATGCCCTCGCGGCTGACGTAGTGGACGCGGTCCGCACCCGTTCGATAGGCCTGCTCCAGACCGCGTGTGACCACTGCCACGGCCAAGGGTGAAGCAGCCCGGCCCGCGAGCTCATGCTGGTCGTCGGTGGGATGCGCCCGGTCGTACTCCGCCAGAGTGCGGCGAAGATAGGCGCTGCACGCCGCAAGGTCGGAGGTCGAGAACTCCCCTGGTGCGGGGAACTCCGGGTTGGGCTGTACCTGGATCGCCGACCCACCAGCCGCGACCTGCACATCGACATCCGAGTGCACGTTATCTCCGATGTGCAGGTGCTCGTGCGGCCCAACGTTGAAATCGCGCCGGATCAGATCGAGCAAACCTCCACCCAACCGCTTCGAACAGTGCCGGTCGACCGACACATAGACCGGAACGTCCTTCCAGTCCGGCGCCGCTGATCGGATCACGCGCGCCAACTCCTCAGTACGCATGTAGAAATCGGATGCGACCGCCAGTCGTGGCAGGTCGGCGAGCGCGGCCACGTCGTCGCGTGCCTCGGTCCACGCGATCTCGTCAGCCACCTCCGCCGCAGCCAACTGCTCCGCCACTTGCGATACCTGTGGGACGTCACCCCACAAGGCCCGCAGCGTTTCCCGTACAACATGCGTCAGTTCGTACTCCTGAACCGGATCAACCGCGGCAAGCTGTGCCTCGACCGTCACCCGCAGGGCGAGGACGTCGAAGGGATCCCTTTCGGTGGTCCGGCCGTGGGGTGCCGGGATCAGTGTCATCCGGCGGGCGGTTGCCAACTTCGCGGCGTCCGCCGGCCGGCGGCGCACTATCAAGGTGTCCCACACGTCGATCGTCACCAACAGCGGATCAGCCATCGCGACCAATTCGTGGATCGACCCCGCCGTCCTCCCGGCAGAGGTCACCAGGTGACTCGGACCCCACGGTGTTGTTCTTGACTCGACCGCTTCGGCGCATGGGTCGAGCCGGTCGGCATGGGCGCTATTCACCGCCAACCCGTCCGGCAGGCCCTTCTCGATGTACTCGCTGCGCGTCATTCCAGTCCACTGTGGGTCATAGTGTCGATCCAGCAGGGTGCTCAACGAGATTTTCTTCAGCGAACTCAGCGCAGGATCGCGCTTCCGAGTGGCTTTCGGGGCCCGCCGCCGTCGGTAGGTCGTCAGTCGCTTGCGCACCGAGACTGGAACGCTGTGGCTCAACGCCCTCAACTGGGCTTTGGGAGATACCTCCAGCGGGAGCAGCTGCTGCACCTCGTCGCGGGCCCTCAGCAGTTCGCGCTCCGCGGCCTCGACCCTTTCTGTCTGCTCCTTGAGGGCGTCGACCAACTCCAGTGCCTGGTGACGCAGGCGCCTCACCTCGTCATCGGACTCCGCTGTGTAGACAACACTCCACCGCGCGAAATCGACACTCAGCAGAGATCGGAAGAGCACACGTCTGAACTC
>CALFYG010000251.1 GCA_937952095.1 uncultured Micrococcales bacterium | reverse complement strand
CGTGGGTGCGGGACCCGACTGGGACTCAGCCGCCCACTGAGACCTCTTCCGCGACGGGGACGTCCCGCTCCTTGATCAGCCAGATCACGCCGATGGCGGTCACTGTTGCGACCACAGTGAGCATCACGACGGCGACCTGCCCGACCGTGTTGTGCCACAGGGCCACCGCACCGATCAGAACCAGGCAGCCGACCCAGATGATGGGAATGAGGCGCCGGTCCCGGATCGCCACGAGTCCGAACACCACGAACTGCAGCAGCGCTCCACATGCTCCGATGAGTGCGAACAACGGCAACAGCGACGCCATCGATGCGTACTCGGGTCCGGCGATCACGGACAGGACCAAGTCGGGTGCCAGCCAGATCGCGATCGTGCACACCGCCCCGATGACGGCGACGATCCCCAGGCCGACAAGGGTGGTCCGGCCGCGGCGGGCATCCACCATCCGTGCGTAGGCCATGACGGCGACGAACTGCGGCAGCCACGTGACCACCTTGGCCACGATGATTCCCACGCCGTACTGACCCGCCTGTTCGGCGGTGAGGAACACCCGGCCCAGGACGATGTCGAGATTGGTGAGGGCGAACAGGGCAAGCAGTGCGTAGCCGGCAGCGGGGATCTCACGCAGCATCGTCGAGTGCCGGGCCACCCCACCGCGGAACTGGCCGCGTACGAGCAGCCAACACAACACAGCACCCACCGCACAACCGGCCGCGAGTCCGAGAATGCCTGCGGTGAGCGTGGCCACCGCCACCAACGCCGCGATCGTGACCAGCGCCTTCGGAACGCCCACCGCCAGATAGACCGAGGCGAGTCGGCCATGGGTCTCGTGACCTTGCGCGATCCCGAGCGCGCCGCCCATGACTGTCAACGGGAAGAACGTGAGCGCCAACAGCACATAGGTTGCGGGGGAGTCCAGTCGCAGGGCCCAGCCGATCAGGGGGGAGATCAGCAGCCAGAACGCGGCTGTGAGCGCCGCCGCCTGGATCGTGGTGCGCCACGCGGCCGCGGTTTCATCCGCCCGGTGAATCGGGTCGGAGGCCACGATGTGGCGAGCCGTGACGGCCTGGGTGGCAAGCGCGATCGTGTTGCCGATCAGGAGCAGGGCAAGGAGTGCCTGGAAGGCGCCGAACTGTGCCGGGTCCAAGGTCCGTGCCGCGACCAGGGTCTGTGCGTAGGCCAGAAGCTGACCGACCCCGAGCGCGACAGCCACGAGCAAGCCGCCACCCACCAGCTTCTGGGTGTCGCGGGCCGTGTCATCGGTACTCATCGGGCCTCCCGGATGCCACCCTAGGCGAGTGCCCTCTGCCTGGAAGCGTCATGCGCTGCTGGGCTGGTCGTGTCTGCTGTCCGCGCTGATCCTCGCCCCGTTGCTGGCCCCGGGGTATGTGTTGCACCTCGACATGGTGTTCGTCCCCCAGCAGACACTTCTGCCGTGGAATCTCGGCATCGGTGGTGGGCTTCCACGGTCCGTCCCGCAGGACGCCCTGGTGGCGCTGGTGTCCGGTCCATTGCCCGGACAGATCCTGCAGAAGGTCGTCCTTGTGGCCACTGCGGTGCTCGCAGGCACCGGGGCGGGCCGACTGGCCGGTGGGCCACGCCTTCAGCAAATGGCCGCCGCCTCCCTCTACCTCTGGTCGGCGTATCTCGCCGGCCGACTCCTGCTCGGGCATTGGGGTCTGCTGTGGGCCTACGCACTGCTCCCGTGGGCGATCCTCGCTGCGCGGCAGGCTCGCCGGACGGGCTCGGTGTGGGGGACCGCCTTCCTGTGTGGGGCCGGGGCCCTCGTCCCCACGGGTGGCCTTGTCCTTGCATCAGCGGCCATTCCGATCGCAGTCGGTCCCGGCTCCGCGGCCCGCGTCCGATCGCGGATCGCGGGGGTCGCCGCGGTCCTGCTGTTCAACGCCCCCTGGTGGTTCGCCGCACTGCGCAGTCCGGTGTCCGAGGTGTCGGATCCTTTGGGTCTCGAGGTGTTCGGCGCCCGGGCGGACGGCGCCGGGGGAGTCCTCGGCAGCGTTCTGGCCGGAGGCGGCGTGTGGAATGCGCAGGCCACTCTCGGGTCGCGCACCACCTGGTTCGCGTTCTTCCTGGCGCTGGTGGTCATCGTGCTGGCAGCGATGGGCTGGGCCGCCAGGTATCAGCGATACCGTCCGGAAACACTGTGGCTGACGGTGCTGGGCCTTGTGGGCCTCGGGTGGGCGTGGATCTCGGGCGTGGCGGGGCAGCAAGGGTGGGCACAGGCGCTTGTGAGCGGACCACCCGGGGGTGGGCTGCTGCGGGACGGACAGAAATGGACCGTCTTCTGGGTCTTGCTGGTGGCGGTCACGGCTCCCACGGGACTGGCCTGGCTGAGCCGGCGGGCAGAGGAGTCCCTGCGCACGTTCCTGGCGGTCGCGTTGGCGCTGCTTCCCCTGGCAGCGCTGCCCGATCTTGCGTGGGGTGCGTTCGGGAGACTGCAGCCGGTCGCGTACCCCAGTGCGTGGCAGGACCTGCGTGCGACCGTTGCTGGACGCGAACGCGACGGCGACGTGGTGTCCCTTCCGTGGGCCGCGTTCCGTCGCTACGACTGGAACGGGTCACAGGTGGTGCTCGACCCGCTCCCGCGACAGTTGACCCGCACCGTGGTGTGGAACGACCGCCTTCCGGTGACTGTTGAGGGCCGGATCGTCGAGGTCGGGGGAGACGACCCGCGCGCCAGGGTCGTGGGCGAGGCCATCGACTCCGGCCGCCCGTTGGCGCCGGTTCTCGCGGACACGGGCATCCGGTGGGTCGTGGTCCAGACGGATCAACCGCAGCCCGGACCCGTTGCAGACCTGACCGGTATACCTGTGGTCTGGGAGGGACCGGGCCTGCAACTGAGAGAGATCCCCGGTCCGGTCCGCGCTGTCAATGCTGAGGATCGAGTACTCGTCTTCATCGATGTCCTGGCGCTCGTGTGTCTGCTCCCGGTGGGAATCCTCGCCTGGCGGGGCGTTCGACGCGCTCGAAGGGAGCGTCCTTCGGAAAACACCGCTTGATTCACGCGATACCGAGACCGTCGTAATCGGTTCGTGTCGTGCTGGTTGTGCCATGAACCGGACAAACGTGCTACTTTCGTCGGACTACAGGTGGCATCAACAGGAGGCTTTCGATGGGTGGTCCCGCAGGCGCAATCATCGCGGCAGTCGTGGGCGCGATTCTCGCGGTCGGCGCCGCATTCGGCATCGTGAGCTCGCAGACAGCGACACCGGCTCCGGTCGACAAGCCCTTCATCGTTTACGGCGACAGCTGATCCCACGCATCGTCGGGACGGTGGTGCTCCACGTGACCCGACGGGGCCGGCGCCACTGAAACGTGCGGCGTGGACTGACCCGTCGCCGATGCCAACACTTCCGCGAAGGCTTCCGCGGTCGCTGCCCATGTGAACTGCTCGCTCCGCTCACGTGCGGCCGCACCCATTCGGATGATGGCCGGCTGGTCGTTGAGGAGTGAGCCGAGCGCGCGGGCGAAGTCGACGACGTCGCCATCCACCAGGACCCCGGTCGCACCGTCCACGATCGACTCGGTCACCCCGCCCGCTGATCGGTAGGCCACCGTCGGAACCCCATGGGTGGCGGCCTCCATGACCACGATGCCCCAGCCCTCTTTCAAGGACGGCAACGCCAACACCCAGGCCGACCCGTACAACTCATGCTTGGTCTTCTCGTCGACGAAACCGCGGAAGTCGACAAGATCTGCCACTCCCAGCGTCTCGGCAACCCGTCGCAAGCGCCCGGACCACCAGCCGTCACCCACTACGGTGACGCGCAGATCAGGATGACGTCGCCGGAGCATCGCCGCGGCTCGCAGGACATGTTCGACCCTCTTGTGGGGCACGAGGCGGCCGACCACCAGGATGTGCGGGACCTCCGACCGCTCGACATCGAGGCCGGGTGCCTGCTCGATGCCGTTGTGGATCACCCGGATGCGGTCGGCATCGACGCCGAGTTCGGCGAGTTCGGCCGAGGTGCGATCCGATACCGCCACATATGTGCAGTCGCGGTACAGCCTGGGTGCCAGTTGCGATTCGATCCACCATCCGATCCGGGAGCGTACCCGGTCGTACACGACGGGCCACTGCTCCCGGTGGACGTGGTGCACCAGGACGACCACCGGCGTCCCCGCGGCGACCGCTCGGGACATGAAGGGGATGCCGTTCTGTACATCCACGATGACATCCAGGGGTCCGAACTCCCGTCGGCGCAGACGTCGCACCGCCTCGCCGTAGACGCTGAGTTTGGTGCCGGCCCGCACGTAATGGACGCCTTCGAGGGTCTCCCGATCAGCAGCACCCTCGTACATCGCGCAGAAGATGGTGACGTCGTGGCCGGCGGCGGCCAATGAACGTGCCACGTTCTCCACGTACACCTCGGACCCCCCGCCTTCGGGGTGCCGGGTGTCGCGCCAGTTGAGGAACAGCACTCGCAGCGACACAACGCCTCCTTGTTCGAGACACGGTACCCCCATCCACAACACCAAGCGGGGGACGTGGCCTAGGTTCGAACAGTGACCGACGTGAGCCCACAGAGCGCGCGCGCCCGCTTACGGGAGATGGCGACGTGGTCCCGCGCATTCACCCTGTTCCAGGACTTCCAGGTGGAACAGAGCGACCCTGACCGCTTCTACGGAACCATGGCCGCTGACTCCGTGGCCCAACTGGCCTGTCTCGCGGATCTCACGGGGGCGCATGTCCTGGACGTGGGCGGAGGACCGGGGTACTGGGCCGAGGCGTTCGCGCGCGCCGGTGCCACCTACACACCCCTGGACGCCGATGCCGGCGAATTGGCGCTACACGGCCGCGTGCCGCTGCCGGGAACCGTGATCGGCGACGGGCAGGCCCTGCCGTTCCGCGACGACGCATTCGACCTCGTGTACTCCAGCAATGTGGCCGAGCACGTGCCCGATCCTTGGCGGATGGGCGATGAGATGGTCCGCGTCTGCAGGCCAGGCGGCTTGATCTTCTACTCCTACACCCTGTGGTACGGACCCTGGGGTGGACATGAGACGGCCCCCTGGCACTACGTGAACGGCAGATTCGCCGCCCGGCGCTACACCCGCCGGACCGGACATCGTCCCAAGAACCTCTATGGTGAGTCGCTGTTCCCGGTAAGTATGGCCGCCGGAGTCCGATGGGCTCGTGCCCAAAGATCGGCGGAGGTCGTGGATGTGATTCCCCGCTACCTCCCAGCCAGTCTCTTCTGGAGCAGGCGGATACCGGTCCTGCGGGAGATCGTCACCTGGAACGTGGCCCTCATACTGAGGAAGCGATGACTCTGCTGGATGGCCGCGCTGATGCTGCGCCGCAACCTGTTCCACCCGAACCGAAGCCTGCCTGGCGCGCTCGGGTCGTGGCGGTGTGTCTGGCGCTGGTGACCCTCGCCTTCCTGCAGGATCCCGGGCGCATCGCGGCGGACACCAAGCTGGATCTGACGGTCGATCCCTGGGGTTTCCTCGGCCGATCCCTGCACCTGTGGGATCCAGAGGGCTTCTTCGGGCAGTTGCAGAACCAGGCCTACGGATACCTGTGGCCGATGGGGCCGTTCTTCGGATTGGGACAGACCCTGGGCCTGCCGGACTGGGTCGTCCAGAGGCTGTGGTGGTCGTTGCTGTTGGTGACCGCGTTCCTGGGCATGTACCTGCTTGTGCGGGCCTTGCAGGTGGCGACGGGCTGGCCACAGATCCTGGCGGGATTGGCCTACGCCCTGGCAGTCCGACCGCAATCCGGGCTCGGGGCGATCTCGGTGGAGATCTGGCCCATGGCCGTCGCCCCCTGGGTGCTCCTGCCACTGGTGCGCGCCGCCACGCGGGGCAACGTCGCGCGCGCGGCCGCGCTCTCCGCACTGGCGGTGCTCATGGCTGGTGGTGTGAACGCCGTGGCGGCCGGGGCGGTGCTGCCGTTGGCACTGTGGTGGCTGCTGACCCTGGAACCCGGCCCCCGTCGTCGGCAACTGCTGCTGTGGTGGTCGGGGATGACCGTTCTCGCGATTCTGTGGTGGCTGATCCCCCTGCTGCTGCTCGGTCGGTACTCGCCGCCGTTCCTCGACTGGATCGAGTCGGCGAGTTTCACCACGTCGATCACCGACCCGACGACGGTCCTGCGCGGCGCCGATCACTGGGTGGCGTATCTCGGTTCAGCCTCGGTGTGGAAGGCCGGCTGGATGCTGGCCACGTATCCGGTGTTCGTGATCGCCACGGGGGTCGTGGCCGCGGCCGGGGTGGCGGGTCTGGCGATGCGCTCGTTACCGCACCGGGCGTTCCTGGTGGGCGGGGCCGTGGCCGGGGCCGTACTGGTCGGTCTGGGCCACACCGGCGTGCTGTCGGGGCTGGGCAGCGAGCAGATCCAGGCGTTCCTGGATGGGGCCGGCGCTCCGGTACGCAACGTCCACAAGTTCGATCTCGTCCTGCGGATCCCGCTGACGATCGCATTCGCGCACGTCCTGGTATCCGTGTGGCCGCGAGGACGCAGACCTCGGTGGCGACCGCTGGTCACCGGCATGCTCATCGCTGCGCTGGTGGTCACATGGTGGCCCGCGGTCACAGGGCAGCTCGCACGGGGCCGCACGTACGTCGCGGTGGCCGATCACTGGCAGGAGGCCTCCTACTGGTTGAACAACCAAGCGGACCCGGGTAGGGCGTTGATCGTCCCCGGCGCGTCCTTCGGTCAGTACGTGTGGGGCCGCACCCAGGACGAGCCGTTGCAGGCACTCGGCGGCTATCCCTGGGGAGTTCGGGACGCGGTGCCGCTGTCGAGCGCCGGCAACATCCGCATGCTCGACGCGGTGGAAGCGCGGCTGGAGGCCGGTCGCGGCAGCGATGGACTGGCCCAGTACCTCAACCGCATGGGTGTGCGCTATCTCGTGGTCCGCAACGACCTCGCCCCCGGCGCGCAGGCTCCACTACCGATCCGGGTGCACCAGGCGCTTGAGGACAGCAAGGGGATCCGCAGAGTCGCCTTCTTCGGACCGATCGTGGATCGCAATGAAGGCAGCCAGGTGATCGCGGACGAGGGCACGCGTTTCAGCTACCCGGCGGTCGAGATCTTCGAAGTCACTGCCAGCAATGGGGCCAGCGATCCGCGTGTGGTTCTGCGGCCCGTTGACGATCCGGTGGCAGTGTCGGGAGGGCCGGAGGCGCTGTTGTCGCTGGCAGATGCCGGCGCACTCGGCAATCGCACAGTGGTACTCGAGGCCGACCCCGAGAACGCGGAGTTCGCGTCGGCCTACGGCATCGTCAGCGACACCGACCGGCGGCGGGAGGTGACGTTCGGCTACATGCGTGACAACGAATCCGCCACCATGACCGAGGATCAGGAGTTCGAGCAGAAGCGCGCGGTACACGACTACCGGGTGTTCGGGGAGGCGGGGACGGTCGCCGAGCCGGGTCTGACGTTCGAGGCCAGCAGTTCGCCGGCCGATGTGGACGCCACGTGGCGCCAGCCCCGTGGTGCGACGCCCGCCGCTGCCATGGACGGGGCCCTGGACACCTACTGGCGGCCCGGGGCGCTCAATGAAGAGGGGTCTTACTGGGAGGTCCGCTACGACGAGCCGATCGACCTCGGCGACACGATGGAACTGGCCCTCCTGAACCGTGGCACGAAGCAGGACACGACCATCCCGCTGGAGATCACCACGGACAACGGCACCGTCAGCGTCGACGCGGCCGACCGGGCCTCCTGGCAGACGGTGCCCGTCCCGGCGGGGCCGACCCGCACGGTCCGTATCGCCGTCGCCGACGTCTTCCGTCCTCCGCTGCTGGGGATCCGCGAAGTGCGTCTTCCTGGTGAAGGGGTCAGTGTGCTCCGTCTGCCGGGCGGTACGGCCGGCGATGCGGTGCTGCTCACCGCCCGTCCGGGCGATGCTGGGGAATGTGTCGCCCGGGACGACACGCTGGTGTGCACGGACGGCCTCGGGCGCTTCTCCCAGGACCGGCCCGGCCTGTTCCGGGTTCTTGACCTGCCCGCGTCGGTGAGCGGGACCCCGCGCATCCTGGTGATCCCGCGGGACACCTCCCGGATCAGTGACACGATCGGGGACATCGCGGGAGTCTCGATCGACACATCGTCGACCCGCACCGGCACAGTGGCGGGGTCGGGCCTGGCCGCGTTCGACAGGAGACTCGGCACGGCGTGGCAGGCGGCCCCTGAGGACAAGCAACCGACCATCACGATCACCTTGCCCGAGGAACGCACGCTGCGTGGCATCCGCCTTGTCAACAGGCAGGGCGTCAACGCCTCCTCGCCGCTGGAGCTGTCGGTACAGGTCGATGGCCAGCTCTACCAGGGCTTCACCGACTCCCGCGGTCTGTTCCGTTTCGACCCGGTGACCACCGACACGATCGAGGTGCGTTTCCTGACCGCCAACCAGGTGCGTTCACGATCGGAATTGGGGGAAGTCGCCCTTCCGCTCGGTGTGTCGGAGATCGGGCTCATCGGTGGCGACGACCTCCGGCAGGAACTCCCGGCCGACGCCACGGTCTCGCTGCCCTGCGGAACCGGCCCGGACATCCGCGTGGATGGCAAGGTTGTGTCGCAGACCTCCGTCACAGCGCGCGTCGAGCAATTGACGGACCCTGAGACGCTTCCCGCCCAGGTCTGCAGCGCGCCTGTGACCTTGCCGGAGGGGGAGCATCGGATCGACGTCCGCAGCAGTGACGCCTTCCAGCCTGTAGTGGCGCTGTTCGCCGACGAGACACTCTTCCAGCCATCCGGGGCACCCGATTCCCCAGAGGTCACCCGCTGGGATGCCACGGCGCGCTCGGTGGTGCTGACCACGTCCTCGGACCCCCAGGTCCTCGAGGTCGCAGAGAACTACAACCCGGGCTGGTCGGCGCGCGCGGGCGATCAGGATCTTCAACCGTTGCGGGTGGACGGCTGGAAGCAGGCCTTCGTGGTGCCCGCTGGGGTCTCCGGACCGGTCGACATCAACTTCGCGCCTGACGGCACCTACCGCTGGGGGCTGCTGCTGGGGCTTCTGGCGGCACTCACCGTGGTCCTCGTGGCCATCCGGCCCCCCGGACTGCGGGTCCGCCCGGCGGTGACGTCGCGTCGCTTGCCCAGGCTCGTCGCGGTGCTGGTGGGACTAGGGGTTCTGCTCACGCTCGGTCCATGGGGGCTGCTGATCACGGCCGTGGCCGCCCTGTTGGTCCGCCGTCTACGGTTGCCGGTGGTGGCCTTCATCGGGGTGTCGCTGGCTGCGATCGTTGCCGCTGTGGCCGGGGTCAGGCCGGACTCTGCGGCGATCGTCCTGCAGGGGAGTGCGTTGGCAGTGGCGTGGGCGGCGGTTCTGATGGCCGGCTGGCCCACGGCCATCGGATCCTCGGCTCGGAGTGGGAGTACTTCTGGGCCGGACGCTCCACAAGGACGTAGCTGACGTGCGCGCACGCCACCGTGCCCACCACGGTGACCGGCCATAGGAACCAGAACCAACCGCTGAACCCCGGGATCCCGAGCAGGTGGGAGGCGGTCTCCAGGACGAAGAGGTGCCACAGGAAGATCCCGTAGGACAGAGTGCCGAGGTACACCATCAGCGGTGATGCGAGCAGTCTGCGCCACGTACCCCAACCGTCCGTGCCGAGGAAACCGGGCATCAGGAAGAAGGCGGCGGCGGCCAGATACAGGTAATGGCGAACGAAGGCCTGCGACACCGAGCCCTCACCGAAGGTGTACGGCCCGGCGATCGGTGTGGTTGCCAGCAGGAAGAAGCCGGCCGCCAACACCAGGCATGTGCCCACGTCGTCGGCCAGTGCGTTGATGCGTGTCATCCAGCGAGGGGGGTCGGGCAACCGCAAGCGGGAGTGGACCAAGGCGAAGAACATGCCCACCGCGAACCAGTCCATGAAGTTGGGCAGCCACATGTTGACGACGCCGAACTCCTTCACAGTGGGGATCGCTGTGCGCATGGCCAGCCAGAGGAAAGCCGCACCGAACCACGTGCCGAGCACCCACAGTTGGCGGCGCAGACTGGCATCCATGTCGCCGCGGTGCCGCTTGCCGACGATCCACGCCAGGACCGGAAGTGCCAGGTAGAAGGTCAACTCCGTGGCCAGCGACCAGGTCTGGGTCAGTCCGTTGATCAACAGGTCGGGCCAGTAGATCTGGGTGAGGGTGAGGTGAGCGACCCAGTGCTTGGGATGCACCTCGATCCCCGGCATGACCGCCAGCACCACCACGACCAGCAGAAGGTAGGCGGGCAGGATCCGCCAGAGCCGACGCCGGAAGTACCGGCGGGTACCCGGCCAGGAGCCCCCGGTCATGGCCGCTCGGGACCAGGGCCTGAACAGGAGGAACCCGGACAGGAGGAAGAAGACGGTGACCCCTATGTCCATGCGGGACAGGGCATGACCCCACGCGGTCACGACCACCACACCGGAGAAGTACGCGACGTGGGTCGTCACCACCAGAAGGGCCGCGATCGCCCGGTATCCGTCAAGGGTGGTGAAGCGGTGCGGCACGACCGTGTCGATCCGAAAGATCTCCGACACCCGCTGCCGAACGCCCTCTGCCACCGGGCAAGCGTACTTCGTTTCGGGCGTGTTCCCCCCATAGTGCTGCGAAACGGAACCTGAATCCGATAGCGTCTGCTCTGCTGATGGTGGCCAACTAGGAGGCGTAATGAAGCGTGTGATCGGGCTGATCCTGCTTGCGCTCGGAGTGATGATGCTGGTTCTCGCTCCGCTGCTCAAGTTCTATGTGCTGCCGAGTGCAGCCAAGACCCCCGTCGACCAGTACACGGAGTCGACCTCGAACGTGGTGTTCGAGCAGTTGCTCGACCCGGCTCTGGTGGCCGCGGGTGACTCAGATCCCTACAAGCGCGGTGTGGAGGCGACCCAGTTCGTCTACGTCCGTGGTGACGTGCCCGCCGCCGAGCAGCCTGAGGCCCAGTCCCAGGATCTGGCGATCTTCGACTACTTCCAGCGCGTCAACGACAACGCCACCGGTGAGTTGATCACCGCAGGCACGGCGCGGTACGCCTTCGACCGTGTGACGTCCGAACTGGTCGACTGCTGCGGCGCCAGCGTCGATGACGAGCCGGTCAACATGGCGGGCAGCATCCTGCCGGTGAAGTTCCCCTTCGACGTACAGCAGACGGAGTACCAGGTCTTCAACACCTCCACCAAGACGGGCGTTCCCTTCGCGTTCCAGGGCGAGGAGGAGAAGTTCGGCATCAACACCTACGTCTTCACCAATGAGGTCCCGCCGACGAAGGTGGGAACCCTTGAGGTGCCGACGTCTGCGGTTCCCGGTGAGGACAAGGACGCCGAAGGCAACACCGTTCTGGACGAGATGTACTCCGTGACCAGCACCTACTGGGTGGATCCGGTCACCGGGCAGATCGTCGCCGGTGAATCGACCGAGAACAGCACCTTCGACCTCGACGGTGAGCCGAAGCTGGTCAAGGCCATCTACACCGGCACCAACGGGACCCAGGAAGGCGCGGACGACATCGCTGCGCTGGCGAACCAGGTGAAGTTGCTCGGCAGCACGCTGCCGCTGGTGCTGCTCGTGCTGGGCCTGGTGTTCCTCGTGATCGGACTGCTGCTGCTCCGCGGTGGCAACAAGGACTCGGGGACCACAGCCTCGGACGAGGATCTCGTCCCAGCCGCCGGTTCCGGTTCGTCGGGCACTGCGACGCAGGTGCTCGACGACGCGAGCCAGAAGCCCGACAGCACCACCTGATCCACAGCCACCACAGCGGAAGGGGCGGTCGGCCTACCAGGGCCGGCCGCCCCTTCGCTATGCTTGACCGGGATCACAGATCCCCGCAGCGTCGTGCCGTGAGACCCGGACCGAGTGGATCTCACACACTCAGCGTGACTTCTGCGTCCAATCGAACAGACCGGCTACTAACTCTTCATGACTGACAACCCCGACCTCACTGCTGTACCCACGTCTTCTTCGGCCCGCCAGGTGGCCGTCAACGACATCGGCGACAACGACGCCCTGCTGGCGGCGATCGACGAGACCATCAAGGACTTCAACGACGGCGACATCGTCGAAGGAGTCATCGTCAAGGTCGACCGGGACGAGGTCCTGCTCGACATCGGGTACAAGACCGAGGGTGTCATCCCCGCCCGCGAACTGAGCATCAAGCACGACGTCGACCCCTCCCAGGTCGTCGAGGTCGGCGACCAGGTCGAGGCCCTCGTCCTTCAGAAGGAGGACAAGGACGGCCGTCTGATGCTGTCGAAGAAGCGCGCGCAGTACGAGCGTGCCTGGGGCGACATCGAGAAGGTCAAAGAGGCTGACGGCGTGGTCACCGGAACGGTCATCGAGGTCGTCAAGGGCGGCCTGATCGTCGACATCGGTCTGCGTGGCTTCCTGCCCGCTTCGCTGGTGGACATGCGTCGGGTCCGCGACCTGCAGCCGTACGTGGGCCAGGAGATCGAAGCCAAGATCATCGAGCTGGACAAGAACCGCAACAACGTGGTGCTGTCCCGTCGTGCCTTCCTCGAGCAGACGCAGTCCGTGGTGCGCACGGGCTTCCTCAACCAGCTCCAGAAGGGGCAGGTCCGCACCGGTGTGGTCTCGAGCATCGTCAACTTCGGTGCGTTCGTGGACCTCGGTGGCGTGGACGGCCTCGTGCACGTGTCCGAGCTGTCCTGGAAGCACATCGACCACCCGCAGGAGGTCGTCGAGGTCGGCCAGGAGGTCACGGTCGAGGTCCTCGACGTCGACATGGACCGTGAGCGCGTGTCCCTGTCGCTGAAGGCGACGCAGGAAGACCCGTGGCAGCACTTCGCTCGCACTCACGCGATCGGTCAGGTCGTCCCGGGCCGTGTCACCAAGCTCGTGCCGTTCGGTGCGTTCGTGCGCGTGGCTGAAGGCATCGAGGGTCTGGTCCACATCTCCGAGCTCGCCGAGCGTCACGTGGAGATCCCCGAGCAGATCGTCCAGGTCGGCGACGAGATCTTCGTCAAGGTCATCGACATCGACCTCGAGCGTCGCCGCATCAGCCTCAGCCTCAAGCAGGCCAATGAGGATGGCGCCGGTCAGGTCGAGTTCGACCCGACCCTCTACGGCATGGCCGCGGAGTACGACGAGCAGGGCAACTACAAGTACCCCGAGGGCTTCGACCCCGAGACCAACATGTGGCTCGAGGGGTACGAGAAGCAGCGGGAGACCTGGGAGAAGCAGTACGCCGACGCCCACGCCCGTTGGGAGGCGCACCGCGCCCAGGTCGAGGCGGCCCAGACCGCCGACGCCGAGGCTGCGGCCAACGCCGAGGTCCCCACGAGCTACAGCAGCGACTCGTCCGCCTCGAGCAGCGAGTCCGCGCGCCCCGCGGCTCCGGCCTCGGAGGGCACCTTGGCCTCGGATGAGGCTCTGGCTGCGCTGCGCGAGAAGCTCACCGGCCCGGGCTTGGCGAGGTTTGCCGCATCGATCGACACGCGCAGGTTCACAACGACCTTGGACGGGGCGCCCTTGAGGGTGACCAGCACCGAGCCCATGGCCGACTTGAACGGACCGGCGGAGACGAACGAGATCGTGTTGCCGCGCGGGAAGCTCAGGGTGCCCGAGTCATCGCCGAGCGTCGCGGTGGCGG
>CALFYG010000250.1 GCA_937952095.1 uncultured Micrococcales bacterium | reverse complement strand
CGGCGCTGCGGGCCATCTTGGCCCCGCCGCCCGGGCGCAGCTCCACCGCGTGGATCAGCGCTTCCGACACGACGCGCACGGAATGCAACGGCCCGTCGATCTCGCGGCGCCAGAAATCCAGGAAGCGATTGAGCGCCGGAAAGCCCGGCGCGCGGTCCAGCTTCTGCCAGACGAAGCTCTGCAGCAGGCCCGGATGGTCGGGCAGGTGGTAGATGATCTCGGCCGTGGCCAAGCTGTAGCCACGCAGTTGCAGCTCGAGGGGCGCGCGGTCCGGGTTCGGCATCGTTCCAACTCCGCAGGCTGACTGCCCAACATTCTGCGGCGACAATGGTTGCCGTCAAGTATACGACCGCCACATTCCGGTGCGTTTTCAATGCTTTAGCAGCATGCCAGCAAGAGTGCTGACAAAAGCCGCATCCGACCCTTGAAGCCCGCGGCGACCACCCTTACCTGAGGCGCGACGTTGGCACTCACATTGCGCGAGTGCCAACAAGGCCCAACACGAAACTGGAGGCTGTGCCCCATGAAGTTCCGGCCGCTGCACGATCGAGTCGTCGTCAAGCGCATCGACGAGGAACAGAAGACCAAGGGTGGGATCATCATTCCCGACACCGCCAAGGAGAAGCCCATGCAGGGCGAGATCCTGGCCGTCGGTCCCGGCGCCCGCAACGACAAGGGCGACCTGATTCCGCTGGGCGTGGAGGTCGGCGATCGCGTGCTGTTCGGCAAGTGGTCCGGCACCGAGGTCAAGATCGACGGCCAGGAAGTCCTGATCATGAAGGAAAGCGACATCATGGGCGTCATCACCGAGACCGGCGCGCAGGCTGCCGTGGAACAGATGATCGACGACCGGACGGCGACCTGCCGGGAAGTGATCGCCGCCATGGACATCGACGAGCAGACCCGCGCCGCATTCGATCGACTCCTCATCCTTGCCACCCGCAGGAGCGCCTGATGTTCACCGTGCAGGGTCCGACCGAGAAGGTGGTTGTCGTCGGCGCGGGTCTGGCCGGCCTGTCCACCGCCATGCGACTGGCCGGCGCCGGTCGCGAGGTGGTCGTCCTCGAGCGTGAAGACCGTCCCGGTGGCCGCGCAGGTCGCCTCGAAATGGGGGGGTACTCCTTCGACACCGGGCCCACCGTGCTCACCATGCCCGACCTCATCGAGGATGCGTTCGCCGCACTGGGTGAGGACTATCGCGACTGGCTCGACCTCCTCCCCCTCGATCCTGCTTACCGCGCGTTCTATCCGGACGGGTCGACGATGGACGTCTTCGCGGATCCCGAGCGCATGGCCACTGAGATCGAGCAGCAGATCGGCGCGGACGAAGCTGCCGGGTACCTACGGTTCGTGGACTACGTCGGGCAGATGTACAAGCTCGAGATCCGTGAGTTCATCGACCGCAACCTCGACAGCCCCCTCGACCTGCTCACCCCGAATTTGGCCCGCCTGGTGGCCCTCGGCGGCTTCGGTCGCCTCCAGCGCAAGGTGGACACGTTCCTCAAGGACCCGCGCACCCGCCGGCTCTTCTCCTTCCAGGCCATGTACGCCGGGCTCTCCCCCTACAAGGCGCTGGCCCTGTACTCGGTGATCTCCTACATGGACTCCGTGGCCGGCGTCTACCTCCCCCGCGGTGGGATGCATGCACTCCCGCAGGCGATGGCCGATGCCGCCATGAAGCACGGGGTGACCATCCACTACGGGGTCACCGTGGAATCGGTGGAAACCGTCGGCGACGTGGCGACTGCGGTCATCACCACCGACGGTGAGCGCTTCCCGGCCGACGCAGTCGTGCTGAACCCGGACCTGCCCGTGGCTCATCGTGATCTGCTGGGGCTGGACGCCCGCCGGCTTGAGCGCCTCGACTACTCGCCGAGTTGCTGGCTGCTGCTCGCCGGATCGTCGGCCCACTACTCGAAGATCGCCCATCACAACATCCACTTCGGACGGGAGTGGCGACGCAGTTTCGACGAGGTGCTCGGCGGCCACCTGATGACGGATCCGAGCTTCCTCGTGACCAACCCGACCCACACGGATCCGTCGCTGGCCCCGCCAGGCAAACAGAGTTACTACGTCCTGTTCATCACGCCCAACACCCGCGGCAAGGTGGCTTGGCCGAACGAACGGTTCCGCGACGACGCGTTGAAGGTGATGGAGGAACGCGGATACATCGGATTCGCCGACGCGATCGAGGTCGAGGACATCACGGACCCATCCGTGTGGGAGGCGCGCGGGATGGAGGCGGGGGCTCCGTTCAGCGCCGCTCATTCGCTGTTCCAGACCGGACCCTTCCGCTCCTCGAACCACTGGGGACGCAACGTCGTGTTCACCGGCTCGGGCACCCAACCCGGAGTCGGTGTCCCGATGGTCCTGGTCAGCGGTCGGCTGGCGGCGGAGCGCATCCTGGGCCCCGATCCTGCGTACCGTTCGGCCGCCTGGCGCTGAACCTCAGTCCTGTGGACCGGTGATGACCATCCGGTCGAAGCGGGCCTGAGCCGGACGATCGTCTGGCACGAGCCCCGGATCACCCGGATCCCCGAGCAAGAGAACCCGCTCTCTGGGCGAGGCCCAGACGATGACGGCGAGTAGTCCGGCCACGAGCAGCAGACCGAGACCGTCCCCGAACTCGAACAGGGCGTCACTGGTGGCGCTGCTACCGGCCACGCCGTGCAGGGTGAGTACGGCCGTGAGCAGCAGAGTGGCGTGCAGCCACCGGGACGCCATTCCCGCGGCCGCCAGGACGGGCAACGACCACAAGAGGTACCACGGCTGCACCACGGGCCCGAGCACCACGACCGTCAGCAGCGCGAGGCCCGCACCCCGCACTGCGGAACGTCCTTCCGGTTTGAGCACCAGCCACGCCAGGATGGCGACGGCGACCAGCGTCGCGACGCCACGGAAGACCGCCACTGCCAGGTCCACATGGTCACCGAGGCCGACGGCACGCACTGCGCCCCCGAAGATCATCCCGAGTGCAGTGGGCGGCGACAGCCAGGTCCGGATGCTCCCCGGTGTCGACAAGGCCGCCACCCAGCCCAATCCGGTGCCCGACACCACGCCGAGCCCGACGACAACCACCGCGACGATCACACCGGAGGCGATCCAACTGCGGATGCGGGCCCACCACCCCGCATGCACCCCCGCCCAGATCAGACCCACGAACGGCAGGGCCACCAAGGCGATGGGTTTGATGCTCACCGCCACCGCGATCGCCAGTACCCCTGGGATGGGATGGAAGTCCACGGCCCACAGCAGACCGACCACGACGGCCGCGGCCATCAGCGCGTCATTGTGAGCGCCGGCCACGAAGTGCATGATGACCAACGGATTCAACACCGCCAGCCACAACGCCTTGGGTTGGCTGATCCCATGGCGTTGCGCCAGGGCCGGGACCGCGACCGCCAGCACGGCTACCGCGAGCACGGCCCAGAGCCGGAAGGCGATGGCCGCCCACACGGGGTGCGGACCGACGAACTCGGCCACTCCCCGTTCGATCAGGAGGAACAGAGGCCCGTAGGGGGTCGGTGATTCGGCCCACAGCGGGTCGGCGCCGTCGTTGAACCACCCGGACTCGGCTGCCACCCCCACGTCGTAGGGATTGAGACCTTCGATGAGGAGCTTGCCCTGGGTGAAGTACGCGTAGGCGTCCCGGCTGAACAGCGGCGGCGTCAGAATCAGTGGTGCGCACCAGGCCGCCAGGGTCCACCACAGGGCGGACATGTCCTGGACCCGGCCGCGCAGAACGTCGTACCCCAGCACCAGCCAGGCCTGCAGGATCAGAGCCATCCCCGCGATGACCGAGAACCTGGCCAGAGCGACCCCGAGGCCGGGCGAGCGCAAGGCGTCGACCACCGGGTTGTCGTACAGCGACGTGTTGACCGGCAGCCATCCCACGCCCAGCGACCCGATCGCGACCAGCAGTGAACCGACCAGTCCGACGACCACGTAGTGGACGAAGAAGGAATGCTGGCGCGGAGCGTCGATCACGGGGTCCACGGCGACCTCCTGGCCGCACAGCCCTGCCCACCCTCATGCATCGTCTGCCTCCGCCCCAATCCTGACATGTCCACTCGAGTCCTGATCGATGGTCAGCACCACCACACGCTGGCGCGGCGCCGAGGACAGGTCACAATGGGGGAATGTCGACGCGGGAGTTGCAGGCTGCAGGGATCACCGATCCACTGCTGGCGGCGTCCTACCAGCGGTGCCGGGAATTGAACGCCGAGCACGGCAAGACGTACTTTCTGGCCACCCGCCTGCTGCCCGCCGCCAAACGCCCGTACGTCCACGCGCTCTACGGCCTTGCCCGGTACGCCGACGAGATCGTGGACACCATCGACCCCTCGTACACGCCACAGCAACGCGCGAGCGCGCTGGGGAAATGGTCAGAGCAGTTCCTCTCCGATCTCCACCGGGGTCACAGCAACGACCCTGTGGCGGCCGCCGCCGTCGACACCGCCGTGCGATGGTCCATCCCGTCGGACCATTTCGAGGCCTTCTTCCACTCGATGCGGATGGACCTCACCATCGAGCAGTACGAGACCTACGACGATCTTCACGAGTATGTGTACGGGTCAGCGGCGGTGATCGGCCTGCAGATGGTCCCCATCCTGGAACCCCGCAGCAAGCGCGCCTACGACCACGCCCGCGACCTGGGAATCGCCTTTCAGTTGGCGAACTTCATCCGGGACGTCGGCGAGGATCTCCTGCGGGGCCGGATCTACCTGCCGCTGGAGGAACTCGCAGCCCACGGAGTCACCCCCGATGACGTGCGGGCCGGTCGGGTGGATGACAACTGGCGGGAGGCCCTGGCCGACCAGATCGGGCGGGTGCGCATGCTGCAGGCGCGGGCGAACCCAGGGATCGCCATGCTGCACCCCAGTTCACAGCCGTGCATCGCAGCTGCCAGCGAGTTGTACTGCGGAATCGTCGACGAGGTGGAAGCCAACGACTACGACGTCTTCACCCGGCGTGCGCGGGTCCCCTGGTCCCGCCGTCTGGGGGTTGCGGGTCCTGCGGCCGTGAGGGCACTGCGGGCCAGGCCAAGAACGTCACGCTGACGTCCACACGGTCGGGCACCGCCTTAGCCCGACGAAGAATCCCGCTCCCACATGGGTGGACCCGACATCGGCTCCCGTTGTACCCCCCGGCGGCCCCAGAAGATCCACAGCGCCTGCGAACCGAGGATCATCGCGAAACCGAACAGCAGATCCTCCGCCGGCGCGAAAGCGATGCGACCATCGCCGATGAACGGGGGCCGGGTGCCCTCCGGACTCGACGAGCCGATGATCACGTCACCGTCGTAATGCACGGTGCCGCTAGCGGTGAGCACGCCGTTGGACACCAACTGGAAGAAGAGGATGATCGCGTAGGAGACCCAGAACACCTTCCGGGTGATCAGCCGCGTACGCAGGCCGAGGTCGAGTACGAGTGCGATGGCGACCGCCATGACGGCGATCTGGGTGTAGGTCACGGCTGCTCGTCCCCCGCGGGCCAGCGCCGCACCGCACGCACCGCCTCCAGACTCAGGATCCCGGCGATCGGCACGACGATGAAGAACAGCAGTTCCTCCAGCG
Source organism: uncultured Micrococcales bacterium (assembly GCA_937952095.1). Classification (GTDB taxonomy): domain Bacteria; phylum Actinomycetota; class Actinomycetes; order S36-B12; family UBA10799; genus JADKAV01. The sequence goes on along the minus strand of CALFYG010000250.1, from coordinate 20,034 downwards.
GCAGGATCCCCAATTGCACACCGGTCATGTTGTGGAAATGCCAGTGCTCACGGGAGATGGCGTACCAGTCCCAGATGACCAGCGGCACCATCGTGAACGCCAGCGTCAGCAGGAGCCGCCGCCAACGCCGGAACACCCTGGTGCGGACCACGATCTCCAGCCATGCGCTGGCCAGGAAGATGCCCGCCAAGACCGCGAGATAGATCACTGCCCGGCCAACTTCCGGTGGTCCCACGACACGATCCGCGCCAGCGACAGGCTCATCGCCACCTGCTTCGGGGCCTTCTCCCGGTATGCGGTCTCCAGCGCGGGGATGTGGGCGGGATCGACACCCTCGTACTTCACCATGAGTCGCGCGGCCACCCAACAGATCCGGTCGAGGTCATCGGTGAGTTCGAGATCCCCGGTGACCTGCACACCGCGCAGTTCCAGGTATCGGTCCCCCGTCTCCAACAAGGCGCAGCAGCGCGGATCACGCCGGGCGTTGAGCACCTTCTGACTCTTCCCGTACGTCCGCATCCACAGCCGGTCGCCATCCACCACGTACCACATAGGCGTTATGTCCGGATATCCGTCCGGGCCGTAAAGGGCGATCTGGATGTTCCCACCGGTATGCAGGAACTCCTGGACCTCGTCGTCGGACATGGCGATCTCGGTGCGCTTGTTGCCCATGAGAACCATCATGTCCGGCCAATGCGCAGGGCGACACCGGGGGCGAACGTACACTTTTTCTCGTGCGCACAAGTTCGGATCTCTGCGGCCGCGTGCTCGACGCGCGTTATCGCGTGGACCGGGTTGTGGCGACCGGCGGGATGGGCACGGTCTATGAGGGCTTCGACAATCGTCTCGAACGGGTCGTCGCCGTCAAGGTGATGAACGACAACCTGCTCTACGAACCCGGGTTCACCGACCGCTTCGTCACGGAGGCACGGGCGGCCGCCCGGCTCTCGGACCCGCACGTCGTCGCCGTGTACGACCGCGGGCGTAGCGCCGACGCCGTCTACCTGGTGATGGAGTACGTGCCGGGCCGGACCCTGCGGCGGGAACTGACGTTCGGCGGGCGCATCCCTGTGGCCCGCTCCCTGGACATCCTCACTGCTGTGCTGAAAGGTCTGCAGGCGGCTCACTCAGCGGGTTTCGTTCATGGCGACATCAAGCCGGAGAACGTCCTGCTCGGTGACCGGGGCGAAGTGAAGGTCACCGATTTCGGGCTCGCGCGCGCCATCGAGGACGGCGACCACCGGGCATCGTTGCTCATGGGCACCGCGGCCTACCTCGCACCCGAGCAGGCGTCCGACCGCACACCCGACCCGCGCAGCGATCTGTACAGCACCGGAATCCTGCTGTTCGAGATGCTCACCGGGCACGTACCCTTCCGCGCCGACTCCCCCGACGACGTCCTGGCGCTGCACCAGACCCAACGGGTCCCGGACCCGAGCACGTTCGTCGAGGTCGACGCCGGGATCGACGAGCTCTGCGAGAGGGCCACGGCCAAGAACCCGGCCGACCGGTTCCAGACCGCCACCGAGATGCTCATCGCCGTTGCCGCACTGCGACGTGCCGCCGACCCGGAAGCGGCCGTTCCGCCGCTGCGTTCGTCGGCCGCGACACTTCCACCGGTGGTGGCGGCGGTTCCGGACACCCTTGTCGTGCAGACCGAGTTCGTCGCACCTGTGGCCGACCCCCGGCCTGTCGCCGAGACCGTACCCCCGCCCCCTGTGAACCACCAGGCGCCGGCCGTCGCGGTCGTGCCGCCTTCCCCGCCGAACACGTCCGGCGCGACGACAGTCAAGCGCCGTCGTCCGCGCCGGGTCCTCGGTCTGCTCGTGCTGGCCGTGCTCGCGGGCATCGTCGGCTACGTGGCGTGGAACCTCGGGACGACTGAGACGGTCGACACACCCAAGCTCGCGGGCATGTCGCGCTCGGAGGCACTCAATGCCCTCGAGCAAGCCGGCCTGACCATGAAGGTCGTCGACGAGCAGTACTCCGAGAAGCGCGATGCCGGCACGGTCATCAGCAGCGATCCTGCCGCCGGCGAGAAGGTCGCCGCCAACGGCACCGTGTCGGTCGTGATGTCCAAGGGCCCGGAGCGCTACCGAGTGCCCAAGGTCCGGGGGATGAACCAGGAGTCCGCCAGTCAGGCGCTTGGAGCCGTGAACCTGCAGACCGGCCAGGTCCTGCAGGACTACAGCCGCAAGGTCCCCGAGGGCCAGGTCATCCGCACCAACCCACCGGTCGGCACGCCTTTGAAGCGCGACACCGAAGTGGCCCTGACCATCTCCCTGGGGCCGGAACCGGTGGTCGTGCCCGACGTCAGCAATCTGACGGTCTCGCAGGCGCAGGCGACGCTGAGCGGAGCCGGCCTGAAATCCCGGACAGTCGAGCAGTTCGACGAGACGGTGCCCTTCGGCCGCGTGATCGGTACCGAACCGTCCAGCGGTACCACCGCCTACCGCGGCGACAAGGTCCGGTTGTTGGTGTCCAAGGGTTCGCAGTACGTGGCCGTGCCCAGCGTCATCGGACTGGACACCGAGTCCGCCACCGCCCGCTTGGAGGAAGCGGGCTTCCGGGTGGCGACCGAGGAGCAGTTCGGAGTCACGATCGCCAACCGGGTGATCTCCCAGGATCCCTCCGGTGGCACAGAGGTGGCCAGCGGCACTCTGGTGACCCTGACGATCACTTGAGGCGGCCGGCCGTCAGCGCAACTCTTCGAGGCGTTGGGCCACTTCGAAGGCGAGTTCCAGGCTCTGCACGCGGTTGAGGCGCGGGTCACAGGCCGTTTCGTACCGGTACGGAAGGTCCTGCTCCTGCGGGCCACCGATGCCACCAAGGCACTCCGTGACGTCATCACCTGTCAACTCGATGTGCAGGCCCCCGGGATGGGTGCCCAGCGACCTGTGGACCTCGAAGAAGCCGTGCACCTCGGCGGTGACGTCCTCGAACTGCCGGGTCTTCACCCCGCCACTTGTCTCACGGGTGTTGCCATGCATGGGGTCGCACACCCAGACCACCGGATGACCATCCGCTTCGACCTTCTCCACGATGGGGGGCAGCGCCTCGGCGACGCGGCCGGCACCCATGCGGGTGATGAACGTCAGCCGACCCGGGATGCGGTCAGGATTGAGGGTCTCGGCCAGTGCCAATGCGTCCTCCGGCGTGGCGGTCGGCCCGAGTTTGACCCCGACCGGGTTGTGGATCAGGGACGCGAAGTGCAGATGCGCCGAACCGGCGTCGCGGGTGCGCTCCCCGACCCACAGGAAGTGCCCGGACACCGAGTAGGGGTTGCCCGTGCGGGAGTCGATACGCACCAATGGACGTTCGTAGTCCAGCACGAGCGCCTCGTGACTGGCGTAGAAGTCCACACGCTTGAACTCCTCGGGGTCGGCTCCACACGCCTTCATGAAGGCCAGGGCGTTGTCGATCTCCCGGGCGATCCGCTCGTACCGGATCCCGGCCTCGCTCTCGCGCACGAAGTCCTGGTTCCAGGCATGCACCTGATGCAAGTCCGCGTAGCCGCCCTGTGTGAAGGCCCGCACGAGGTTCAGCGCGGCGCTGGACGCGTGGTAGGCGCTGAGCAGACGGTGCGGGTCGATCCGGCGCGCGGCCTCAGCGAAGGCCTGGTCGTTGACCCCATCGCCGAAGTACGAGGGCAGCGTCTGTCCGTCCTTGGTCTCCGTAGGCTTGGACCGCGGCTTGAAGTACTGCCCGGCCATCCGGCCGATCTTGACCACCGGCATGCGTGAGCCGTACTGCAGCACGACCGCCATCTGGAGCACGGTCTTCAGGCGGGCCCGGATGGAGTCGGCGGTGTTGGCTGCGAAGGTCTCCGCGCAGTCGCCGCCCATCAACACGAATGCTTCCCCGCGAGCGGCCTGTCCGAGGTGTCCCATGAGTTGATCGCACTCACCGGCGAAGACGAGCGGAGGCACCTGCGCGAGTTCGGCGGTGACGTCGGCGAGGTTGTCAGGATCCGGCCACAGCGGCTGTTGCGCGGCAGGCAGATCCGGCCAGGCAATCAGGTTGTGCGTGGGCAGATCGGACACTCAAGAAGGGTAACGCACCCAGCCGACGGCGCTTTCGGGAAGGCAGGCGCCCCCGCCCAGCGGTGAGACTCTTGCTCAACGGTGAGACCTTTGCCCAGCCGTTAGAGCTTTGCGCAGCCGTTAGACCTTTGCTCAGCGGTTAGTCGAAAACGGCCGCGAACCTCTAACGGGAGTGCACAAGGTCTCACGGCTGAGCGTGGGACTCACGGCTGACCCACAGCACACCGACCTGAGCAGTGCCGGGTCAGGACGCCTGGGCGGTCGCCGCGGCCTGCACGGACTCACCCTCGGCGATGACCTCCTTGGCCCGGGAGGCGTAGAGGTCGACGTACTCCTGGCCGGACAACTCCATCAGTTCGTACATGATCTCGTCGGTCATCGAGCGGAGCACGAACCGGTCGTTCTGCATCCCCTCGTACCGCGAGAAGTCCAGCGGTTGACCGATCTTGATACCCACCCGGCGGATGCTGGGCATGATCTTGCCGGGCCGCTGGATCTCACGGGTACCGATCATTGCCACGGGGATGACCGGAACGCCGGCCTCGAGGGCGACCCGAGCCACACCGGTCTTGCCCCGGTACAGACGGCCGTCGGGCGAGCGCGTGCCTTCCGGGTAGATGCCGAGCAACTCGTCCTGGCCGAGCACACGCAAGGCGGTGTTCAGAGCGTCGTCCGAGGCCGATCCACCGGAGCGATCGATGGGCACCTGACCCACGCCGCTGAAGAAGGCTCGGGAGAAGAAGCCCTTGAGGCCTTTGCCGTTGAAGTACTCCGCCTTGGCCAGGAACGTGATGTGTCGTGGGACCACCAGCGGCAGGAAGAACGAGTCGGAGAAACTGAGGTGGTTACTGGCGAGGATGGCCGGGCCATCCTTCGGGATGTACTCCAGACCCTCCACCTGGGGGCGGAAGAGCAGACGCAGCCAGGGGCCGATGAGGATGTACTTGAAGAACCAGTACAACACCGACAGCCTCCTGAATTCCGATCTCCACGTCCGACCCTACGCAACGGCCGGACCGCGCGGCAATCGAACCTCCCAAGCGTTGGGCGAATGGACCATTCCGTGACCATCGGGTGGACGAGCCGGGGGGTCGTCGTGTATCGGCGTGAGACGATCACGATGACATGGACCGCCGTCGCCTCGAGGAATCGAAATCGTGCCGTTGCGCCACCAGTGCTGCCCCCATTGCGCGCACGGGTCCGGTACGCCTTCACCGCACCCCGCCAGCTGCCCCGGGCACTCACGGGGGCCGGAAACCGACCGCACCCTCGACGGGCCGGCACGCCACAGCGACACTGGAACGGTGATGGGCATCTATTGGGGCAGCGCGATCGGAGCGCGACCGGGCCCAGCAGTAGGTGTCGGACCTGCGTGGGAGGGGGCATGACGCGCCCCGGGGACGAGGTCCCCTATGACGAGAACGCCTGGGAGCGCATCGTGGCCGACCTCGGCGAACAGATGCCGCAACTGCCCCCGGAGCCGGCCGACCCGCCGGCACCGGCGCCTCCGGATCCGGAGGACACCTTCGTGCCACCCGAGCCTCCCCCACTGCCCAAACTCGACACGATCGGGCGCGTCGCGTGGGGCGGTGTTCTGGGCGGGCCATTGCTCCTGCTTCTCAGCGTCATCATTCCCGGGCTGATCGGACCGGCTGTGGTGACCGCGGGGATCCTCGCCTTCGTCGCGGGATTTCTGACGCTCGTATTGCGCTCGCCGCACGAGCCGGAGGACGGCTGGGACGACGGCTCGGCGGTGTGAGGGCCCGCAGCGTGGATCGGCGGCCGGTCCGCGTGCCAAGATGCCGCCATGACCATCACCGAAGTCGTCCAGATGCAAGGCCACCTCATCGACTCCGGGGCCCTGAGCCGGGCCCTCGACGACATCCTGGAATCCGGTGCCGACTACGAGATCCAGGACCTGGTCTTCGGCAAGACGAAGAACGACGAGTCACGGGCCCGCATCCTCATCTCCCATGAGGACGACACCGCGCTGAACGACCTGTTGGTACGCCTTCAGAACCACGGTGTGAACCCGGTTGAGACCAGCGATGCCGAGATGGTCCCGGCACCCATGGACGGCGTGTTCCCCGAAGGATTCCACTCGAGCACGAACTTCGAGACCTTCGTCCGGATCGCCGGGGAGTGGGTTCAGGTACAGAATCCCGAGATGGACTGCGGCTTGGTCGTCCGCGACGGTCACGTGACGACGGTGCCGATGTCGGACGTGCTCGAGGGTGAGCCGGTCGTCATCGGATTCCTCGGGGTGAAGGTCATCGTCCCCCCGCCGCCGCGGCCGGAGTCCGAGTCGGTGTTCGAGTTCATGAACTCGGTGGTCTCGAGCGAGAAGCCGCAGGCCCTGCAGGTGCGTCAGATCGCCGACCAGATGCGCGACTGCAAGGCGGCAGGCAAACGCATCCTGTGGGTCGGCGGACCGGCCATCGTCCACACTGGTGGGGCACCGGCGCTCTCGCGACTCGTGGCGGCCGGGTACGTGGACGTGCTCTTCGCAGGCAACGCCCTGGCCGTCCACGACATCGAGTCGAACATGTACGGCACCTCTCTGGGGATCGACCTCAGCAAGGGCTCCGGGGTGGACCACGGGCATGAGAACCACATCCGCGCCATCAACCGTGTGCGTTCCTACGGCAGCATCGCGGGGGCGGTGGCGGCCGGGGCCGTGACCGACGGCTTGATGTACTCGATGGTCAAGGCCGACAAGCCGTTCGTGCTCGTCGGTTCGGTCCGCGACGACGGGCCACTGCCGGACGTGTACACCGACGTCATCGAGGGCCAACGGGCCATGCGTGCCCAACTCAAGGACGTCGGGTTCTCGATCATGGTGGCCACGATGTTGCACGCGATCGCCACCGGCAACATCCTGCCCGCGTCGATCCCGTTGGTCTGCGTGGACATCAACCCGTCGACCGTCACAAAACTGTCCGATCGGGGCAGCGCGCAGGCACAGGGTGTGGTCACCGACATCGGGCTGTTCCTCGAACAGCTCGCGCTCGAGTTGGTGGGCTGATCCGAGCGGTCAGCGGAAACGCGCGAGGTCCGCTGCCCCCACCAGGCCCGCCGCATTGCCCAGTTTCGCGATGACGACTTTGGGCAGTTGACGCGTCTCCTTGCCGGACACCGACTCGGTGAAGGCGCGCACAGTCGATGCCAGCAACAGTTCGCCGGCCTCGCTCACCCCACCGCCGATCACGAAGCACTCGGGATCCAGGATCGCCGTGACGTCGGCCATCCCTTGCCCCAGCCATCGCGAGACGAAGTCGAAAGCGGCCAACGCCACCGGGTCACCCTCGCGGGCAGCCTGTGTCACGTGCAGTCCCTGGACCCCTTCAGGCGTCCCGTCGCCAAGATCCAGCAGAGTCTCCGCCTCTGAACGGCGTTCAGAGGCCAGATAGCGGGCCTCGCGCACCAGCGCGTTGCCGCTCGCGTACTGCTCCCAGCATCCGCGGTTCCCGCACCCGCAGGGTCGGCCGCCAGGATCGACGTTGAGATGCCCGAACTCCGCAGCGGCTCCCCACCGCCCCCGGTACAGCGCGCCCTCCAGGATGATCCCCGCGCCGATGCCCGTGCCCACGGTGATGGTCACGACATAGTCGCGGTCCTTCCCCGCGCCGAACCGGTACTCCCCCCAGGCGGCGGCATTGGCGTCGTTCTCGACGACGACCGGAAGCCCCACCACGGATTCGACAGCCATCCGCAGGGGTTCGTCCTTCCAGCCGAGGTTCGGCGCGAAGTTGACCCGTGAGCGCTTCTCGTCGACGAAACCCGCGGCGCCGATCCCGACCGCCTCGATGTCGTGGTCCTTGCGCAGCGCCAGGACCATCTCCGAGACTTTCTCCTCCACCTGTTCGGCATCCCGACCGGGGGTCGCGGCCCGCACCCGGGCGAGTATCCGCCCCTGCTCGTCGACCACACCCGCGGCGATCTTGGTGCCCCCGATGTCGATCCCGACTGTCAGACCCATGACTGCACGCTAGGCGATGGAACTAGTCGTTCGCCTGTCCGCTCTGCCCGAGGAAACCCGACACGAGCACGTTGATCTGGGACAACGCCGACCGGGCGGACTGCGCCAACTCCGGGTTCGTGCGTTCCAGGGCATCGAGGCCCTGACAGACCGGGCAGTCGGTACAGCGGACCACCTGCTGCGCCGGCTCCGCTTCCGGCTCCGGCTCGACCGGATGCTGGTCGGCCACCTGGGCAAGATAGCCGGAGGCCGCGGTGGCGGCGTTCTGCGCCATCTCCGTGGCCGCGGCCACCGCACCTGACTCGACGGCCCAGTCCCGTAACGCGCCTGCCAGCTTCAGCCCTTCCACGAACACGGAATCGGCAGGGGGGCGCTGCGGCTCGCTGTGCCACCAGGGCGGGGTGTTGCCGTTCTCGTCGCGTGGCGGCTGCGGCTCGTGGCCCTCTTCACTCATTGCTCAACCCGCTTCTTCAGGCCCTTCAACGCGGTGTCCACGATGACCTTCTCGGCCTTGCGCTTGATCGACCCGATCACCGGGATCTCCAAGTCCACCATGAGCCGATAGGTCACCTCCGATCGACCGTCCCCAAGGTCATGCACCATGTACATACCGTCGAGATCTCGCAGAACCGTCGATTCGGTCAGTTGCCAATTGACCTGTTGATGGCCGTGCCATTGGTACTGGATCGAGTAGGTGTCCTTGATCGGACCGCTGTCGATGATCATCTCGACCTCCCGGGGCCGGCCGTCCGGGAACGTGGCCAGGACCCGGGTCTGCTTCACGCCCGCCCACTCCGGATACGTGCCGAGATCGGCGATCACCGCCATCACCTTCTCGGCGGGCGCGTCGATGATGATGCTCGACTCCGTCTGTTCGGCCACCAGAACCCGCCTTCCTCCACCGAGGTCTCAGGGCCAGACTACTGCGGCGGCGCAGGTGCGTCGGTCGCCGTCGACCACTGCGGCGGAGCGCCGGCCGGCCGGTTCCCCTCGAGGTCACGTTTGAGCGCCCAGATGCTGCGTTTCCACGCCTTCGCCCGGCGGGCACGCTCGGCTGCGGCCCGCCGCCACCCAGCGGGGGTGTCCGGCCAGGGGTCAGGGGTCCGTCCATCGGCCGATGGCTCGCCGCGCAGGTAATGGTGCACGATGCATCCATCGGCAACCGGCTCTATCCAGATCTCCAGCGACCCGACCAGGGCGCCGGTCATGGACCAGCGCTGCCCGAGGAGTCCGCGGTCCATGAACACCGCCAGGTTCAGGTCGGGCCACCACTGCGCCCACCGCTGGGGGTCGGCCACGATGCCAGCCAGCACCGCGGGCTGGGCCACGATGAAGGTCTCATCCACGAGATCGACGCCGGCCACTCCTCGATGATGCCCGACGACCGGGTCACACATCTGCGCGCCTACGGCGATTCCGGTGTCGCACTTGTCAGAATTGCGAGATACTACGTCTCAACTCCCGATCGACCATTCCGGTAATCACGTACACCCCAGGAACAGGAGCAGCCATGCAGGAAGTGTCAGAAGCACCACTGTTCGAGGAGATCACCGAGGGCGGGCTCACCGACAAGGTGCTTGCCCAGGCCTCGGCGAACCCCAATCGTGTGGCCCTGCGCCGCCGCCTCGGCGACCAATGGCAGGACGTCACGTCGCGACAGTTCCTCACCGAGGTGCAGACCCTGGCCAAGGGCCTCATCGCCGCGGGCATCCAACACGGTGAACGGATCGCGATCATGTCGGCGACCCGCTACGAGTGGACGCTGGCCGATTACGCGGGGTGGTTCGTGGGCGCGACCGTGGTCCCCATCTACGAGACCTCCTCGGCCGAGCAGGTCGAGTGGATCCTGAGCAACGCGGACTGCGTCGGGGTCTTCCTGGAGGGCGAGAAGCACAAGCGCGTCTACGAGGAGGTCGCCGGCAAGGTCCCCACCAAGCACGTGTGGGTCTTCGACGAGGGTGCGGTGGACGGTCTCGGCGAAGCCGGCGCCGACATCTCCGACGACGAACTCGAGTCACGTCGCGCGGCGGTCACTCCGGACGACATCGCCACGATCATCTACACCTCCGGAACGACCGGTCGGCCCAAGGGCTGTGTGTTGACCCACCGGAACCTGCGCTTCGAGTCCGACAACGTGATCGGAAGCATGCCGGACCTGTTCGACGCGCACGGCTCCACACTGCTGTTCCTGCCGCTGGCCCACGTCTTCGGCCGTTTGATCGAGATCGGCTGCATCGAATCGGGGACGGTGCTCGGTCACAGCGCGGACGTCAAGAACCTGCTGGCCGACCTCGCGGCATTCCAGCCGACCTTCCTGCTGTCGGTGCCGCGCGTGTTCGAGAAGGTGTTCAACTCGGCACAGATGAAAGCCACGGCCGAGGGCAAGGGCCGGATCTTCGACATGGCCGCCGGCACCGCGATCGACTACTCGCGCGCGCAGGACAGCGGCGGTGCCAGCCTGATCCTGAAGCTGAAGCACACCATCTTCGACAAGCTCGTCTACGGCAAGCTGCGGGCTGCGCTCGGCGGGAAGGTCGAATATGCGGTCTCCGGCGGCGCGCCACTCGGTGAACGACTCGGGCACTTCTTCCGGGGTATCGGTGTGACCATCCTCGAGGGGTACGGCCTGACCGAGACGTCAGCGGCGAGCACGATCAACCTGCCCGACGCGATCCGCATCGGCACGGTGGGACGGCCGATGCCCGGCGCTTCGGTCCGCATCGCCGACGACGGCGAGATCATGCTCAAGGGTGGCCAGATCTTCCAGGGGTACTGGAAGAACGAGCAGGCGACCAAGGAGGTCCTCGAGCCGGACGGCTGGTTCCACAGTGGCGACATCGGTGAGCTCGACGCTGACGGCTTCCTGCGGATCACCGGGCGCAAGAAGGAACTCATCGTCACCGCCGGCGGCAAGAACGTCGCCCCGGCCGTGCTCGAGGATCGCATCCGCGCCAACTGGCTGATCAGCCAGTGCATGGTGGTCGGCGACAACAAGCCCTACATCGCGGCACTGATCACCCTCGACGTCGAGGCACTGCCCGCCTGGCTGGAACAGCACGAACGTCCGGCGGACACCCCGCTGGCTGATCTGTCCAAGGACCCGCAGATCCTCAGCGAGGTGCAGGCCGCGGTCGACGAGGCCAACAAGGCGGTGAGCAACGCCGAGGCGATCAAGAAGTTCGAGATCCTCGACGTGGACTGGACCGAGGAAGGCGGACAGCTGACCCCGTCCATGAAACTCAAGCGCAATGTGGTGATGGCCGAGTTCGGCGATCAGGTCGAGGCGCTCTACTCCTAGACCCTCGCGCGAACGCCCGCCGAGATCTGCTGATCCGGCGGGCGTTCGCGTGCCGTCGGCCCCATCGAGTGTCACGAAGACGTCGTTGAGCGCCATGCGAATCCGACCAGGTTGTGACACCCCAGACGACGACACTTCGTGACACTCTCGGACCCGCTACCAGACCCGCGGTGGGTGCCCATTCCGCCGGATTGTGGAACGCCCCCCGGGCGAACATGGTGGAATCGATCGCGTGGGCACGCTCATCATCGTGGCGATCGCGACCGTCGCTCTGCTCGTCCTGCTGGGCATCGCCCTGTGGACCGTGCAGCAACGCCGCCGCAGCGGGGAGGAGTACCGTTCCGCGCACCGCCTGCTGAGCCGCCTGCAATTGGTCTCACGACAGTTGCCCGCCGGACTCGACGAGGTCGCACTGGCCCAACAGACACTCGAGCAACTCGCCCGGGACGTCCCCTCCCAGCGATCGGTCCTGTACATCCACCAGGATGACCAACTGGTGCCCTACGCCGTGCGTGGCGCCGAGCGCAGCCCCTTCCCCACCCTCGACGTCACCTCGCTGACCCACCTGCGCGACGGCAAACCGGTCTGCGGCCGAGGGGTGGTGTCCGACGGCGTGGAACAAGAAGCGTTCATCCCCCTGACGCTGGGCTCACGCCTGGTCGGTGTCGCGGCCCTGCAGAACCTAAACCAGCCGTTCGACATGGCCGCTCTCAAGCAGGCGATGCCCGGCGCGCAGGAGGCCGCGCTGCGCATCGACACCGGACGGCTCTTCGCGGATGTGCGCACCGCAGCGACCACGGAGGAGCGGCGACGGCTCGCCCGCGAGATCCATGACGGGATCGCCCAGGAGTTGGCCAGCGTCGGCTACGCGCTCGATGTCCTCGTGGCCGATCTGCAGGGTACGCAGGGGCAGGTCCTCGCCGACGACATCCGCGCCGAAGTGCGACGCATCATCAGCGAACTGCGTCTGAGCATCTTCGACCTGCGTGCCGACATCCAGCCGGGGGTGGGACTCGGTTCCGCACTCACCAGCTACGTCCAGCAGGCCGGCACCGCCGCGGGCCTCACGGTGCACCTGGTGATGGACGAAGCACATGACCGTCTGGCACTGGCGCAGGAGACCGAGTTGCTGCGGATCGCGCAGGAAGCCGTCACGAACGTCCGGCGTCATGCCAATGCCGAAAACGTCTGGGTCACCTGCCGGATCGATCCGCCGCAGGCGTACTTGCGTGTGGCCGACGACGGGAGCGGAATGGACTCGCCGCGCAACGACAGCTTCGGGTTGGACATTATGCAGGAGCGGGCCAAACGAATCGGTGCCGAACTCGCCTGGCATCCACGGGACGGTGGAGGCACGGTTCTGGAGGTTCTCCTGAAGCCGTCCGCCGGGGACAGAGAGGAGTAGTCGGTGACCATCTCCGTTCTGCTCGTCGATGACCACGAGCTCATTCGTCAGGGCCTACGCCGCTCCTTCGAACGCGACGGGGACTTCGATGTCGTCGGCGAAGCGGGCTCCGTCGCCGACGCCGAGCGTCTCCTGCGGATCACACGTCCCGACGTGGTGGTCCTCGACGTGCGCCTGCCCGACGGCTCTGGGCTCAAACTGGCCGCCGGCGCCCGCGAACGGTATCCACAACTGGGCATCGTCATCCTCACCATGTACGCCGGGGACGAGCAGCTGTTCGCGGCCCTCGAAGCAGGCGCCTCGGCGTTCGTGCCGAAGAACGCACCCTCCGACGACGTCGTGGCCGCCGCACGGCACGCGGCAACCACTCCACAGGCCTTCACCGCGAAGGATCTCGCCGACGCCATGAAGCGCAAGCTCAGCCCCAGCGGCCCGCAACTGAGCCCGCGTGAGCGCGAGGTCCTGCAGTTGCTGGCGGACGGGCTCGGGGTCGCGCAGATCTCACGCCGGCTGTTCATCAGCGAGTCGACCACGAAGACCCACATCTCGAAGTTGTACGAGAAGCTCGGCGCCGGCAACCGGGCCCAAGCTCTGATGACGGCTCTGAAACTCGGACTGCTGCGTCAGTCCGACCCGACCGTGTGACCTGAGATACTGGCCGGGTGGCCGGTGGACGACCGGACCAACAGCGATCGGAGTCACTGTGCAGTTCACGCCACCGGCACGCGGATGGTGGCTGCTGCCCACTCTGGTCTTCGGCCTCACCCGGGCCTGGCTTCTGGCGATCCCCTTCGGGCTGATCCCCTACCTCGGCGGGACGCTGGTCATCAACGACGTGACCCTGTACGAGCAGTGGGCGCAGGTCCTGCAGTCCGGACGATTCCCCGTCGGCGACGAGATGTGGCAGTACCCACCACTGGTCGGCCCGTTGTTCGCGCTCGGCGCCCTGATACCCCCTGATCCCCGCCTGGGGTTGATGCTGCTGATGCTGGCCTTCGACGCGCTCACGTTCCTGGTGCTCATGCGGCGCGCGGCGCGGGGCGACTCGCTGGAGGGTCCATGGACATGGATCGCTGCGGGCATGCTCATCGGGCCGGTCTGGCTGACCCGGTTCGACGTCGTCCCGGCACTGTTCGCCGTCCTGGGGCTGCTGGCCGTCGCACGTCCGGTGCGCTCTGGAGCGTTCCTCGCGGTCGGGGCCTTGCTCAAGGTGTGGCCGGCGCTGCTGCTACTCGCAGTCCCGCGCCGCGGTTTCGGGAAGGCGCTGGTCGGCTTCGTGGCCACTGCAGCCACGATCCTGCTCGCCCTGGTCCTCACGATGGATGGGGCCGCCTCGTTCGCCTCGGAGCAGAAGGCCCGTGGCCTACAAATCGAGTCTGTGCCGGCATGGTTCTTCCTAGTAGCCCATCACCTCGGCTGGGAGCGCACGTTCGTGTACCGGTACGGCGCCATGGAGGTCTCCGCACCCGGAGTGGAGGCAGTGGCGCTGGCGATCACGGTGCTGGGAGCGATCGGACTCGTTGCGCTCGCGATCCTGCGCCTCACAGGACGCTTCGATCGGGCGAACCCCGCCGATATCGGTCTGGTCGTCGTGTTGTTCTCGATGATCACGTCGCGGGTGCTGTCACCGCAATACCTGATCTGGGTCGCAGCCATCGCGGCCGTCTGCCTGCTCGATCCGACGACCCGGATGCGGCCGGTGATCATCATGCTGATGCCGGTGGCAGCGCTCGGGCAGATCCTTTACCCGATGCACTACAACTGGCTGATGTCGGATGAGTGGAACGGGCTGGCGCTGCAGTCCGCGCGGATACTCCTGCTGGTGGTGGCCACCGCGTGGGGTCTGCTACGACTCCTGGACACCGGGAGGCGTCGCGAGGTCGGGGTCACGTCCCTCGAGCATGTCGGTCAACCGGCCTGAGATCGTCGGCCACGTCCACTGCTGCTCCACCCAGCGCCGTCCGCGCTCGCCCATCTCAGCGGCCCGGGCCGGATCGTTCAACAACTCGCTGACCCGCCTGGCCACCGCTACATCATCCTCGCCGGGGACCACGTAGCCCGTGGTGCCGTCGAGCACGGCATCCGGAGCACCCCCGGAATCACCGGCGATGACCGGCAGACCGATGGCTCCGGCCTCCAGGTAGACGATGCCCAAACCCTCCACGTCCCACCCCCGGTTGCGGGTACGGCACGGCATGGCGAAGACGTCACCTGCCGCGTAGTGCACGGGCAGGGACTCCCACGGAACGGTCCCTGTCAACACGACGCTGTCGCCGACCCCGGTCTCCACAACGAGTTTGTCCAGCGTGGAACGGTAGGGGCCGCCTCCCACGATGAGCAGCGCGGCATCTGGAACCTGCTGCTGGATCCGCGGAAGGGCCCGGATCAGAGTGTCCTGACCCTTGCGTGGCATGAGTCGGGAGACACAGACGACCACCGACCTGTCCGCAAGCCCCAGTTCCTCGCGCAGTGCGCGACCCTGATCGCGCATGCCCGGGTTGAACACCGTCGTGTCGACGCCCGGGACGAGACGCCGCATCCGGGTCGCTGCCGACGGCCGCAGGGCCGAGGCGATCCGCTGCCTGGTGTACTCCCCCAGGTACGTGACTGTGTCGACCGCGTCACCGATCGATCGCAGCACCGAGCGTGCCCCCGGGGTTGTGGCCCACGCCGCCTCATGTCCGTGGGTCATCGCGACGATGGGACCCATCCCCCGTTTGCGCAGGCCGCTGGCCAGCAGGCCCAACGGAGCCGCAGCGCCGAACAGCACCCGGTCGCAGTCGTAGTCCTCGGCGATCCGCCGGGCCTTGGCAGCGACCATCGGCTCGGGAAGCATCAGCGAGGTGCGGTGCCTGACCACCGGGAACGGTTGCTGCGCGTCGAACTCGGCGGCGCGCTTCCAGGCCGGCGCGTACACGACCACCGAGTCCGGGTCCTGATGCAACAGGACCCCGTGGACGAATGCCTGGATTCCGCCGGCACGCGGGGGGAAGTCGTTGGTGACGACGAGGGTCCGACTCACGCCACTACAGTTCCGGACGCCCGGCGCCGGCGAACTCGGACATGAACTCGTTGGTGAACAGCTTCTCGTACACCACACCCTCACGCGGGCTCTTGGCATGCACGAAGTACCCGTCCCCGGTGTAGATCCCGGCGTGCTTTCCCGTGCCGTACAGGAACACGATGTCACCGGGTGCCAACTGCGTGATGTCCACACGCTGGGTCTTGTCGAACTGCCGTTGCACGGAGTGCGGGAGGTCGACGCCGGCTTCGGCCCAGGCCGCTTTCACCAGCCCGGAGGCGTCGTAGGCGTCCGGACCGGTGGCACCGGCCTCGTAGGCCTTCCCGGCCTGCTTGATCGCGAACTTGACGACCGGTTTGGTGGCCGAGTCGGGCAACTGGGCCACCGAGTCCACAGCATCGTCGGCCTGCTTCTGCTGCTCCTCCTGCTGGCGTGCGAGTTCCTCGGCGAGTTGCCGCTGCTGCTCGACCTGCAACTGCGACAGCAGTGCGGTCGACTCAGCCACCCTCTCGTCGATGGCGGCCTTGGCGTCCAGAATGTCATCGCGGGCACGCTCGGCACGCTTCTCAGCCTTCGTCAACGCAGCCTCGTCACGAACCAGTTGCTGCTCGGCCGCCTCGGTGCGGACCAGAGCAGAGTTCTGCTGGCCCGCGAGGATGCGCGCGGTGTCGAGAGTCGCCAGCCAGTTGGAGGCGGTGTCGGAGGACGCCAGGACCAGCAGACTGGGATCCACGCCACCGTTGCGGTAGATCTGGCTGACCACCTGGTTGAGCGAGTTCTGGCTGGCAGCGAGGGTCTGTTGGGTCGCTGCGAGTTCGGCCTGCTTGTCGATGACTGCCTGCTGCGCTTCCTGCCAGTCGAGCGTGGCGTCGTTCGCCTCCTCAGCGGCGGCAGCAGCCTGGGTCTGCAGATCACTCAACTCGGCCTGCACCCGCGCGATGTCGTCGCCGATGTCCGCAGTGGCCGCCGGGGCGTTCAGGAAGAGCGCACACGACACCCCGGCAGCCAGTGCCGCCGGGAAGACGCGATACGACCCCATACGACCATTGTGCACCCAACAACCGGGGGTTGCCCCCACCTAGACGGCGCGCACGAAGCGCAAGGGCGCCACGAGGCCGGATGCCGAGAGCGCATCGACCGCGGCCACCTCGTCAGCGGTCAGATGCCCGTCAGCCGGAGCATCCAGCAGAGCGGTCACCACGCAGTCGGCGCACGCGGCCGGTCTCGCCGAACAACTTGCACAATCGATGAGCATCGTCGTCTCCTCACGTCGTGATCCGACCGTAGAGAGACCCTCTGACAAGACAGGTCAGTGTTCGCCGAGCCCGGGGGCGCTCAGTGGCGTGGGATCCTCCGGTTCCAACCAGGGCAGCGCCGCGAAGACCTCGTGGATCGATCCGTCGGCGGCACGGACCTGCCGCATCACCGCCCGTGCCCGCAGGTTGGGGTGGGCCATGGCCTCATCCAGGGTCAGCGCAGGACCGACACAGGTGTCCTCGAAGGCGAGTTCGGCGAGCCAATGCGCCCGCGGCCGGGAGGCGAAACGATGCCGCAGGACGTCGGTGAGCTCGTCCTGCTTGGCCGGGTCGTACTGAGCGACCTTCCACTCCGCGAGATCGAGCCGGTCCAGAACGGCTCCGAAGAACTTGGGTTCCAGGGCACCCACTGTCAGCCAGGTGCCGTCAGCACATTCGTACACGCCGTAGCACGCCCACCGCCCTGTGAGATCCCACGGCGTCGACGGTGACTCCCCTGTGGCCAGCCAGCCTCCGAGGGGCAACTGCGCGAATGTCAGAGCGGCATCGACCATCGCGACCTCGCTGCGCACGAACTCCCCCCGTGCGCTCTGACGCAGACCAGCGAGCACGGCCAGCGCCGCGTGCATACCCGCGGCCAGGTCAGCGACTTGCAGCCCCGGCAATGCCGGCGTACCGCCCAGGGTGAGCACACCCGCATATCCGATGGCGTTCAGATCGTGACCCGGGACCTGCTCGAGCTCGCCACCGGACCCGTAGGCGTCGATGGTCACGTGCACGAGGTTCGGTCGCAGTCGCTGCAGGTCCTCACGGGAGAACCCGAGCCTGTCCAGGACACCGGGGCGGAACGAGTCCACGAGGACGTCGGCTGCGGCGAGCAACGACGAGAACTCCTCCCTTCCCTCCTGCGCCTTGAGGTCGATGACCCGGCTGGACTTCCCCCGGTTGAGTTGTACGAACGCCCCTGATTCCCCGGAGGGCAGATGCGGTGCCACCCACCTGGTGCCGTCCCCCTCAGGGGCCTCGATCTTGATCACCTCGGCGCCCATCTCCACGAGCATCACGGTGGCGAAGTTCCCCGGGAGCAGCCGGGTCATGTCCAGCACACGGACTCCGGCCAGCGGTGCCTCAGGCATCCTCAGCCCTCGCGATCAGTTCCACCGTGTCGGTCGCTCCACACCAGCGACACGTCACACTCACGATCTCGTCCTGGTCGACGTCCTCCTCGTCGACGCTCACGTCACCGGCGAGATCGAAGTGCCAGTACTGCCGGGAACGCGTGGAGCGCACGACGTCGAACCTGGTCAGATTGCCGCAACGGGCGCAGCGCCAACGGGTGCTGCTGTCAGGAGCTGAGAGGGCCACGCATTCCACCCTAGGAGTCCCGCCGGGGCACCCCTGCCCAGACCCCGGTCGAGCAGGTCACGCCGGGGACTGCTGGTCGGGCTCACGATCCCCCCTCGTCGAAGGCACGGTCGCGCCGTTGCCCGGTTTTGTCGCTGCCATCTCATAGCGTCGAACACGTGTCCGCCGTCCCACTGCCGCACTCCGCCCAGCTCAACCTCGACTTCGACGGTGCAGCGCTGGCAGACACCACTTTCTGTGTGGTGGACCTCGAGACGACCGGCGGCAGTCCCACCGACGGCCGGATCACGGAGATCGGAGCGGTCAAGGTGCGCGCCGGCGAGGTCCTTGGGGAATTCCGCACCTTCGTCGATCCGGAACAGCCGATCCCCGCCTTCATCACGGTGCTCACGGGGATCACCGGACGTATGGTCCAGGACGCCCCCCGGGAGTCGGTGGCGGTCCCCATGCTCATCGATTTCATGGGCGATGCCGTGTTCGTGGCCCACAACGCCCCGTACGACAGCAACTTCCTCAAGGCGTCCTGCGAGCGGATCGGTCATCAGTGGCCCCACCCCCACACGATCGACACGGCCCGCCTCGCGAGGTCGGTGCTCGGTCGCGACGAGGTCCCCA
This sequence comes from uncultured Micrococcales bacterium, assembly GCA_937952095.1. Lineage (GTDB taxonomy): Bacteria > Actinomycetota > Actinomycetes > S36-B12 > UBA10799 > JADKAV01. The sequence goes on along the minus strand of CALFYG010000250.1, from coordinate 1,051 downwards.
ACCACAAACTCGCCACACTCGCGGCGTTCTTCCAGACGCAGGTGCAACCCACCCACCGGGCCCTCGACGACGCCCGGGCGACCGTTGACGTCCTGCACGGCCTGCTCGAGCGACTAGGGGCGGTCGGGGTCCTCACGTTGGAGGAACTGACGGCCTCGATGCGCAGGGTCCCGCATCAACGCCGCGACAAGCGGCACCTGGCCGACCGTCTGCCGGAAGCCGCCGGCGTCTACACGTTTCGGGACAGCGACGGCCGCCCGCTGTACGTGGGCGTGTCGCAGGACATCCGCCGCCGGGTCCGTTCCTACTTCACCAGCGCGGAGCAGCGTCCGAGGATGACCGAGATGGTCGGCATCGCCACCGAGGTCACCGCCATCGTCTGCGCGACGGACCTCGAAGCCCGGGTGCGGGAACTACGGCTGATCGCCGAGTGGAAACCTCCCTACAACCGACGCTCACGGCACCCGGAACGCACCGTCTGGCTCAAGCTGACATCCGAGGCGTACCCCAGGTTGTCGGTGGTGCGTGCGGTGACCGACGACGAGACGTCGGGACGCGTCTACGCCGGGCCGTACTCGAGCCGGGCCGACGCGCAGGAGGCGGCCGCGGCGATCACCGAGGCGACAGGCCTGCGTGCGTGCACCCAGCGTCTGCGTCCGGGACACCGCGCCGCGGGCTGTGTACTCGGACAGATCGGGCGCTGCGCCGCCCCGTGTGATGGGGAGCTACCGCCCGCGACGTACGCCGGTATCGCGTCCTCTGCGCGCCAGGTGATGCTCGGCGACACCACCCTGGTCGACGAGGCCATCGCCGTCCGGATGTCGGGGCTCGCGGCCCAGGAGCGCTTCGAGCAGGCCGCGATGTGGCGCAATCGCCTCGATGCGGCCGTGCTGGGGATCCGGTCGTCCGCACAACTGCGCGCATTCGGCCAGGTCCGGCAGATCGTGGCTGCCACCAGCAGGCCCGGCGGCTGGGACATCCACGTGATCCGGCACGGTCGCCTTAGCAGGGGCGACGTTCTGCCCCGTCGGGCAAGATCGGAAGAGCACAC
>CALFYG010000249.1 GCA_937952095.1 uncultured Micrococcales bacterium | reverse complement strand
GCCGGTGCGGACAAGGTCGGGGTCAACACCGGCGCGATCGCGGATCCGGATCTGTTGACCCGTGCGGCGCGGCGCTTCGGCAGTCAGTGTGTGGTGCTCAGCGTGGATGCCCGGCGTGCGCGGGGCGCGACCAGTGGCTTCGAGGTCACCACCCACGGCGGACGCAAGGGCACGGGGATCGACGCGATCGTCTGGGCGCAGAACGGTGCCCGGCTCGGCGCGGGGGAGATCCTGCTCAACAGCATGGACGCCGACGGCACCGAGGCGGGCTTCGACACCGAACTCATCGCCCTGGTCCGCGAAGCCGTGGATGTGCCCGTCATCGCCAGCGGCGGCGCGGGCACGGTGGCGGACTTCGCACCCGCGGTGCAGGCCGGGGCGGATGCCGTGCTCGCAGCCAGTGTCTTCCACTACGGCCAACTGACGATCGGTGAGGTCAAGCAGGCGATGGCCGAAGCCGGGATCACCGTGCGCTTGACCTGATTCGAACATGTGTGCGATAGTGGACTCGTCGGGTTTCCCCCGAGTCCCCCGCCGGGGGAAGCCCGACCCCGATCAGCCTTGAAGCCTCACAGCCTCGGACCGGTGAACGGGGCCTCCATCGTGAGTGTGCACGTGATCGTCCGATTGCCGTTCTCCCACTGCTTCTCGTTCGGCAGGAAGTAGCCAGGGATCAGCGTTTCGGGTTCGTCGAAGGTCGGCCGGTAGGTGTTGAACGCCGTGGAGCACTGGTTCTGCGCCGATGCCTTCATGGCCACCGACCCCGCCCAGTCAAGATTGCTCAGATCCACCTGGTCGAGGATCTGGCCGTCGTGTTCCTCATCGCAGCTCACCACGTACACGCCGTCGGCGGTCATGATGTCGCCACGTGCGTCGCGGGGTATCGCGTAGCAGTCCGCGAACGACAGGGTCGCGATCGGACGCACCCCCGGCACCGTGTCGGCTGCCTCCTCGGAGGTGTCCGGGGCGTTGCGGATCATCCATACGGAGGCAACGGCGACCATCGCGGCGACCAGCAACACGGTCAGCGCAGCCGCCCACCGTGCGCCTCGTGACCCCATACCTGAATGGTCGCATGCGACGGCGGCGGCACAATGGCCCCATGGGCGACGTTTCGCAGGCCGTGGCAGCACTGCAGTTCGGTCCGGACGGGCTGCTGCCCGCCATCGCGCAGCAGTGGGACACCGGCGAGGTGCTGATGCTCGCATGGATGGACGCGGAGGCGGTGCGCAGGACGCTGGCCACCGGGCGCGGCACCTACTGGTCGCGCTCGCGTCAGCAGTACTGGACGAAGGGCGAAACCTCCGGCAACACCCAGCAGGTGAAGGAACTGCGCATCGACTGCGACGGTGACGCGATCCTGCTGCTTGTCGACCAGCACGGGCCCGCCTGTCACACCGGGCTGCGCTCCTGCTTCCAGACCCAGACCGTGGAGTTGTCGTGAGTGACGTGTACCGCGTGTGTGCCACCCCGAGCGGTATCACCGCACCGACACCCGAGCAGTTCCGCAGGCTGGCCGCTGACCGCCGGGTGATCCCGGTGGTGCGCAGATTCCTTGTCGACGACCAGACCCCGATCGGGCTGTTCCGCAAACTCGCGCAGGACCATCCGGGGACCTTTCTGCTGGAGTCCGCGGAGAACGGTCACACCTGGAGCCGGTATTCGTTCATCGGGGTGCGCAGCGCTGCCATGCTCACCGAGTCGGACGGCCAGGTGCAGTGGGTGGGGAACCCGCCGGTCGGGTTGCCGACCACGGGACTGGCGGTTGAGGCGCTGCGGGACACGCTCGAGTCGCTGCGGACCCCGCGGCCGGAGGGGCTGCCTCCGCTGACCGGTGGTCTGGTCGGCTTCATCGGCTACGACGCCGTGCGCAGGTGGGAGAGGTTGCCCGACGACAACCCGGACGAGCTCAACGTCCCCGAGCTCGCGATGCTGCTCGTCACGGATCTCGCGGTGATGGACCACGTCGACGGTTCCGTATGGCTGGTGGCCAACGCCGTCAACTACGACAACACCGACGAGCGGGTTGAGCAGGCGTACGAGGACGCCGTCGCGCGCCTCGACCGGATGGTTTCTGACCTGCATGACCCGGTCCGGGCGGCGGCTGCCGTGGTCCCTGCGGCGCCCTCCCGCACCCTGGAGGTCAACCCGGACTACCGCGCCAAGGTCGAGGTGGCCAAGGAGTACATCCGGGCCGGGGACGCCTTCCAGATCGTCTTGTCGCAACGGTTCAGTCGGCCGAGTTCTGCCAGCCCGTTGTCGGTCTACCGGGCCCTGCGGATGACCAATCCGAGCCCATACATGTACCTGCTGAACATCCCCGGCAGCGATTCCATGGAATCGCCCGGATTCAGCATCGTCGGTTCGAGCCCCGAGGCGCTGGTGAAGTTGACCGGGGATGAAGCGATGCTGCACCCGATCGCCGGTACCCGGCCGCGGGGAACCACGCCGGACGAGGACGCCGAGCTTGTGGCGGACCTGCTGGCCGACCCGAAGGAGCGCGCCGAACACCTCATGCTCGTGGACCTTGGACGCAACGACCTGGGCCGTGTCTGCAAACCGGGCACCGTAAGCGTGGTTGAGTTCATGCAGGTCGAGCAGTATTCCCATGTGCATCACATCGTGTCGACCGTCGTCGGACGGCTGCAGCAGGGCGCTTCGGCGTACGACCTGCTGGCTGCGACGTTCCCCGCTGGAACGCTGTCGGGGGCGCCGAAACCGCGGGCGATGGAGATCATCGACGAGTTGGAGACCAGCCGGCGTGGGCTGTATGCCGGCTGTATCGGCTACTTCGACGTGGCGGGAGATATGGACACGGCCATCGCCATCCGGACCGCGCTGCTGCGTGACGGGATGGCACATGTTCAGGCAGGGGCGGGTATCGTCGCCGATTCCGATCCAGCGGCTGAAGACGAGGAGTGCCAGAGCAAGGCCGCGGCCGTCCTCCGGGCGTTGACCATCGCGGAGGAGCTATGACATCGCGTACCGCCGCACTGGTCCTGACGATCCTCGGCGCGGGACTGCTGTTCTTCCTGGCCGCGGGCGAGGCGGCCTCGGCCCCGGGTCTGATGGCGGGGTTGATCGCCATTGCGGCGATCTGGTTGGCATCGGGGAGGATCCGGTTCGTCCTGGCCGTGATCAGTGCGGTTCTGTGGCTGCTGGCACTGGTGCTGGCGGTTTTCGGGTCGGCGGCGGCCGTCGTTGCGGCCGTGGTCGGTCTGGCCGGCAGTGTTCTCACGCTGGCCAAGGGCGGGCAGTGGCCCGGGTTCTCGAGTCGGTACGCCCGGGCCTCCGACCTTGAGGAGGACGGGCTGATCAGCCCGCGCCAGATGTGGGAGAGTCTCGACCGCGGACTTGACCCGACCCGCAAGCCGGGGGACCCCGACTGAAGGTTGGGGCGGCACTCCGGTTAGAGGTCGTGCACTCCGGTTAGACCTTGTGCACTCCGGTTAGGGGTTTGCGGCTGTGGGGGACTAACGGATGGACCGGGAACTAACGGATGGACCGGGAACTAGCGGATGGACCGGGGTCCGGTGTGTGCGCGGTTGCCGGTTAGACCTTCTGCACTCCGGTTAGAGGTTTGCAGCTGTGGGGGACTAACGGCTGGACCGGGAACTAACGCCTGGCCCGACACGGCGAAGCCGTGGGGCGCGAGCGACGGGCTCTGGTTAGACTCCCGATAGCGAATCTGGAGGTTTCACTGATGCCGATGTATGAGAACCACCACGGCCGTACCGCGGCGATGTGGACCGGAACGACGATCGTGACGATCGGGTTCCTGGTGGGCACGATCGCCCTGACGATCGCGCAGCCGTGGCTGTTCTGGGTGGGCGTTGCGCTCATCCCGATCGGCGCCATCGTCGGCAAGGCCATGGCGATGGCCGGGATGGGACAGCCGCAGAAGGACGCCGCTGGACGCTTGCACGAGCCCGAGGACGCCGCGGAGAGAACCGACGCGTGACCGACAGTCGTGGGGTGGTGCTGGTCGTCGAGGACGAACCGGCGATCGCAGACCTGCTGCGGATGTATTTGAGCCGCGAGGGTTTCCAGGTGCTCGTGGAGGCCGAGGGCCAGGAAGCGCTGACAGCCGTGGCCGATCACAGGCCATCCTGCATCCTGCTCGATGTCGGTCTGCCCGGCATGGATGGGATCGAGGTGTGTCGCAGGCTGCGTGCCCAGCAGGACTGGACGCCGGTGGTCTTCTGCACTGCCCGTGACGATGAGGTGGACCGCGTGCTCGGTCTCGAACTCGGAGCCGACGACTACATCACCAAGCCGTTCAGTCCCCGAGAGGTCGTGGCCCGCGTCAAGGCCGTGGTCCGTCGCGCTCGCGGACCGCAAGCCCAGGCACAGACGGTACGCCTCGGCAAGGTCGAGATGGACCCGATGACCCGCCGTTGCACAGTGGACGGGCGACTCGTGGACCTCACGGCGACCGAGTTCGACCTCCTCTTCTATCTCATGACCCACCCCGGGCAGATCTTCAGCCGCGACCAGTTGCTCAGCGAGGTCTGGGGCTACGCCGCGATGGTGAACACGCGCACGGTGGACGTGCACGTGGCGCAGTTGCGCGGCAAGCTCGGCGAGAACAACATCATCCGGACCGTGCGTGGCGTGGGGTACGGCGCAGAGGTGAGCGAGTCCGGCCACGATGCCCAGTGATGCCCCGAACGAGATCCTGACCGAATCCGCGTCGTCGGACAACCACTCCCGGTCCTCCCTGGGCCTGCGAACCGTACTGGTCACCACGCTGGTCGCACTGCTCGCCGTATTGATGACCGGCCTCGCGGCTCTTCCCCTGCTGCGTGACGCGGAACTGCGTGACCAACGCAGGCAGTTGTCCCAGCTCGCTGATGCGGCTGCCGCCTCGACCCAGACCTCCGGACCGCTCACCGACGAGATCCAGGAGCGGCTGATCAACACCCTGCGGCAGGAGCAGGTGAGCCTGGCCCTGATCAGCCCCGGGGGCACCACGCCGGACGGCGTTTCGGCCTTGTCGGTCGCCCCGATCTGGACCACCGGGAAGGTCAGCAGCACCTACTCGGTGGACGGGCAGTCCTACATGCTCGAAGGCCGCCTGATCGCTGCCGACACCGCACTGCTGCTGATCCAGCCCACATCTGTGTCCGGCTTCGGCCTGCGGGAACTGTGGGGCCGGATCGGTATGGCCATCGTGATCGGCGGTGTGCTCGCGGCGATCGCCGGCGCACTGTTGGCGCGACGCGTGACCAGGCCGTTGCGCACGCTGGTCAATGCCGCCCGGCGGCTGCAGGCCGGCGATCGCAATCTGCGACTGGAACCGGAGGGCCCGGTGGAGGTCGCGGAACTGGCGGTCGCGTTGAACCAGCTCGGGGACAGCCTCGCGACCAGTGAGGCCAGACAGCGGGATTTCCTGTTGTCCGTGAGCCATGAGTTGCGCACTCCGATGACCGCGATCGGGGGATACGCCGAGGCGTTGGCCGACGGTGTCGTGCCCTCCGGTGACGTCGAGCGAGTGGCCGGAACGATGCTCTCTGAGACCCATCGCCTCGACGCCCTCATCGCCGATCTGCTCGACCTTGCCCGGCTGGGGGCGGTGGAGTTCCCGGTGGACATCGTGGAGGTGGATCTACGCGACGTCGCCCTGTCCGCCGACGAGGTGTGGGCCGACCGGTGTGCCGCTGAAGGGGTCGACTGGTACTGCCACGTTCCGGACCGACCGGTGCTCGTGCGCTGTGACCCGCGACGTGCTCGGCAGATCATCGACAACCTGGTGGCGAACGCCCTGCGCGTCACACCCGCAGGACACCCGATCATCCTGCAGGCGGCGATGGATCCGCCGGTGGGGTATCTGGAGGTCCGGGACGGCGGGCCGGGGTTGTCTGACAGCGATCTGGAGGTCGCGTTCGAACCCGCCGAGCTGTACAGCCGGTACCGGGGCCTGCGCCAGGTCGGTACGGGCGTGGGACTGGCGCTGGTGGGCCGGCTCGCGGACCGGCTCGGTGGTCAGGCGTCAGCGGGGCACGCGCCTGAGGGTGGCGCCTGCTTCCGGGTGTCGTTCCCGCCGGTCGCCGGCTGATCCGCGATCGCACCCGGCGTCGAGCGTTGCAACCCAGCAGTGTCGCAGCCCTCGGTGACCCCGCCACGCGAAACCTCCGCGAAGCACGGCCCCTGGCGGGTATTCGTCCTACCCTGTAGGCATGAGTCGGTGGGATCGGATGCGGACACCCGTGTACGCGGCGGCCGGCGGGCTGGCGGCCTGTGCGTACGTGTACGTCAACGACCCGTCCGAACCCGGCCACTTCCCGCCCTGCCCCACCAAGGTGCTCAGCGGCCTCGACTGCCCCTTCTGCGGTGGTCTTCGCTCCACCCATGAGTTGATGCATGGGAACCTCTCCGCAGCACTGGACTTCAACGCCTTCACCGTGCTGCTGTTCATCCCCGCGATGCTGGTCGTCTACGTCGTGTGGACCCGCGATCAATGGCGCGGGAGGACGGAGGCGCGCAAGGTGCCGTTGTGGACCAACATCTCCGTCGCGGTGCTTCTGGTGGCCTTCACGGTCGTGCGCAACCTTCCCGGCATGCCACTGGGTACCTCCGCCTGAGGGGGTGCCCGGGCGCTTTCGGTGCGCAGTTAGTCTGACCATGTGAGCGTGCTGGACGACATCATCGCCGGGGTCCGGGAGGACCTTGCGGCGCGCGAACAACAGGTGCCGCTCGACGACTTGAAGCGACGTGTCGAGACCGTGCCCGACCCCATCGATGCGTTGGCCGTCCTGCGCCAAGGCGGTGTGGGCGTCATCGCCGAGGTCAAGCGTTCCTCTCCCAGCAAGGGCTCTTTGGCGCCGATCGACGACCCCGCCCACCTCGCCCAGGCTTATGAGCGCGGTGGCGCCAGGTGCATCAGCGTCCTCACCGAGCAGCGACGTTTCGGCGGAAGTCTCGACGACCTCGCGGCCGTGCGCGCAGCCGTCGATGTGCCGGTGCTGCGCAAGGACTTCATCGTGACCTCCTACCAGCTCTGGGAGGCTCGGGCGTACGGCGCAGACCTGGCCCTGCTGATCGTTGCCGCGCTTGAGCAGCCGGCGCTGGTCTCGCTAGTCGAACGTGCCGAGTCCATCGGGCTACTGCCACTGGTGGAGGTCCACGACGTCGACGAGGTGGCTCGCGCCGTGGATGCCGGCGCGAAGGTGATCGGCGTGAACGCCCGCGATCTGCGGACCCTCGAGGTGGACCTGGGAGTCTTCGCCCGAGTGGCGCCGGCGATTCCCGAGGGCATCGTGCGCATCGCCGAGTCCGGTGTGAAGAGCCCGCAGGACCTGTTGGCGTATGCCGCCGATGGGGCCGATGCTGTACTAGTAGGCGAAGCACTCGTGACACAGGCCGACCCGGCCGCCGCTGTTCAGGACCTCGTGTCCGCAGGGGAGCACCCCGCAGTCCGTCACGCCGACTAGGAGGCTTTCACAGTGGGTCTGCCCGACGCCCGTGGGCATTTCGGACAGTACGGCGGCCGCTTCGTGCCCGAAGCGCTGGTGGCCGCACTCGACGAACTCGACGATGCATTCCGCAAGGCCTGGCTCGATGAGGCCTTCCACGCCGAACTCGACGCCCTGCTGCGTGACTACTCCGGGCGTCCCACCCCGTTGACGCCGGCCCCAGCGCTGGCCCGCGCTTTCGGTGTGCGGGAGGTGCTGCTCAAGCGTGAGGACCTTAACCACACGGGCAGTCACAAGATCAACAACGTCCTGGGGCAGGCGTTGCTGACCAAGCGCATGGGCAAGGCCCGCGTGATTGCGGAGACCGGTGCCGGCCAGCACGGTGTGGCCACCGCCACCGCAGCAGCACTGCTCGACCTCGAGTGCGTGGTCTACATGGGCGAGGAGGACACGCAGCGGCAGGCGTTGAATGTGGCCCGGATGCAGTTGCTCGGCGCCGAGGTCGTCCCGGTGCGCACCGGCAGTCGCACGCTCAAGGACGCGATCAACGAGGCCATGCGGGACTGGGTCACCAACGTCGCCACCACGCATTACCTGCTCGGAACCGTCGCGGGCCCGGCTCCCTTCCCCGAGATGGTGCGCGAGTTCCACCGGGTCATCGGCAAAGAGGCGCGGCAGCAGTGCCTCGACCGCGGCGGACTGCCCGATGCGGTGGTCGCGTGCATCGGCGGCGGGTCGAACGCGATCGGCATCTTCTACGACTTCCTCGACGACACCGAAGTGGCGCTGTACGGGTTCGAGGCGGCAGGCGACGGCATCGACACCGGCCGGCACGCGGCCACCTTGACGGCGGGGTCCGTGGGGGTCCTGCACGGCACCCGTTCCTATCTGCTCCAGGACGAGAACGGGCAGACCCAGGCGAGCCACTCAATCTCCGCGGGCCTCGACTACCCCGGGGTCGGTCCGGAACACGCGTGGCTGCGCGACTCCGGCCGTGTGGTCTACGAAGGCGTCACGGACACGGAAGCGATGGCGGCCTTCGAGTTGTGCTGTCGTGCCGAGGGCATCATCCCGGCCATCGAGAGTGCGCATGCGGTGGCCGGAGCCCGTCGGCTCGGGGAGCGTCTCGGCCCGGAGGCCACGATTCTGATCAATCTGTCCGGTCGCGGCGACAAAGACGTGTCGACCGCCGCGCAGTACTTCGGTCTGGGGGCGGTGTGAGCAGACTCCAGGAGGCCTTCGCCGCGGCCCGGGCGGAGGACCGGGCACTGTTGATCGGCTACATGCCGGCAGGTTTCCCGACCTGGGTGGATGCTGTGGCTGTCGTGTCGGCCATGGTGGAGAACGGCGTGGATGTCGTCGAGATCGGCCTGCCCTACAGCGATCCGCTGATGGACGGCCCGGTCATCCAGGCCGCTGCTGACCAGGCCCTCGCCCACGGCACCACGGTTGCCGATGTGCTGCGTACTGTCGAGGCGATCGCGGCCACCGGCGCCCCGACCCTGATCATGAGCTACTGGAACCCCATCGAGCGCTACGGCGTCGACCGGTTCGCGAAGGAACTCGCCGCGGCCGGGGGAGCCGGTGTCATCACGCCCGACATCATTCCCGAAGAGGCCGACGCCTGGGTGAGCGCGACCGACGACGCACTCATCGATCGGGTCTTCCTCGTCGCGCCGTCCTCACCGCAGGAGCGCATCGAACAGGTCGCGCAGATCAGCAACGGCTTCGTGTACGCCGCGTCCACGATGGGCGTCACCGGGACCCGCACGTCGGTCTCCGTCGATGCGCGCGCACTGGTGGCCCGCACCAGGGAGGTGACCTCGCAGCCGGTGTGCGTCGGTCTGGGTGTCAGCACGCCGGAGCAGGCCGCAGAGGTCGGTCGATATGCCGACGGTGTGATCGTCGGGTCCGCGTTCGTTCGGCTCGTGCTCGACGCCGAGTCACCCTCGCAGGCCGCGGCAGGGGTCGCAGAACTCGCAGCCGGCATGGCGGCCGCGCTGCGTACCGCCCGGCGTGGCGGCCAGGCATGAGCGAACGGACCAAGGACGTCATCGGGCTGGTGTTCCGCCTCGTCTTGGCGGGCATCCTGGGTTTCGCCGGACTGACCAAGATCTTCGAACCGGACGGCGCCAAGATCGCGGTCATGGCGTACCGGGTCTTCCCTGTCGAATGGACCGGCTTCCTCGGATGGGCACTACCGGCACTGGAGATCCTTCTGGCCGTGCTCCTGCTGGTCGGGCTGTTCACCCGTTGGGCGGCATTGGTGTCGGGACTGCTGATGGTCGCCTTCATCATCGGTATCGCCAGTGTCTGGATCCGCGGGTACTCCATCGACTGCGGGTGTTTCGGTGGTGGTGGGGATGTCACGCCGGAAGGCCGCACGTGGCGGTACGCCTCGGAGATCCTGCGCGACCTGCTGTTCGCGGGGATGGCCGCATGGTTGACGGTCCGCCCGCGCACCCTGTGGTCTCTGGATCGCGAGTCGGTGAACAGGCCAGTCGACGAAGACGTTTACTCTGAAGACTCGGAAAGGCAGGTCTAGCCACATGGCTGAGAAGAACGAATCCGCGAAGAGTACGCGCGAGAAGGCCGCAGAGGCACGTGCCGCCGCGCAGGCCGCTGAGCGGCGCCGCGAGCGCACGATCCGCATCGTGGGCGGTATCGCCGTCCTGGCCGTGGTCGCGATCATCCTCGGGATCGGCGTGATGCAGTCCCGCAAGGACGACACCCCGGCACCGAGCGCCGACTCCGCACTGCCCACCGGCGTGACCGCCGAGACCGGCTACGCCTTCCAGGTGAACACCGCAGAGGGCAAGCCCACGGTCGAGATCTTCGAGGACTTCCAGTGCCCGGCTTGTGCCAACCTCGAGGCCACCTACGGGCCGATGATCCAGGAGGAGGCAGCCGCGGGCAACATCCAGCTGTCGTACCGGATCATGACCTTCCTGGACAACAACCTCAACACCGAGTACTCGCTGAACGCCGCCAACGCGTTCGGCTGTGCCATCACCGCGGGTGTGGGGGAGCAGTACCACAACACCGTGTATGCCAACCAGCCCGCCAACGAGGGCGACGGCTGGACCGACGAGCAGCTCAAGCAGTTCGGCGCTGACGCGGGCTTGAGCGGAGACGCCCAGACCCAGTTCGACAAGTGCGTCGATGAGGGCACCTACAAGGGCTGGGCGCAGCTGTCGAACGAGGCGGCTTTCTCCGCCGGGGTCACCGGCACGCCCACAATCTTCGTGAACGGCAAGGAACTGCCGAGCTCGGCTCTGCAGAGCGAAGAGGCGCTGCAAGAGGCGCTCACCAACCCGCAGCAGTGACGCCGGCGTTCATCCCATCGCCACCTACAGGGGTGTGGGAACTCGGTCCGATCCCGGTGCGTGCCTACGCGCTCGCGATCCTGCTGGGAATCTTCGTCGCCATCTGGATCACCGACAAGCGGTGGCAGGCCCGCGGCGGAAAGTCCGGGCAGATCGCCGACGTCGCGCTGTGGGCGGTACCTGCGGGTATCGTCGGCGCGCGCCTGTACCACGTGATCACCGACTGGTCGACGTACTTCGGCGACGGGGGTCTGGGATTCGTCGCGGCGCTGAAGATCTGGCAGGGCGGTCTCGGGATCTGGGGTGCGGTGCTCGGCGGGGCGCTCGGCGCGTGGTACGCCTGCCGCCGGTACGGACTCCTGCTGCCGCCACTCGGTGACGCGCTTGCGCCCGGTCTTGCGGTCGCCCAGGCGATCGGACGCTGGGGGAACTGGTTCAACCAGGAACTGTTCGGGGAGCCCACCACGCTTCCCTGGGGGCTGCAGATCGATCCGGCGAACCGGCCGGCCGGCTACGAGCAGTTCGAGACGTTCCACCCGACGTTCCTCTACGAGTCGTTGTGGTGTCTCTTCGTGGCGGTGGCCGTCTGGTGGCTGGACCGCCGGTTCCAGATGGGGCACGGACGGGTGTTCGCCACGTACGTGGCGCTGTACACGGTGGGCCGGTTCTTCTGGGAACTGCTGCGCATCGACGATGCGACGCTGATCCTGGGGATCCGCGTGAACGTCTTCACCTCGGTGGTCGTCTTCGTCGGTGCGATCGCCTACATCCTGATCTCACGACGGTACGCCCCGGGCAGGGAATCCACGGTCTACCGGCCGGGCAGGGAGCCGGTGGAGTCGGCGGCCTGAGGCAGAGCCCGAGTGGCGCGAAGTGGTCGGTTTCATGGGCATGATCTCGACGTTTCCGCAGCACTCGCGTCCTCAGCTCAGGCCCACCTCGCCGGCCAGACCCAGCAGCGCCTCGCGAACCCGGTCCGGGTACTCGAGCACGAGGAAGTGGGTAGCGTCCCAGCGCTCCACACGCCCGGCGGGAGTGCGGTCGGCGGCCGCTTCGACCGCCATCGGATCCGTGACCAGATCCTGACCGGCGCTGACGTAGACGACGGGGCACGTCAGGGTGGAGACGTCCATGGTGCGATGCCTTCGCAACCCCCCGGCGAGCCGGCCGTACCAGTGCACGTCCATCCCGAGGAAGTCCCGCACCAGTTCACGCACATGTGCGATGTCGGCGCTGGCGCCGATCACGCCGTTCGAAGTGAGCCACTCCGCAGTGCGGGGGTTCGACCCCAACCAGTGCGCAACCGAACCCATCTGTGCCCCCGCCCGCTGCAACAGGGCGGTGGCGAAGCCGACCAGTGAGGTGGCCACCTCCCGCGGTAGCGCCGGGATGGGCAGCATCGCGTCGAAGGTGCCTCCCGGTATCCCCGCCAGTGCCAGCACGCCCGCGACCCGCTCGTCGGCAGCTGCGAGTTCGAGTGCGATGTTGACCCCCAGCGACCACCCGACCACGAGGTACCGGTCCCACCCGGCGTCATCGACCACGGCCAAGGCGTCGGCGACGTGGTCGGCCATCTCGATGCCGCCCTGTGGCACCTCCGAGGGCGGGATGCCGCGATGCCACCAGGTCCGCGCGTCGAAGCCGCAATCGGGGTCCCGCAAAGAAGGCCATGCGGCGGGGCTGGAGGCCAGGCCGTTGCAGATGAGAAGCGGTATCCCCGCCGCGTCGTTGCGCCACGCCGCGAGCACCGTGCCATCGGGACTGCGCACGGGGTACTGGGTCACAGGGACAGTGTGCACCGCTGCGGCCGTCCGGCGGGACTCGTGCCGGTGATGCCGCCGGTCCGTTTCCCAAGGGCCCGGGGGCGCCTGAACGGTGAGGCGGGTATGCTGAAGCGACTTCGGGCCAACGGCGTCCCGCGGGTGGGCGCAAGCGTGCGCACACCTGACCGGTGGACCAATGATCCTGGAGTGCGCATGACCCTCTCCCGCGGCCTGTACGACCCGGCGTTCGAACACGACGCCTGCGGTGTCGCCTTCGTGGCCACCATGACCGGGCAGCCGACGCACGAGATCGTGCAGCAGGCGCTCACTGCTCTGACCAACCTCGAGCACCGCGGTGCGTCCGGCAGTGAGCCGGACTCCGGCGACGGTGCCGGGATCCTGATCCAGGTGCCCGATGAGCTCTACCGGGCCGTGGTGGACTTCGAGCTTCCCGCGCCCGGCCGATACGGAGTCGGCACTGCATTCCTCCCTACTGAGCCGGGTGAGGCGGGCGTCGCCGTCAAGACCATCGAGGCGATCGCCGCCGAGGAGGGTCTCACGGTTCTCGGGTGGCGTGACCTGCCCACCGACGACTCGATGGTCGGCAAGACCGCCCGCAGCGCGATGCCCGCGTTCCGGCAGATCTTCATCTCCGGTCCCGTCGGCGACGACGAACTGCACCTCGAGCGACTCGCGTTCATCCTGCGTAAGCGTGCTGAGCGCGACGCAGGCGTGTACTTCCCGAGCCTGAGCACCCGCACCATCGTGTACAAGGGAATGCTGACGACGGCTCAGCTCGAGCCCTTCTTCCCCGACCTGTCCGACCCTCGGACCACGTCGACCCTGGGCATGGTCCACTCGCGTTTCTCGACCAACACCTTCCCCAGTTGGCCGCTGGCCCACCCGTTCCGGTTGATCGCGCACAACGGCGAGATCAACACCGTCAAAGGCAACCGGAATTGGATGCGCGCCCGTGAGGCGCTGCTGCGCAGCGATCTGATCCCCGGCGATCTCGATCGGCTGTTTCCGATCTGCACCCCGACCGCGAGCGACTCCGCGAGTTTCGACGAGGTCCTGGAGTTGCTGTACCTCGGGGGGCGGTCCCTGCCCCATGCGGTGCTGATGATGATTCCGGAAGCCTGGGAGAACAACCCGGACATGGATCCCGCGCGTCGGGCGTTCTACCAGTACCACTCGTCGCTGACCGAGCCGTGGGACGGGCCCGCGAGCGTGTCGTTCACCGACGGTCGGATCATCGGTTCGGTGCTGGACCGCAACGGCCTGCGTCCCGGCAGGTTCTGGGTGACCTCCGACGGTCTTGTGGTCCTGGCCTCGGAGGCCGGTGTCCTCGACCTCGACCCGGCAACGGTGGTGCGCAAGGGTCGCTTGCAGCCAGGCCGGATGTTCCTGGTGGACACGGTCGCGGGCCGCATCATCGAGGACGACGAGATCAAGGCCCAACTCGCGGCCGAACACCCCTACGAGGAGTGGCTGCACGCCGGCGTTCTGCACCTCGAGGAACTGCCCGAACGTGAGCACATCGTCCACACCCCGCTGTCCATCGCCCGCCGCCAGCAGGTCTTCGGCTATACCGAGGAGGAGTTGCGGATCCTGCTGGCGCCCATGGCGCAGACCGGCGCGGAGCCGATCGGTTCGATGGGTACTGACACCCCTGTGGCTGTGCTGTCCGACCGGCCGCGGCTGCTCTTCGACTACTTCTCCCAACTGTTCGCGCAGGTGACCAACCCGCCGCTCGATGCCATCCGCGAGGAGATCATCACGTCGCTGAGCAGCCCGATCGGGCCTGAAGGGAACCTCCTTGAGGCGAACCCGGCGCACTGCCGACAGGTGTTGTTGCCGTTCCCCGTGATCGACAACGATGAGCTGGCCAAACTCCTGCACATCAACCAGGACGGGGACCTGCCGGGCTTCGCGGCCATGCGGGTCAGCGGGCTGTACGACATCAACGGTGGAGCGCAGGCACTGGCCGACCGGCTTGAGGAGATCTTCGCGGAGATCGACGAGGCCATCGAGAACGGCGTGCGCTTCCTCGTGCTCAGTGACCGGGACTCGGACTTCGATCACGCGCCGATCCCGTCGCTGCTGCTGACCTCGGCCGTGCACCACCACCTCGTGCGCCAGAAGACCCGCACCTCGACCTCACTGCTGGTCGAGGCCGGTGACGTGCGCGAGGTCCACCACGTGGCCCTGCTCGTCGGATACGGTGCCGCCGCTGTGAACCCGTACCTGGCCATGGAGACCGTGGAGTCGATGGTCCGTTCCGGTGCGCTGACCGAGATCTCCCCGGAGCAGGCCGTGCGCAACCTCGTCAAGGCTCTGGGCAAGGGTGTCCTGAAGGTGATGTCCAAGATGGGCATCTCCACGGTCGCCTCCTACCGCGGTGCGCAGGTCTTCGAAGCGCTCGGACTGAGCCGGGAACTCGTCGACCGGCACTTCACCGGGACGCCGACCAAGCTCGGCGGGATCGGTATCGACGTGATCCACGACGAGGTCCGCCGCCGCCACGACGTGGCCTACCCGCTCACTGGTATCTCACCGGCCCACCGCCAGCTCGACGTCGGGGGTGAGTACCAATGGCGACGCGAAGGTGAGCCGCACCTGTTCGACCCGGAGACGGTCTTCCGTCTGCAGCACGCCACCCGGGAGGGTCGCTACGACGTGTTCCGGCAGTACACGGACAAGGTCGACGACCAGAGTCGCCACCTCATGACCCTGCGCGGATTGTTCGACCTGAAACTCGGCGAGCGTCCCCCGGTCCCCATCGAGGAGGTGGAGCCCGTCAGCGAGATCGTCAAGCGCTTCTCCACCGGTGCCATGTCCTACGGCTCGATCTCGCAGGAGGCGCACGAAACGCTGGCCATCGCGATGAACCGGATCGGCGCCAAGTCGAACACCGGCGAGGGCGGCGAGGACCCGCAGCGCTTCATCCCGCTCGAGAACGGCGACTCGAAGCGCTCTGCGATCAAGCAGGTGGCCTCCGGCCGCTTCGGTGTCACCAGCGAGTACTTGGTGAACGCCGACGACATCCAGATCAAGATGGCGCAGGGCGCGAAGCCCGGCGAAGGTGGCCAGTTGCCCGGCCACAAGGTGTACCCGTGGGTGGCCAAGACCCGTCACTCGACGCCGGGGGTGGGGCTGATCTCGCCGCCTCCGCACCACGACATCTACTCGATCGAGGATCTGGCGCAGTTGATCCACGACCTGAAGAACGCGAACAACCGCGCCCGTATCCACGTGAAGCTCGTGGCCGAGGTGGGTGTCGGCACCGTGGCGGCCGGGGTGAGCAAGGCGCACGCCGACGTCATCCTCATCTCCGGTCACGACGGGGGTACGGGCGCCTCACCGCTGACATCGCTCAAGCACGCGGGTGGCCCCTGGGAACTCGGACTCGCAGAGACGCAACAGACGCTGATCGCCAACGGGTTGCGCGACCGCGTGGTGGTCCAGACCGACGGTCAGTTGAAGACCGGTCGGGATGTGATCATCGCGGCGCTGCTCGGTGCCGAGGAGTTCGGCTTCGCCACGGCGCCGCTGGTGGTGATGGGCTGCGTGATGATGCGCGTGTGCCACCTCGACACCTGCCCGGTGGGGGTGGCCACGCAGAACCCGGTGCTACGCCAGCGGTTCACCGGCAAGCCCGAGTTCGTCGTGAACTTCTTCGAGTTCATCGGCCAACAGGTGCGCGAGTACCTGGCCGAACTCGGCTTTCGCAGTCTGGACGAGGCGATCGGACGCGTGGATCTGATCGACGCGCGCGAGGCGGTCGAGCATTGGAAGGCGCAGGGCTTGGATCTCACACCCATCCTCGCGGTTCCTGATCCTGCCGATGGCCCGCTGCGGTGCGTGACGACGCAGGACCATGGCCTGGCCAAGGCGCTGGATGTGGAGTTGATCGAGATCTGT
Organism: uncultured Micrococcales bacterium; assembly: GCA_937952095.1. Lineage (GTDB taxonomy): Bacteria > Actinomycetota > Actinomycetes > S36-B12 > UBA10799 > JADKAV01. The sequence goes on along the minus strand of CALFYG010000249.1, from coordinate 9,251 downwards.
ACCCCGGCCCTCGAGTCCGGTGAGCCGGTGCGGGTGGCCCTGCCGATCCGCAACGTCAACCGCACGGTCGGCACGATGCTTGGCGCAGAGGTGACCCGGCGCTACGGAGCCGTGGGGCTGCCACCGGACACGATAGACATCACCTTGACCGGTTCCGCCGGTCAGAGCTTCGGCGCGTTCGTGCCCAAGGGCATCACACTGCGCCTGGAGGGCGACGCCAACGACTACCTCGGCAAGGGTCTGTCGGGTGGCACACTCGTCGTGCGGCCGGACAAGGCGTCGACCTTCGTGGCGGAGGACCAGATCATCGCGGGCAACGTCATCGCGTACGGCGCCACCGATGGCCGGATCTTCGTACGGGGCATGGTCGGCGAGCGGTGCTGCGTGCGCAACAGCGGTGCGACCGTCGTCGTCGAGGGTGTCGGCGACCACGCCTGCGAGTACATGACGGGCGGTCACGCAGTGGTGCTCGGAGCCATCGGCCGCAACTTCGCCGCGGGGATGTCGGGCGGTACCGCGTTCCTGCTCGACGCCGACATCGACCGAATCAACCAGGACATGGTCGCGCTCGAGGACCTCGATGCCGATGATGCGATCTGGCTGCACGGTGTGGTGACCGAGCATGCCGAGCAGACCGGTTCCGAGGTGGCCGCGGAGTTGTTGTCGGACTGGGAGGCGTCGTTGCGTCGCTTCTGCAAGGTGATGCCGCGCGACTACCGCAAGGTGCTGGACGCGATCGCCCTCGCGCGAAGTGAGGGCCGCAATGTTGACGAGGCGATCATGGAGGCGAGCCGTGGCTGATCCCAGAGGATTCCTGAAGGCCGGGCGGGAGCTGCCCACGCGGCGCCCCGTGGATGTCAGGATCCAGGACTGGCGCGAGGTGTACGAGCCGTTCGGCGAGACGAAGCTGCGCACGCAAGCCTCCCGCTGCATGGACTGCGGCATCCCGTTCTGCCACAACGGGTGCCCGCTGGGCAACCTGATCCCGGAGTGGAACGACCTCACCCGGCGAGGGGATTGGCAGGGCGCCATCGAGCGCCTGCACGCCACGAACAACTTCCCGGAGTTCACCGGCCGCCTGTGCCCGGCACCGTGCGAGAGCGCCTGTGTGTTGGGGATCAACCAGGACCCCGTGACGATCAAGCAGGTCGAGGTGTCGATCATCGACGAGGCGTGGGAGCACGGCTGGGTCACGCCGCAGCCTCCCGAGCGCTTGTCCGGCAAGACCGTCGCCGTTGTCGGATCCGGTCCGGCCGGCCTGGCCGCGGCCCAGCAGTTGGCGCGCGCCGGTCACACGGTCGCCGTGTATGAGCGGGCCGACCGGGTCGGGGGACTGCTGCGCTACGGCATCCCGGAGTTCAAGATGGAGAAGCGCCACCTCGACCGGCGCCTGGCCCAGATGGAGGCCGAGGGGGTCAAGTTCCGCACCGGCATCGAGGTGGGCAAGGACATCAGCGCCGACGACCTGCGCCGCCGTTACGACGCGGTCCTGTTCGCGGTGGGCTCGACGATCGGTCGCGAACTGCCGGTGCCGGGCCGGGAGTTGACGGGCATCTACCAGGCGATGGAGTACCTGCCACTGGCCAACAGGGTCCAGGAGGGTGACCTCGAGGATTCGCCCATCCATGCGCGTGGCAAGCACGTGGTGATCATCGGTGGCGGTGACACCGGCGCTGACTGCTTGGGGACCGCCATCCGACAGGGTGCCGCCAGCATCACGCAGTTGGAGATCCTTCCCACTCCGCCGCAGACGCGACCCTCCGGACAGCCTTGGCCCACGTACCCGATGATCTTCCGGGTCTCCTCGGCCCATGAGGAGGGCGGCGACCGGAAGTTCTCCGTCTCCACCAAGAAGTTCCTGGGGAACAACGGCCGCGTCACCGGACTCGTTCTTGTCGAGGTCGAGTGGGTGGACGGGCGTCCCGTCGAGGTTGACGGCTCGGAGACGGTCATCCCCGCCGATCTGGTCACACTGGCGATGGGCTTCGTGGGCCCGGAGGCGGATGCCATCAGCGCTCAGGTCGGGATCGAACGCGACGAACGCGGCAACTTCGTGCGCGGCGACGACTACGCCAGCACGGTGCCGGGGGTGTTCGTGGCCGGTGACGCAGGGCGCGGACAGTCACTGATCGTGTGGGCGATCGCCGAAGGGCGGGCCGCGGCCGCGTCGATCGACGAGTTCCTGATGGGGGAGACGAACCTGCCGCGTCCGCTGCCGGCCTCGGCCCGGGCGGTCACCGCCTGACCGCGGAGCGCTGATCCTGCCTTTTGGTGAAGATCTGACACGTGAGGTGTCACATCTTCACCAGAAGGGTCAGCTCCCCCGACAACAAGCGGCGGCGACAGTCCGAGCGTGGGCACCGGTGTGCGGGCGTGCCCGGCAGTGACTAATGTCGGAGCGTGCGTCGCGCCAAAATCGTCTGCACCCTCGGACCTGCCACAGACTCCGACGAGGTGATCTCCCGCCTGATCGGCCGTGGCATGTCCGTGGCGCGTCTGAACCTCAGCCACGGCAGCCACGCCGAGCATCAAGCGCGGCTCGACATGGTGCGTCGGGCCTCGGATGATGCCGGGGCGGGCATCGCTGTCCTCGCGGATCTGCAGGGTCCCAAGATCCGGCTCGGAACCTTCGAAGCCGGCCAGGCCGACCTGATGCAGGGGCAGATCTTCACGATCACCACCAGGGCCGTTCCCGGGGATGCCGAGATCTGCTCGACCACCTACGCCGGACTCCCGCACGACGTGCGCGAGGGCGACGAGATCCTCATCGACGACGGTCACATCACGTTGCAGGCCGTCAAGATCACCTCCACCGATGTGGTGTGCAAAGTCCTCGTGGGCGGACGGATCAGCAACAACAAGGGCATCAACCTGCCCGGAGTCGTGGTGAGTGTCCCGGCGCTGTCGGACAAGGACGTCGAGGACCTGCGATGGGCCCTCGGCGCGGGCGTGGACATCGTGGCGCTGTCGTTCGTCCAGCGCCCGGAGGACATCGACGACGTGCGCAGAGTCATGGACGAAGAAGGTGTGCACCGGCCCATCCTGGCCAAGATCGAGAAGCCGCAGGCCGTGGATCACCTCACGGCGATCATCGAGGCCTTCGACGGGATCATGGTCGCGCGCGGGGACCTCGGCGTGGAGTTGCCCCTCGAGCAGGTGCCGTTGGTGCAGAAGCGCGCCATCGAACTCTCGCGGGCCGCCGCCAAACCCGTCATCGTCGCCACCCAGATGCTTGACAGCATGGTCACCGCCAGTCGGCCGTCCCGGGCGGAAGCCTCGGACGTCGCGAACGCGGTGCTCGACGGGGCGGACGCGTTGATGCTCAGTCAGGAGACCAGCGTCGGCGACCATCCCGAACTCGTCGTCGAGACGATGGCCAGGATCATCGAGTACGTCGAGGAGAAGGCGCTCGGCACCGTCTCGGAGTCGCTGGACAACCGCACCGGGTCCACCGCGCGGGCGATCACCCGGGCCGCGTGTGAGGTCGCCGAGGAGGTGGACGCGAAGTTCATCATCTCCTTCACCGAGACCGGGTTGACCCCGCGGCTGGTGGCCCGGCACCGATCCCGGATCCCGTCGTTGTGCTTCACCCCGGCCGAGCACGTACGCAACTTCCTGGCGCTGGTATGGGGTGTCACCCCGTACACCGGCAAGAAGGTCACACACACCGATGAACTGGTCGAGCACGTCGATCTGCGGATCTCGGAGATGTCGCTGGCCTCGCCGGGGGACAAGGTGATCACGATCGCCGGCGTACCGCCGGGCGTGCCCGGGACGACCAACGGCATGCGTGTCCACACGGTCGGTTCGGGTTCGGCAGGCACGATGGCGCAGGCCGAAGAGGCCCACAAGGTCTGACGCGCCGGTTGCGTCGTTGTCGGAGTGTCAGGCCGGCCTCGTGCTCGATCGACATCCGTGAGCGTCGCTGAGATCGGGAGCAGTTCGGATGCTCCACTGTGCCCCCAACCACCGAACTGCTGACGGATGGGCGGGCGCGAGGGTCAGTCGAGCTTGCCGCGGGCCTCGGCGTTGAGCACACCCCAGGCCACGAGCTGATCGGCGAGCACCCCCGGCGGCTCGTCGTAGATCACGGCCAGGGTGCGCAGGTCATCCTGGCGGATGCTCAGGACCTTGCCGTTGTAGTCGCCGCGTTGGGCCTGGATGGCGGCGGCGTAACGGGCCAGCGGGCCCACCTTGTCTGCGGGGACCTGTCCGAGCCGTTCGAGATCCAGGATGAGCCGCGATGGCGGTTCGGCGACCGACCCGGGGCTGCTGTCGGGGAGCAACTCCGCGACGGGGACGCCGTAGAAGTCCGCAAGTTCTGCCAGTTTCTGCACCGTGACCGCCCGGTCGCCCCGCTCATAGGAACCGACGACCACGGCCTTCCATTTGCCTTCGGATTTCTCCTCGACACCGTGCAGGGAGAGCCCCTGCTGCTGGCGGATCGACCGCAGTTTCGCGCCGAGGGCTCGCGCGTATTCCGTCGCCATGGGCTGCCCGCTCCGTTCCCTCGACCGTTCGAATGCGAGGCTACGGAGAGTGACGGCGGCGTAGCAACTCGAACGCCAACCGGTTGCGCAGCAGGTGCCCGGCCGGGTGGTAACGTCGCAGACGAAAGCCTTCCTTTAACCACCGTCCAGCGAGGCGGAGAAGGGGGTTGGACGCGATGACGCCTGACCAGGAGTTCCTCACCGACTCTGATATCCATCGAGCGGTGGTCCGCATCGCTCACGAAATCCTCGAACGCAATCGCGGCGCCGACGACATCGTCCTGCTGGGGATCCCCACCCGCGGCGTGCATCTGGCCCGCCGCATCGCCGTGACCATGGCCGGCATCGAGGGTCGAGAGGTTCCCGCCGGGGCGCTCGACGTCGGCATGTATCGCGACGACCTCCAGCTGCGCCCGACCGTGGCGCTGCACCCCACCGTGATCCCTGGCGGCGATGTCACGGGCAAGACCGTGGTGCTCGTGGACGACGTGCTCTTCAGCGGCCGGACCGTGCGGGCAGCCATGGACGCCCTCAACGACGTGGGACGCCCCCGCGCCGTGCAACTCGCGGTCCTCGTCGACCGCGGCCACCGCGACCTGCCCATCCGAGCCGACTACGTGGGCAAGAACATCCCGACCGCTCGAGAGGATGACGTCCAGGTGACCCTCGCCGAGACGGACGGCACCGATGCAGTGCGGCTAGTGCGCGCCGGAGGTAAGTGATGCGCCATCTGTTGTCCACCACCGATCTGACCCAGGACGAGGCGCTGTCGATCCTCGACACCGCGCGCGAGTTGGCCCAGGTGGCCGACCGCCCGGTGAAGAAACTGCCGACGCTGCGCGGGCGCACTGTGGTCAACCTCTTCTTCGAGGACTCCACCCGGACCCGGATCTCTTTCGAGGCGGCGGCGAAGCGACTGTCGGCCGACGTGATCAACTTCTCGGCCAAGGGCTCGAGCCTGTCCAAGGGCGAGTCGCTGAAGGACACGGCACTGACGTTGCAAGCGATGGGCGCTGACGCCGTGGTCATCCGGCACGGTGCCAGCGGGGCGGCTCACCGCCTGGCCACCTCGGGTTGGATCCGCGGAGCGGTCATCAACGCCGGGGACGGCACCCACGAGCACCCCACCCAGGCCCTGCTCGACGCCTACACCATGCGCGACCATCTGCGAGGTAACACCGGGTCGCTGGAGGGGCTGAACGTCGTCATCGTCGGCGACGTGCTGCACTCGCGGGTGGCCCGCTCGAACGTCTGGCTGCTGGACACACTCGGCGCCAACGTGACACTGGTTGCCCCGCCGACGCTGCTGCCGGTCGGTGTCGAGACCTGGCCGTGCCAGATCAACTACGACCTCGACGAGGCCATCGTGAAGGCCGACGTGGTCATGATGCTGCGCGTTCAACTCGAGCGGATGAACGCTGCGTTCTTCCCCAGCGCGCGTGAGTACTCCCGCCGCTACGGGCTCGACGCGCAGCGGATGCGCACGCTGCCCGACCACGCACTCGTGATGCACCCAGGCCCGATGAACCGAGGGATGGAGATCGCTGCCGACGTCGCCGACGCCGACCGCTCAGTGATCCTGGATCAGGTCACCAACGGCGTGCATGTGCGGATGGCTGTGCTCTATCTGCTGCTGGGAGGACAGGAAGCATGACGGTACTCAAGAACGTCCGGCCGCTCGGCGGGGACATCGTCGACGTCCGTATCGAGGACGGGGTGATCGCGCAGATCGGGACCGGGCTTGAGGCGGCGGAGGTCGTCGACGGCGCGGGTGCGATCCTGCTGCCCGGGTTGGTCGACCTGCACACCCACCTGCGTGAGCCGGGCCGGGAGGATGCCGAGACCGTGGCCACAGGCACCCGGGCGGCCGCTGTAGGCGGCTTCACCGCGGTGCACGCGATGGCGAACACCGATCCCGTGGCCGACACCGCCGGCGTGGTCGAGCAGGTCTGGCGCCTCGGTGAGGAGGCGGGATACGCCGATGTCCGCCCCGTGGGAGCGGTGACCGTCGGGCTGGCGGGCGAGCGTCTGGCCGAGTTGGGCGCGATGGCTGATTCCGCTGCCCACGTGCGCGTCTTCAGCGACGATGGTCACTGCGTCTCCGATGCGCTGCTCATGCGTCGCGCCCTGGAGTACGTCAAGGCCTTCGATGGCGTCATCGCCCAGCACGCCCAGGAACCGCGCCTGACCGAGGGCGCCCAGATGCACGAAGGGGATCTGTCCGGGCAACTCGGTCTGCGCGGTTGGCCCGCGGTCGCGGAGGAAGCGATCATCGCCCGCGACGTCCTGCTCGCCGACCACGTCGGCTCGCGGCTGCACATCTGCCACGTCAGCACTGCCGGCTCCGTGGAGATCCTGCGGTGGGCCAAGAGCCGGGGGATCAGCGTCACCGCCGAGGTCACGCCGCACCACCTGCTGCTCACGGATCAGACCGCGACCACCTATGACCCCATCTACAAGGTCAACCCGCCGCTGCGTTCGCCGTCGGATGTCGCGGCGGTCCGGCAGGCCCTGGCCGAAGGGATCATCGACATCGTCGCCACGGACCATGCCCCCCACGCGATGGAGGACAAAGAGTGCGAGTGGGCGGCGGCGTCCTTCGGGATGCTCGGCCTGCAGACGGCGCTGCCGGTCGTCAACGAGACCATGGTCCGCACCGGTCTGCTCGACTGGACCGAGGTCGCGGCGCGGATGTCGACGGTGCCGGCGGAGATCGGCCGGGTCAGCAACCATGGCCGGCCCATCGAGGTCGGCGAGCCGGCCAACCTCACGTTGTTCGATCCCGACGTCGAGTGGGTCGTGCAGGCCTCCGACATGGTCAGCCGCAGCCGCAACACCCCGTACGCGGGGATGGTTCTGCACGGCAAGGTTCTGGGCACCTGGCTGCGCGGTCGCGCCACTGTCCTCGACGGCGTCGTGGTGGAGTTCGAAACCGTCTGATGAGCATCCTGCTGGCCGCCGAATCGCAACAGGTCACGTCGTGGCCGCAACGGTTGGCCCTCACCGCTGGGGTGGTGGCCGTCATCGCGCTGGCCCTGTGGGGCATGTGGCGCAGTTGGCACCGCCGCGCCTCGCAGGATCTGCCATTGCGACCGACCCCGGAGAACTTCGATCCCCAGGTGTCGGTGGCCGGCCGCTACGTGGGGACGGCCCCCGCCGAGGACTGGATGCAGCGCGTGGTCGCGTCGGGACTCGGTGCGCCGGGCAATGCCGCAGCACAGGTCGCCAGCGATGGGGTGCGGCTCGAGCGCGTCGGTGAGCCGAGTGTGTTCATCGCCGCCGACCAGATCACCGACGTCGAACTCGGCCGTGGGGTCGCCGGTCAGGTGGCGGAGAAGGACGGACTGGTTCTCTGGTACTGGACGGCCGGTGACCGGGAGCTTCAGACGGGGTTCCGTCCCGATGCCGCCGAAGACGTCGTGGTGTTGTTCACACGCAGCCGTGAGTTGTTCGCAGGTGAGGAGAACCGATGAGTTTCACCATCCCCATGCTCGCCGAGGTCGACGCCGGGGCCGACGATCCCGCGCTGCTGGTCCTCGAGGACGGCACGTCCCTGCGCGGCGAGGCCTTCGGGGCCCGCGGCAGCGTGTTCGGGGAGGCGGTGTTCGCCACCGGGATGACCGGCTACCAGGAGACGCTGACCGATCCCTCGTACCACCGCCAGGTGGTGGTGATGACTGCTCCGCACATCGGCAACACGGGGATGAACCACGAGGACCCCGAGTCGAGCCGGATCTGGGCCGCCGGATTCGTCGTGCGGGACCTGAGCCCGGTGGCGAGCAACTGGCGGGCGACGGACACCCTCGCTGGTCAACTCGAGGCCGCTGGGGTGGTGGGTGTTCGCGGGGTCGATACGCGGGCGCTCACCCGGCACCTGCGGGAGCGCGGTGTGATGCGGGTCGGCCTGTTCAGCGGAGACGCCCTCACCGACGCGGGCACGATGCTCGAGCAGGTCAAGGCCTCGCCGGGGATGCTGGGCGCGGACCTGTCGGCGCAGGTGAGCACGCCGGAACCGTACGTCGTCCCCGCCGTCGGTGAGTCGCGCTTCACCGTGGTGGCCGTGGACCTCGGGATCAAGCGCATGACCCCGACGCTGATGGCTCAGCGCGGGATGACCGTGCACGTGGTACCCGCTGGCTCCACCTACGAGCAGATCGCAGAACTGGATCCGGACGGGCTGTTCTTCTCCAACGGTCCGGGCGACCCGGCCACCGCGGACCACGCGGTCGCCGTGGCCCGTTCGGCGCTGGGGGCGGGGCTGCCGACGTTCGGGATCTGCTTCGGCAACCAGATCCTGGGCCGGGCGCTCGGCTTCGGCACCTACAAACTCGCCTACGGCCACCGCGGCATCAACCAGCCCGTACAGGACCGCACGACCGGCAAGGTCGAGGTCACGGCGCACAATCATGGCTTCGCAGTGAAGGCCCCGCTGGACCAGACGGTCGACACCGACTTCGGGCGTGTCCAGGTCAGTCACGTCTGCCTCAACGATGAGGTGGTCGAAGGCCTGCAGTGCCTCGACGTCCCTGCCTTCAGCGTCCAGTACCACCCCGAGGCGGCGGCCGGACCGCACGACTCGGCCTATCTGTTCGACAGATTCGCCGCCGCGATGGAGGGGAACCGCTGATGCCCAAGCGCACCGACATCACCAGCGTCCTGGTCATCGGATCCGGTCCCATCGTGATCGGCCAGGCCTGCGAGTTCGACTACTCCGGCACGCAGGCCTGCCGTGTCCTCAAGGCAGAGGGCCTGCGGGTGATC
>CALFYG010000248.1 GCA_937952095.1 uncultured Micrococcales bacterium | reverse complement strand
CACTCGGGCCGTACCCGTTCAGCCGCGCGCAGATGCTTGCCGCAGGGGTGACCGCTGACCAATGGCGACTCGCTGTGGAGTCGGGACGGATCCACCACATGCGGCGCGGGGTGTACGTGCTTGAGCGCGCCACGGATGACCGCACCCGTTACGCGCAGACGGTTGCCTCGGAACTTGTCACACGCGCGGACCACTTCGCATTCGCGGATTCGGCAACGGCATTCCACGAATTCCCAAACCCATGGTTCCTGCCCTGGACGTCGCGAGAGTTGTGCATAGCTGGGCCGAAGGCGAGAGCCGATAGAGGGATCAGCAGCGAACGCACCAGTCAGGTGATCGAGACGCCGTGGGGTCTAGCCCAGCATCCAGCCGAGGCCGCGCTCTTGGTCGCCTCGACGCTTCCCCTGCCCCAGGCGCTGATGGTCACCGACCACGCTGCACGCGTCCTGGCGTCGACCACCAGCCGGTTCGACTTGGCATCGGCGCGGTGCAGGGACAGGGTGCGGGAGACTCTGTGCGCCGTGTCGGATGTGCCCGCCGCGAGACTGGCCGACCCCGCCGCCGAGTCTCCTGCCGAGTCCTTCTGCCGCGGCCACTTGATCCTCCGAGGATTCGACGCACCTCGCTGCGGTGTCCCGAGGCGGGGGAAATCGGGCGCGCAGTTCTTCATCGACATCCTGCTGGGCGACCTCGCCGTAGAGGTGGACGGGAGGGGCAAGTACGAACAGGGCAACGGCGTCGATGTCCTGCTCGCGGAGAAGCGCAGGGAGGACGACCTGCGTGCGACTGGGCTGGATTTCCACCGACTGTTGGTTGAAGACCTCTACGCCCAGCCGGTACACGAGATGGATCGAATAGCGGCGCGATACGGGCGCTAGATCTCCACCTGCAGGCCGCTGCCCGCCACGAGCAACTCGCCGTCGTACACCTCAGCAGCCTCGGCGACGACCTGCTCGTTGTCGTTCCAAGCCACAAGGTGGGTCAGCATGAGCCGGCCGACACCTGCCCGCATGGCCATGTCGGCCGCTTGCGCGCCGGTCATGTGCAGGTCGGTGGGGTTGTCGGGTCCGGCCATGAAGGACGCCTCGAACAACGCCAGATCGGCGCCATCGGCCAGATCCACCAGGGAATCGGTGGGGCCGGTGTCCCCCGAGTACACCAGGGACCGGCCGTCCGCGGTGACCTTGATCCCATAGGTCTCGACGGGGTGGGCCACACGGGTGGTCTCGATCGTGAAGGGGCCGACGACCGTGGGGTCGGGCTCATGGCGCATGAAGTTGAACTCGTCGTGCATGCCAGGTTTGAGCGGCAAGCCGTACGCAGCCGCCATCCGATCCGCGGTGCCGCTCGGGCCGAAGACCGGAATCCGCTGCGCCGCACCACTCGGGTGGTACTTGCGAGCGACGTAGTAGGAGCACAGATCGATGCAGTGGTCCACATGCAGGTGGGACAGGAACACCGCGTCCACGGCGTAGATGTCGGCGTAGCGCTGAAGCGCACCCAGGGAGCCGTTGCCCAGATCAAGCAGGATGCGCGCATCCTCATGCTCCAGCAGGTAGCAGGATGCAGGACTGTCCGGGCCAGGGAATGATCCGGACCAGCCCACCACGGTCAGTTTCATGACACCACCTCTACAGCAGAGTGCACATCGCGGACCTCGGGGCCCAGGAATCTGCGGCCCATCGCCGCGAAGGCCTGCGGGTCGCCGGTCGCGAGGAACCGGTGTTCCGGATCGGGCAGCGTGCTGTCCCGGAGCAGGTCGTGCGCGGCCAGCGTCTTGTACACGTCCTTGGCCGTCTCCTCGGCACTGGACACGAGGACCACGTCGTCACCCATGACCCACTGGATCACGCCGGTCAACAGCGGGTAGTGGGTACACCCGAGCACGAGCGTGTCGACCTCCGCCTCCTTCAGTGGAAGCAGGTACTCCTGGGCGACGCGCAACAACTCCGGCCCCCCGGTGATGCCCGCTTCCACGAATTCCACGAATCGCGGGCAGGCCTGCATGAACAGATCGACATCCGGAGCCGCGGCGAACGCGTCCTCATAAGCGCCGGAGGTGACGGTGGCCTGGGTCCCGATCACTGCCACACGGTTGTTCTCCGTGACCCGCACCGAGCGGCGGACCGCCGGCTGGATGACCTCCACGACCGGCACCGCATAGCGCTCCCGGGCATCCCGCAGGACTGCCGCACTGGCCGAGTTGCAGGCGATCACCAGCGCTTTCACACCGTGGTCCACGAGGTGATCCATGATGTCGAGCGCATACGAGCGCACCTGGGCCAACGGCAACGGTCCGTACGGCCCGCGGGCGGTGTCCCCGACGTAGATGACGGCTTCATGGGGCAACTGGTCGATGACCGCTCGGGCGACTGTGAGGCCACCCACCCCGGAGTCGAAGATGCCCAGCGGGGCATCGGAGGTCACGCCCACAACTGCCCCGATATCGCTTGTTCGGCGTCTTCCAGGCTGCCTTCGTACGCCCCCGTCGACAGGTACTTCCAGCCGCCGTCACACACGACGAAGCAGATGTCCGCCTCTTGCCCGGAGCCCGCGGCACGGTCGGCGAGGCCGAGCGCGGCGTGAAGGATGGCGCCGGTCGAGATCCCGGCGAAGATCCCTTCCTCGTGGAGCAGCTGCCGGGTTCGCATGAGTGCGTCGCGCGGCCCCACGGAGTACCGGGAACTCAGCACCGACTCGTCGTAGAGCTCGGGCACGAAGCCCTCATCGAGGTTGCGCAGACCGTAGACGAGTTCGCCGTAGCGCGGTTCGGCCGCCACGATCTGGACGTCCGGCTTCTTCTCCCGCAGGAATCGTCCGACGCCCATGAGGGTCCCGGTCGTGCCGAGCCCGGCCACGAAATGTGTGATCTCCGGGAGGTCCTCGAGAATCTCCGGACCCGTGGTGTCGTAGTGCGTCTGGGAATTGGCGGGGTTGCCGTACTGGTAGAGCATGACCCACTCCGGGTTGCGCGAAGCGAGGTCCTTGGCCACCCGCACCGCCTCGTTGGAGCCGCCCTGGGCCGGCGAGTAGACGATCTCCGCCCCCCACATGCGCAACAACTGGGTGCGCTCGAACGACGTGTTCTCCGGCATCACGCAGATGAGGTTGTACCCGCGCTGACGCGCCACCATCGCCAGCGAGATGCCGGTGTTCCCGCTGGTGGGCTCAAGGATCGTGGCCCCCGGAAAGAGCACACCATCGGCCTCCGCCCGCTCGATCATCGCCAATGCGGCACGGTCCTTCACAGAACCCGTGGGGTTGAGATCCTCGAGTTTGGCCCACAGCCGCACGTCAGGGGTCGGACTCAATCGAGGAAGGCCGACGATGGGGGTATGGCCGACCGAGGCCAGCAGATCCGGATAGCGCAATTCAGCCGCCAGCCACCGCCGGCAGGATCGTCACCGAGTCGCCGTCGCTCAACGGTGTCGCCAAGCCGTCGAGGAAGCGTACGTCCTCGTCGTTGAGGTAGACGTTCACGAAGCGGCGCAGGCCGGCGTCGTCCACGACCCGGTCCTTGAGACCCGGGAACTTGACGTCAAGATCGGCCACCAGATCGGCGAGAGTGCCGCCGTCGGCGGTCACCGTCTTCTCGCCACCGGTGTAGGTGCGCAGGATGGTAGGGATCTGAACCTCAATAGCCATAGTCCCTAGGGTACGGACTCGGTGATCTCCAGCATCTCCTCGGTCACCTCACCGTCGACGATGCGGTAACTGCGCACCTCGACCGACTCCGGGGATCGCGTCGATACGAGCACGTAGTGGGCGTTGGGCTCCGAGGCGTAACTGATGTCGGTGCGCGATGGGTACGCCGGCGTGGCGGTGTGCGAGTGATAGATGACCACCGGCTCCTCGTCGCGGGCGTCCATCTCCCGGTAGAGGCGCAGCAGGTCCCCGGAATCGAACTCGTAGAAGGTGGTGGACCGGGCGGCGTTGGCCATCGGGATGAAGCGCTGCGGGATGTCGCTGCCCACGGGGCCAGCGATCACTCCACAGGCCTCGTCGGGATGATCGGCCCGAGCATGGGCGATCATCGCGTCCACCAGGTCCTGGCTGATCCTCAACACCACACCATTGTGCACCGCCGGTCCGCCTGCACCCGTCACCTCCTCAGCGCCCCATCAACTCCTCCACCAGCGACTGCTGCAGGTACCCGAGGTACAGGTACAGGTTGTGCTCCGGATCGTCGGTCGGGATCAGTTCGTCGTCCTCGGTGACGTCCAAGCGGGTCCCCAGCATGAGCCTCGCGTCGGCCAGGAAGGCCAGCCACGCGCGCGCGTCGTCGGTGATGACGATCGGGTCGTGCTCGAGTTGTTCACGCACGACGGCCACGTGGGCCAGTTTTGTGGCCCGCAGCCCAGCCTCGGTGAGCCGGCGGAATTCTGAGGCCTGCTCCGGGTCGTCGTATGCGTCCGGGAGCAGGCGCGCGACGACCGGGTCGTCGGGTGTCGGCCGAGAGTCGCCGACACCCGACAGACCGAGTTCTTTGGCCCACGCGGGGACTTCCGGCGGCGGAGCAGGATCGGCGAGCAGGTCGGTGAGTTCATCGCACACGAAGGCCAGCACCTGGCGCTCCTGACCCCCGAGCCTGGCGACGAGTTCGCCCTTCTTGACCTTGAACGGCTTGGCCATCAGTCGTCCTTCTGGACGGTGGCCCATAGGCCGTACTCGTGCATGGCCGTGGCGTCGCGCTCCATCTGCTCCCGGCCGCCGCTGTTGACCACAGCGCGGCCCTTGGAGTGCACGTCCCACATCAAGGACTCGGCCTTCTCGCGCGAGTAGCCGAAGTACTGCATGAAGACGAATGTCACATAACTCATGAGGTTGATCGGGTCGTTCCAGACGAGGCAGACCCACGGCGAATCCGGAGCCACGGCGGCCTCCGGCGATTCCACTTCTGCGGGCGAGACACTCATCACCGCGATTCTCCCACTGACGGCCTGCATCCGGACACTATTGGCCCGCCGCAGCGTTACCGTACGGCCATGGACCTGCCCAACCCTGATCTGCCCCGACCCGCGATCCTGCAGACGATCCGGGACGCGGTCATCGGCGACAACCAGGTGGTACCCGGACCGTACGGTCCACGGCGGGTCACCTACGCCGACTACACCGCCAGCGGCCGGGCGCTGAGCTTCATCGAGGACTTCATCCGTGACGAGGTCCTGCCCCGCTACGCCAACACCCACACCGAGAGCTCCGGGACGGGGCTGCAGACGACCCGGCTGCGCGAGGACGCCCGGCGGATCATCCGGGAGGCGGTCAACGCCGGCGACGCCGCCGTCATTTTCTGCGGATCCGGGTCGACCGGGGCCATCAACAAGCTTGTGGGGATGCTCAACCTGCGATTGCCCGCCGACCTCGACGCACAGTACGGACTTCTCGGGCAGATCCCGGAGGATCAGCGGCCGGTGGTCTTCGTCGGACCGTTCGAGCACCACAGCAACGAACTGCCCTGGCGGGAATCGATCGCCACTGTCGTGACCATCCCTGAGGACATCGACGGCCATATCGACCTCCAGGGCCTGCGCGCCGCACTGGCGGAGTATGCGGACCGGCCACTGAAGATCGGATCCTTCAGCGCGGCATCGAACGTCACCGGCATCATCTCCAACACCCGCGCCATTTCCCGAGTGCTGCACGAACATGGCGCCCTGGCGTTCTGGGATTACGCGGCCGCGGCCCCGTACGTGGAGATCGACATGAACCCCCCGGAGGAACTGGCCCACGCGGATGCCATCTTCGTGTCTCCGCACAAGTTCATCGGCGGCCCCGGAACCCCCGGTCTGCTGGTGGTCCGCAAGGACGTCGTGCACAACAGCGTCCCCGAGGCCGTCGGTGGCGGGACGGTCGAGTACGTCAACCCCGAAGAGCACATCTACCTGACCGACCTCGAGCATCGAGAGGAGGCGGGCACGCCGGCGATCGTGGAGTCGATCCGGGCCGGGCTCGTGTTCGGTCTCAAACAGGCGGTGGGCGTCGATGTCATCCGGGCGCACGAGGAGGACTTCGTGCGCCGTGCGATCTCGGCGTGGAGCGCCCATCCCAACATCGAGATCCTCGGCAACCGGGACGCCGAGCGGTTGTCGATCGTGAGCTTCGTGATCCGCCGGCCCTCAGGGATGTACCTGCACCACAATCTGGTCGTCTCGATCCTCAACGACCTGTTCGGCATCCAGTCCCGCGGCGGGTGTTCGTGCGCCGGACCGTACGGGCACCGCCTGCTCGGCATCGACCTCGACCGCTCGGAGGAATTGCGCACGGAGATCTCCCGTGGGTGTGAGGGGATCAAGCCCGGATGGGTGCGAGTGAACTTCAACTACTTCGTGTCGGAGACGGTGTTCTCCTACATCGTCTCCGCTGTGGAACTCGTGGCCGACCTCGGATACCGCCTCATCGAGGACTACCTGTTCGACGCGCCCTCGGGCCTGTGGCGGCACCGGTCCGGACCCGTCGAGCCGCCGCTGCGACTCGACCAGGTGCACTACGTCAACGGCAGGTTCACATACCCACACCATGACGACACCGCCGACGAATCAGCGCTCGAGGAGTATCTGGAGGCGGCCCGTGACCTCCTGGAACGCCGCGGCGATCCGGACACCAGCAACCCTGCGAACATGACCTCTGAGTTCGAGCACCTGCGCTGGTTCGAGTTGCCCGCCGGGTGTGTCAGCGTGAGCGGAAGCTGATCGGGGAACTGTACCCGGCCGCGTAGCCATCGAACGGTTCGGAGACGACCCGATAGGTGTAACTGCCGTTCTTGACCGTGGGTGTCACGCTGAAGCGGTAGGAGCCGTCCGCGCGGGTCCGTGCCTGCCCCAGCGTCATCCAAGTACCGTCGACGAGCCGCTGGCGCACGACCTTCACACCCTTGGCGGCCGGCGTCACCGTTCCGCTGAGCCGGACCGGTTGTCCGGTGAAGGCCACGATCGAACTGTTCACGCGGACCGCCGCGCGCACCTTGGTCTTGACGACCATGCTTCGCGCCGCCTTGCGGGTCCCCGTGCTGCTCACTGCGATCCGGAACTTGCCGGACTTCTTCACGGCGTGCGAGAACACGACCTGACCGGACTTCGGAAGGTTCTTGCGGGCGACCGTGCGCCACCCGCCCTTGCCCGCCGGGTTGGACTCGAGGCGCACCTTCCCGCCACCGGTGGGTTTGCCGTCCACGGTCACGCGCGCGGAGAACGAACCGGCCTGACCCCGTGTCACGAATCGCGGAGCCCCGATCTTGACATTCGCACCCTTGCGCGCAGCCGGCTTGTCCTTCTGCACACCCACCGCGTCACGCACCGCCGGCCACTGATCCGCGGATTCCCCGCCGATGGTCCACAGCGCTGCTCCGGCCAGCCCCGCAGCACGAGCCACACGAACCCGGTCGGCGACCGACTTCGCATCGGCGAAGAAGGCCCGTCGACTCACCACGCACTGGGTCTTCTCGCCCTTGGCGTCGAGGCCCTTGTAGGTGATCGAGTACGACACGCTCATCTCGCCCGACGAGGCGTCACGTGAGATCTGGTTCGGCGACACCCCATCACCGGCCAGCGACGTCAACGCGTTTCCGGCGGTCATGGAGTAGTTGCTCGTCTTGATCTCCTGGCCCACAGGGCACTTGCCGGTCTTGCCGGTGAACCAGTTGCGGCCGTAGACCGGGATCCCGAGCTGGACCTTGCTGCCGGGCAACTGCGTCGGCGCGAACGCCGCGACCTTCTCGACCCAGCCGAGCGGCGCGATCGGCCCCGGGCTGCCGACCGAGTAGTCGTAGGCCATGATCCGCAGCAGATCCGTGTGCTTGCCGACGCCGGCGTAGTCATAGACCCAGTAACCGCTCGAGGAGTCGTAGTCGTCGTCGTACATCGGGGGGACGGTGACTGCCAGCAACTTGCCTTCAGCGTGTAGCGCATCGGCGAGTTCTGCGACGAAGGCCACCCAGTTCGGTCGGGTCTGCGCCCATGTGGAACTGCCGTCGGTGAACGCGAAGGTCTCGTAGTCGAGGTCGATGCCGTCGTAGCCGTTCGTCAGGACCAGGTCCACGATGTCCTGAACGTGTGCCGCGCGCTTCGACTTGGAGGCCAGCGTGGCGGCCATCCGGCCCTTGCCGGACCCGTCGGTGATCGACGGCAGGATCTTCACGCCCTGGCCACGCAACTTCTCCAACGCGGCGGCCTGCGCACCGGACGACAGATGGTTGTGCAGGTAGATCTTCGAGCCGTCCCACCGAGCGTCGTGCCAGAACGGGGAGATGTCGCTGAAGAGGTCGGAGTTCGTGAGGAAACTGGCGGTCGAACTCTGTGTGGTCCAGTACGGAAGCCAACCGGACATGAACCGGCGGGGTTCCGGGGCAGCATGCAGCGGGGCGACCGCAGCAGCGGTCATGCAGCCGGCTGCCAGAGCAGCAACGACCGCGCCTCGGCGCTTCATGGAGCCTCCCAGTCGTGTCCCCCACTGCATCGACACGCAGCACGGAAAACATGAATCACGTGTTCCCAGTGTAAACCGGACGGCGCAAGGAGTCTCTGGCGTCCGGTTAACGGTCGATACGCCTCATTTCAGAGGCTCATTTCCCCCGTGCGACGACCGCGTGCCGGGTTGCGCAGCGGCCCGGGGTTACCGTTGGTTTCCATGCGGTCCGTCATTGCCCTGTCCACAGCTGCCCTCGTCTGCTGTGCCACGCCCGCCCTCGCCGATTCGGACTCCCTGGCCGAGCGGGCTGACGCCGCAGCTGCCGCGGCACGCCTCACGGCGAAGGTCTCGAGTGCGCAGGCCAACGCGGCCATCGCATTCCTGGTGCCCCTTCGCGTCAGCAACCCGCGCATCGGCAACTCGTTCGGCCTCGACGTGGTGGATGCCAGTTCCGGAGAACCCATCTACTCCCGGATGGCCCAGACCCCGATGCGGCCGGCGTCCAACATGAAGATCGTCACCGCCCTCACGGCGCTCAAAGTGCTCGGACCCGACACCCGCATGACCACTGACACACTCGTCCCACAGAAGGGCACGGTCATCCTGCGCGGCGGCGGGGACACCACACTCGGGGTCGACGAACTCACTCGACTCGCGAAGGCCACCGCGAAGTACCTGCGCACGAACGCGCTGCTGCCCGATCTCGTGCAGCCTGCGGACTACCGGCCCAAGACCTGCACCGTCGACGGCAAGACCCGCAAGTCCACCACCAAGAACCCGTGCCCGCTGGTGACACCGGCGAAGACGCGCCCAGCAGTGAAGGTCCTCGTGGACGATTCTCTGTACGGGACCCCGAAGAAGGGACCGGGCTGGACGGATTCCTACCAGCCCTACATCGCCCGGCCGGTGCGGCCACTCGGGCGCATCGGTGTCTACCAGTGGGATTCGGCCCAGGAGGCCGGTGGGGTCTTCACCTCCGCGCTGCGCGCCCGCGGGATCAAGGCCCGCACCGCCGGACATCAGGACGCCCCTGAGTCCGCTCCCGTCGCCGCCGCAGTGACCGGGGACACCGTGGCCGCCCAGGTCCGCTACATGCTGCAGGTCAGCGAGAACAACATCGCGGAGATGCTCTACCGCCAGGTCGCCGTCGAGCGGGGGCGCAAGGGCACGTTCAAGGGCGGGCGACTGGCTGCCCGCGACACCCTGCGCGAACTCGGCCTCGACACCACCGGACTGCGCCTGATGGACGGCAGTGGGCTGTCCCGCGACGACCGCCTGACCCCCCGACTGCTCACCGGACTGCTCGCCGAGGGCTTGGACACCGAGGAGCACCCCGAGTTCGAGTCGTTCCTCGACTCCCTGCCCGTCGGCGGACGCACCGGGACGCTGTCGGCCAGCACGGGCCGCTTCACCACCAGCCCCAGCAAATGCGCCGCGGGCCAGGTCTTCGCCAAGACCGGGACCCTGTTCGACACGATCGGCCTCTCCGGGTACACCAAGGGCGAGGACGGCGAGTTGAAGATCTTCTCCGCACTGGTCAACGACCGGCCCCAGTCCTACAGCCCGCTGTCCACCCGTCAGGCCGTCGACGGAATCGTCGCCACCATCAACGGATGCTGGGGCCCGACCAAGAAGACCGGTCAGCCCCCGGCCGGCTGACCCGCTTCACCTCAACCTGGTGGCGATCGCGTCTCGGGCCGAGATCAACTCGGTCAGGACGGTCTCGTCCGGCGGGGTGAGCACGTAGAGCCCCACAACCGCCTCGATGCCCGGTACCGACACGGCCGCCGCGGCCGACGCGACGGCGCCGGGACCACGAGGCGGTGCCACAACCGGCCGGGAATCACCGCGACGCGACAACAGGATCGCCTGCCCCGCGGCGGTGTCTTCGAGCCCGGAGCGCGATCCCACCCGCAGCCCCACGAACAACTCCGCCCGTGGCGGCTCGGCCACCGCGACCACGACCAGCCCATCGGCACCATCGGTGATGGTCAGGTGCGCCGTGGCGGTCGTGGCGTCGGCGAGGCGACGCAGAGCAGGTAATGCTGCCTCCCGCAACAGGGGCTGCACCTGCCGGGCGAGGCCGATCAAGCCGAGGCCCACGTGACACCTGCCATCGGCGGCCCGTCGCAGGAGCGCGTGCTTCTCAAGCGTCACAACGAGGCGATACACCACCGTTCGCCCGATCCCGAGTTCCGCTGCGATCTCGCTGACGCGCATCCCCTCGGGATGATCCGCGAGCAAGGTCAGCAGGGTCAACCCGCGGTCGAGCGTCTGTGAAGTCTCTGCAGTCATCTACACCACCTTCTCGCCGTGTCGCCCAGGTGACCATCACCGGACGCCGGAGTGTCGGCCTCAGGTGCTGGTATCCGGCTTTCGGAGGTTCATGCCTCCCGACGTCCTACTCCCCCGGATCGTCGCCGCCGGGGGCCAGTCCCTTGTAGATCGCCTCGCACGTCGGACACACGGGGAAGCGAGAGGGATCACGGTTGGGAACCCAGACCTTGCCGCACAGGGCCACGACCGGCTCACCCATCACGGCACTGGCCAGGATCTTGTCCTTCTTGACGTAGTGGGCGAACCGCTCATGGTCGCCCTCCTCGAGCTGGGGCTCGGACTCGACCAGGGTGTCGCCGGACAGCCCTGGGCTTTCCAGTGGATCAGAAGCAGCCATACGGATGAGTCTACGTGAGCCAGATCACAGCGCCAGGGGCACTCATCTCACACACAGTGAGGATGCGCAATACCGCTCCTTCCGGCGCGATTCGCTCTTTCGTGTGACGCTGCGTGTCCGATCTGTCCCACAGGGCCGATTCATGCGAATGGCTTGACCCCACTGTGATTACTCTGCGCATAATGTCATCGAACGGCTGAGGCTCAGACCAACCGAACGGACGATGCCCCAACCGCTCACTGTCAGTAGCGTTCAAGTCGTGGTTAGCGCTCTCCGATGACATCAGTGAAGACGTCACGAAAGCGCAAGGAGGGAGACCGCTCACAGCAGGTGTGAGTGGCCTGTCGCCGGCTCAGCCGGCTGATTGGAGAAGGTCTAGATGCCGCAACAACCTCTGTCACAAGTGCCGGCCGATGCCACCTGGGACTGGCAGGAGATCGGTTCCTGTCGCGAGGCCGACCCGGAGTTGTTCTTCCACCCACAGAACGAGCGGGGGCTCGCACGACTTCGACGGGACCGGGCGGCGAAGGCCGTGTGCGCCCGGTGCGACGTGCGCATCGACTGCGCCGACTACGCCATCCGCGCTCGTGAGCCCTACGGGGTGTGGGGCGGGTTGACCGAGGAGGAGCGCGAGCGCGTGTATGTGCGCATCGCTCTTGCCCAGTTCCCCCGCCAGCGCGGCGAAGGAGCCGTGGCCGCGGCAGCCGAGATCTCCGAGGCGGTCTCCCCCGGAGCCCTGGGCGTCGTGTCCTGAAATCTGTCGCAAGCGCCGCTCACCCGGGAAGGGAGCGGCGCTTCGTCATGTCCGGCGCTCCTGCGCATCGAGTTCGCGCAGCAGCGCGCGATAGGCCCGCCATGCGATCACGGTCGCGACCGCCAGCAGCACCGCCATCACGGCGTACACAAGGTTCGGCCCAGTGACGGCCACCACGGCGAGCCATACGGTTCCCACCGCGCACATCGCCGCGAGGAACATCAGCACGTTGCTCTTCGCGGCTCCACTCATGGCCGCAAGCCTAGTGGCCGATCAGCCCCGGCGCCCCGGGTCGGCGGGGTAGACACCGAGGATCTTGACATCTGTGGTGAAGAACCGCAGTTCCTCCAACGCGCGCTTGAGCGGCGGGTCATCCGGATGCCCGTCCACCTCGGCGAGGAACTGCGTCGCGGAGAACGCGCCACCGACCATGTAGCTCTCCAACTTGGTCATGTTGACGCCGTTGGTGGCGAACCCCCCGAGCGCCTTGTAGAGCGCTGCGGGGATGTTGCGCACGTTGAAGATGAACGACGTCACGATCGGACCGTCACCGCGCGGCGCCTGGACCAGCGCGCGCGACAACACCACGAAGCGTGTGGTGTTGTGCTGCTCGTCCTCCACGTCGTCGCGCAGGATCTCGAGCCCGTAGGTCTCTGCGGCCAGCGGCGGGGCGATGGCCGCCTGCGTCAGGTCGCCTGACTCCGCGACCTCCCGGGCCGCACCTGCGGTGTCCCCCGCGATGACCGGTCGCAACTGCAGCTCCCGGATGACCTTGCGACACTGGCCGAGTGCGTGCACATGACTGTGAACCGTCTTGATCGAATCCAGGCTCGCCCCTGGCAGGGCCATGAGTGCGAACTGGATGCGCAGGAAGTGCTCGCCGACGATGTGCAGGCTGGAGGCCGGCAGGAAATGGTGGATGTCGCTGACCCGACCCGCGATCGAGTTGTCGATCGGGATCATCGCCAGATCCGCCTCGCCGCTCTCCGTGGCTGAGAAGACGTCCTCGAACGACGCGCAGGCCATCGCTTCCATCTCGGGGTAGTGCTGCTTGCACACCAGATGGGAGTTGGCGCCGGGTTCGCCCTGGTAGGCGATGCGTCGGGTGGTCACGACCGCTAGTTTCCCACGCGTGCCGCAGCGTCGTCGTGGTGGTTACCGGACAGACCGCGGCCCCCGGTCCACGAGGGAGCCGGGGGCCGCGGCCGTGTTGTCAGTTGCCGCCGATTGCGGGCACGGCCGTCCCGAGCGCGAGGAGCACGCAGGTCAGCACGAACAGGACCAGCAGCAGTGGCCACACCCACTTCAGGTACCGGTCGTACCTGACCTTGGCGATGGCCAGACCACCCATGACGATCGCGGAGGTGGGCGTGAACAGGTTCACCCATCCCGAGGCCGACTGGTAGGCGGTCACCACGATGGCGCGGCTGACGCCGGCAAAATCGCCGAGCGGGGCCATGATCGGCATCGCAAGGGTCGCGTGACCCGAGGACGACGGGACCAGGAACGCCAGCGGGATGTTGACGATGAACATCATCACTGCGAACAAGGCACCCGACAGGTCCGTGACCAGACTCTCCAAAGAGTGCAGCACGGTGTCGGTGATACCTGCGTTGTTCATCACCACGGTCACACCACGGGCGAAGGCGATGATGAACGCCGCACCGATGAAGTCACCCATGCCGGAGATGATCGCGTTGACCATCCCTTCCTCACCGAGCTTGCCGATGAGTCCGATGATGATGGCCGCGACCAGGAACATCGCCGCCAGCTCCGGGAAGTACCAGTAGAGCGTGATGCGCTCCATCCAGGAGATGTCACCAAGACCCGGCAGGTCCGCCCACGGCACGACCGAGAAGATCATCAGCACGAAGGACAGCGCGAACACCCACATGACGGCCTTCTGCGAGCCGGTCATCTCGGGCGGTTCACCCTCGCTCTCCATCTCGAGGGCCTTGTCCTCATCGGTCCACGGCACGAGCATCTTCTCGGGGTGACCCTTGATCTTGCGGGCGTACCGCAGGACGAAGAAGATCGACGTGGCCGTGAGCACGATGTACATCAGGAACCGCAGGATGATGCCGTTACCCAGATCGATGCCTGCAGCATCGGATGCAACACCGGTTGCGAACGGGTTGACCGTCGATGCCATGGTCCCCGTCCCGGCTCCCACCAGGATGACCACGGCGCCGAGCAATCGGTCGTACCCGAGGGCTACGAAGATTGGCACGATCAAGGCGTAGAAGCCCAGTGTCTCCTCCGCCATGCCGTACGTCGTGCCACCCAGGGAGAACACGATCATCAGCACGACTATCAATACGTTCGCGCGGGTCCGGTACCTGTGGGTCAATCGCGCGATACCGGCATCGAGCGCCCCGGTCTTGATGGTGACCGTGATGAACGCACCGATCGCCAGCACGAAGAAGAACACCTGGGCGGCACCGAACAGCGAACCCTCGTTGTACGGCCCGGTGTTGCCCGGTGCGGTGACGAGCTCGGCAGGCGCACCCTCACAGGTCTCGTCTGCGACAGCCTGCTGCTCCGGCGTCACCTCCTCGACGGGCTCGGAGACCTCGCGGATGCCGTAGAGGCCGTTGACCGGCGACAACCACAGGTCGTACAGCCGCTCCTTGAACGTCATGCTGGTGTCGATCTGCTCGTACGAGCCCGGGATCGGCTTGGCATTGCCGCCGTCGCAGGAGACGTAGGAGTACGACCCCGGCTTGATGACGAACGTCAGCGCGAAGACGAGCAGCAGGACGAAGAACAGCACCGTATACGCGGTGGGGAACTTGAATCCCCCCTTCTTCTCCGGTTCCGATTCGACCGGTGGCGAGGTCTCTGTGGCCATCGTTGCTCCCAATCCCTTCGTACGCGTTGTGTAAACCACTACGCGCTTCCTTGCCTAGCAGGTGCGTCCGTGCGTTGTCGCGTCCACGCGCGCCGTGTCGGCTCCGCAGGTGAACTGCGGGTGTCCAGGTCATCCCCGAGAGGGGACATGTGTCCCCGAATCGGCGCCAAATGGCCCCGGATCTGCCGCTCGATCTGCCATGGGCACGCCGAATGTCGAAAGATCGGAGCATCCCGCAACTGCGCGGGGACCGCGACGAAGGGAATTCGTGAATGTCTGAGTATCACGTCGACTCAGAGGTGGGACGTCTGGAGTCGGTGATCGTGCACCGGCCCGGACTCGAACTGGCCCGCCTTACCCCGTCCAACGTCGAGGACCTCCTCTTCGACGATGTCATGTGGGCCGCACGCGCCCGCGAGGAGCACGACGCCTTCTCCCAGAAGTTGCGGGACAAGGGCATCGAGGTCCTGCACTTCCAGACGCTGCTCAAGGAAGCCCTCGACCAACCCGGCGCCCGGGAGTTCCTCGACGAGCGCCTGACCAGCGCCACCCAGGTGGGACCGGCCCTGGACGAGCCGCTGTCCGAACTGGTCATGCAGCAGGAGTCCGAGTTGCTGTCGGAGGCCCTGATCGGCGGTGTGCTGAAGAAGGACCTGCACCTGCCCAACACGCAGAGCCTGCTCTGGAGCTACCTGGATGACTACGACTTCATCCTGACCCCGCTGCCCAACCACCTGTTCCAGCGCGACAACACGGCCTTCGCCTACGACGGGCTGAGCGTCAACCCGATGGCCAAGCCGGCGCGTAAGCGGGAGACGTTGCACTCACGCACCATCTGGAACTTCCACCCGCGCTTCGCGAACGCCGGATTGAACTTCTACTACGGCAACGACGACGAGCACCACGAACCGGCCACGGTCGAAGGTGGCGACATCCTGGTGATCGGCAACGGCGCGATCATGATCGGCATGGGTGAGCGCACCACACCACAGGGCGTCGAGGTCCTGGCCCGCAAGTACTTCAAGTACGGGCAGGGCAAGATCACCAAGGTCATCGTGGTCGAGTTGCCGAAGACACGTGCGTTCATGCACTTGGACACGGCCATGACCATGATCGACAAGGACGCGTTCTCCTGCTACCCGTACCTGCCGGACCACCTTCGCTCGTACACCCTCGAGCCGGTCGGCGACAGCGGGGAGTTCACCGTCGAGGAGAACGAGGACATGTGGCCCGTCGTGGCCGATGCAGTCGGTGTGCCGGAGATCCGGGTCCTCAAGACCCCGATCGACGAGCTCGGTGCCCAGCGCGAGCAGTGGGATGACGGCAACAACTTCCTCGCCGTCGCACCCGGGGTCATCTTCGGCTACGAACGCAACACGACCACGAACACCTTCCTTCGCAAGGAGGGCATCGAGATCGTCACGATCGTGGGTTCGGAGCTCGGCCGCGGCCGCGGTGGACCGCGCTGCATGAGCTGCCCGATCATCCGCGGTTCGGCGGAATAGTCCTCGTGTGGGGTGGTCGGCGAAACGGCCACCCCACACTCACCTCACCCATCACAACTAAGGAGATGTAGTGCCCGTCAACCTTCGCAATCGCGACTTCCTCAAGGAACTGGACTTCACCCAGAAGGAACTGCAGTTCCTCCTCGATCTCTCGCGTGACCTCAAGCGCGCCAAGTACACCGGCAACGAGCGCCGGCTCATGCAGGGCAAGAACGTCGCCCTGATCTTCGAGAAGACCTCGACCCGCACCCGCTGCGCCTTCGAGGTCGGCGCCTACGACCAGGGCGCCGGGGTCACCTACCTCGACCCGAGCGGCTCGCAGCTGGGCCACAAGGAGTCGATCGCCGACACGGCGCGGGTGCTGTCCCGCTTCTATGACGGCATCGAGTACCGCGGCAGCGCACAGAGCAACGTCGAGGAACTCGCCGAGTTCTCCGACGTGCCGGTGTGGAACGGCCTGACCGACGAATGGCACCCCACTCAGATGCTGGCCGACTTCCTGACCATGATCGAGCACTCACATCGCCCGACCCATGAGATCACCTACGCCTACATGGGCGACGCACGCTCGAACATGGGCAACTCGCTGCTCATCATGGGCGCGATCATGGGATCGGACGTACGCATCTGCTCGCCGCGGGACCTGTGGCCCTCGCAAGAGGTTCAGGACGCCGCCCACGAGCGCGCCGAGCAGTCCGGAGCAAAGGTCATGCTGACCGAGGACCCCGACGAGGCCATACCCGGCGCGATGTTCCTGCACACCGATGTGTGGGTGTCGATGGGTGAGCCCAAGGAGGTCTGGGACGAGCGGGTCAAGTTGCTCACCCCGTACCAGGTGAACCGCGCAGCGTTGGAGAAGACCGGTGAGCGTGACGCCAAGTTCATGCACTGCTTGCCGGCGTTCCACGACACGAACACGAAGGTCGGCCAGGACGTCGCCGCGAGTACGGGGATGACCAACGGCCTCGAGGTCACCAACGACGTCTTCGAGTCCTCGTCGAACATCGCCTTCGACCAGGCGGAGAACCGTCTGCACACGATCAAGGCGATCATGGTCGCCACGATCGGCGACTGACACCAACCACGAAGCCGCGGTCCGTCGAACGGGCCGCGGCTTCGTCGTGTCAGCGACTCGACCAGCGCTCGTAACCTTCGGCATTCACCTGAACGGTCTGCTTCTTCGGCCAGGGCTGCAGCCGAGCCCGGCCCCTCGCGTCGGTGCGGGCCTTCTGCTTCCCGACGCTCACCCGTGCCTTGGCCAGCGGCCGGCCGGCATCCCGGACGGCCACGAGGCCGGCCCGCGGCCGGGTCGTCACGCTGACCGACGGGAAAAGCCTCGTGTGCAGCGCCTTGGGCGCAACGGTGGCCACGACGTCGGCGTACTCCCCCGCCGCGAGCGTCACGGCACTAGCGGCGGCCGTTCGGCAGGTGGCCGCACCGAAGACCACGGCGTTGGCAGCGGACCGCTGGACACAGACCTGCTTGGTCGTCGCATAGGCCAGCCACAGCCGGGAACCGGCCACGGCAAGGTCGACCGCGACCACCGGTTCCCTGGTCGCGATCTCCACCGGTGACGTCCGCTGCGGATTCCACACCTGGATCCGCTTGGCCGCGCTGGGGAAGGCCGTCCACGGTTGGCCGTCGCGCACCTCCAGCGCCACCCGCTGGGTGGGTACCAGGTACGCGGAACCCGGCACCACGACCGGCGTCGAAACAGCCGCCTCCCCGAGTTGGGCGAGCACCACACCTTCGCCCTGGGAGTACCAGCCGAGATGGGTCACCTCGCCATCGGAGGCAAGTGCCGGTTCGAAAGCGGTGCCCCGCGTGATCAGCACCGGGGGCCTTCCGGGTGAGGCCACCTGGACCGTCGCCCCGCCGTCTGTGTACGCATACAGCAGACTGCCGTCACGGCGCAGCGCGTCCTGCCCTTGGGACAGATAGGCGAAGTCATCGGTCAGTGATTCCAGCGTCTGGCCATCGGTGGCGAAGGCCGCGCCCGCCCAATACAACGACGAACCCGGCAGAGCACGCGTGCCGGCGGCGATCCAGTCCGATCCCACCCGCACCGGGTCAGCGCTGAGGAAACTGAATCCCCTCTGCTGTACCCGGGTAGCCCCGAGCCGGCCCTTCGCGGACACCGTGCGAGATGCAAGTTCCCCATCGGGGGTGGTCCACACGATGAAGGTAGTCCCCTTGCGCAAGGAGACCCCCGGCCGGCTGGTGTCGACGAGTCCCGTATCCACGGGCGTCCAGGCGCCGGCGTGGGCCACCGAGGTCGACAGGGCGACGCTGGTCATCGCCGCTGCCACCGCTGCCCACCGCATACCCCATTGCACCATGGCCCCACCTCGTAGCCTGGGAGGTGTGACGAGCGGACAGCGTGCGGTACTCGCAGCCGTCGCCGTCAACCTGATGGGCGTCCTGGCCCTCTTCCTGACCGGTGCGATGTCCGTGCAGATCGGGCGGGAGTTCGGCGTGACTCCCGCCAGCGTGGGTGCCCTGGCCTCGCTGTTCGCGGTGTCCACTTCACTGGGAAGCGCACCGCTGGGCCGACAAGTGCGTCGCCTCGGAGTACGCCGCAGCCTCTGGGTGGCGACCGGGACCTCGTGCATCGCGCTGTTGCTGTGCGCCATGAGCTCGTCGGTCGTGATGCTCGGCGCAGCCCTGCTCGTGGGTGGTCTGGGCAACGCGTTGGGGCAACCTGCAGGCAACGCGCTGGTCGCCGCACAGGTCCGTCCCGCCAGGTACGGGCTCGGCTTCGCGATAAAGCAATCCGGAATCCCGGTGGCCACCTTGCTGGGCGGCTTGGCCGTCCCACTGATCGCTTTGACCGTCGGGTGGCGCTTCGCCTACGTTCTCGCCGCCGGAGCGGCCGTTGTGGCCGTCCTCATCGTGCCCGCCGATCGTGCGAGCACCTCGGCACGCAGTGAGCAGCGTGTCCCCGCCGACCGCATCGGCGGCCTCTGGGTGCTTGCCGCGGGCATGGTGGCCGCCGTGCTGGCGGCGACGTCGATCGGAGCGCTCGGTGCGGCGGGCGGCGTGCATGTCGGGCTGACTGAAGGCCAAGCCGGCTACTTGGTCGCTGCCGGTGGCTTCGCCGGCCTGGCGATCCGGCTCAGCGCCGGCATCGGCGCGGACCGCTGGACCTTCGATCCCCTGCTCGGGGTGAGCCTGCTGTGCGTGCTCGGTGCAGTGGGCTGGTTCCTCATGGCCAGCGGGGTGTCGGCTCTGTTCGTGGCGGGCCTGATCGTGGCCAACGCCTTCGGCTGGGGCTGGCCCGGACTACAGCACCTGGCAGTCGCCCGGCGCTTCCCCACGTCGACGGCAGCCGCCTCCGGGGTGGCGCAGACCGGGGTGGCGATAGGCCTGCTCGTGGGACCGCTGACGCTCGGGCTGATCGCCAACGCCAACTGGTCGGCGATGTGGCTGATGGCAGGTGCGAGTGCGCTGTTCGGTGCTGTCATCGTCCGCCTGGCAGCGGCCCGGCTCCCACGCCCGGATGCCCCGGTGGCCCAGGAACGGGCCTGACCCGACTTACACTCGTGGATGTGCGACGCTTCCCCGTGCTGCTCGGCGCCCTGCTGGCGCTGATCCTGGCGTCCGTGGGGGCGTCGGGGATGGCTGGCGCAGTGGGCACCAAGAAGCGCACTGCCGCCAGCGATTGGGATGTCGTACTCGTCCTCACCGACGATCAGCCGACCAACACTCTGGCCGGAATGCCGTACCTCAACCGTCTGCTGCTGCGCAAAGGGATCAACTACACCAACGCGGTCGTGCCCACGAGCCTGTGCTGCCCGAGCCGCACGAGTCTTCTCACCGGACAACTGACTCCGGACACCGGCATCTACAGCAACGAGTCCGACACCGGCTTCGGCGGCTACCCCGCGATCAAGGCCGCCGGGTTGGAGAAGAACACCATCGCGACGGCGCTGGATGCCGCGGGCTACAACACGGCCTACTTCGGCAAGTACGTCAACGAGTACGGCCCGTTGTACGACGGCACCGCCCCTCCCGGATGGGACACATGGCGATCGTTCACGACCAAGCAGAGCGGCAAATACCGCAATTTCGGGCTGACCGATGCTGTGCCCTTCGGGCAGAAGCCGAAGCGCGCCAGCCAGGAGTTCGTGACGAAGTACTCCACCACGTTCCTCGGCAAGGAAGCCGCCGATCACATCCGCACCGCGCCCGCCGGACAACCGCTGTTCACGGTGCTGGCCCCCTACGCACCCCATTCGCCGTTCACCGCCGAGCGGAAGTACCGCGGAGCGAGTCGGGTACCTGCCAACTACCGCAACGCCTCCGTGATGGAGTCCGACGTCTCGGACAAGCCCACCTACGTGCAGCAACAACCGGTGTCTGCCGCCGTCGAGGGTGAGGCACCCGGCATCAACCTGGCCAAGCAGATGGACACCCTGCGCAGCGTCGACGATTCCGTGAAGGCCCTCTACGACGCGGTGAAGCAGAGCGGCCGGCTTGATCGGACGTTGTTCGTCTACGTGTCGGACAACGGCTACATGCACGGGGAACACCGTCTCGACGGCAAGGGCTACCCGTACCTGAAGTCGACCAACGTACCGCTGGTCGTGCGCTGGGGCGCCGGGTCCGCCGGGACGGTGGACGATCGTCTCACGATCGCGAACGTCGACATCCACGCCACGATCCTGCAGGCGGCCGGCCTGCCGAACACCAGCGCCGGCACCTCGATGCTCGCCGACCGCAACAGCAACGGTGTGCCGCTGTATGCCACGGAATCGACGAGCCGGGTCGTTCGTCCACCCTTCTGCGCCTGGCGGACTCGCGAGGAACTGTTCGTGCGATACGGCACGGGCGAAGAGGAGTTCTACGACTACCGGGTGGACCCCTACGAACTCGACAACCGGGTCGCGGATCCCGCGTACACGACCCGCGTCGATGAACTGCGCGGCAGAGCCCGAGCGGCCTGCTCGGATCCGCCACCGGGCTTCGGGCCCACCTTCGATCTCCCCCGCTGGCATCCGGTGCGCGGCGGCACCACGCCCCCGCCCCCCGACACCGACAACGAGAAGGTGAGTCGGGCCTAGTCGCCTCGTGAGAGGCGCTCGTGAGTCGTCTGCGACACGACGAAGGGGGCGCCCGCCGTGGACGCCCCCTTCGAACGGTGTGTCAGCCCTTGGCCGCTTCGAGCTGCGCACGCAGCGTCGACAGCTCGTCGCGCAGGGCCTGCGGGACCTTGTCGCCGAACTGCGCGAAGTACTCCTCGGTGAGGTCGCACTCGGCCAGCCAGGTCTCGGGGTCTACTGCGAACAACTCCGTCAACTGCTCGTCAGTGAGGTCGAGCCCCTCGACGTACAGGTCGCCGTCCTTCGGCTTGCCCCCGATCGCGGTGGCCTCCGCGTCGGTACGGCCCTCGACCCGCTCGATGATCCATGCCAGGACCCGGCTGTTCTCGCCGAAGCCGGGCCAGATGAACTTGCCGTCCTCGTCCTTGCGGAACCAGTTGACCTGGTAGACCTTCGGCAACTTGTCAGCGTCGGCGGTGGCACCGATCTTCAGCCAGTGGTTCCAGTAGTCGGCCATGTTGTAGCCGCAGAAGGGAAGCATCGCGAAGGGGTCGCGGCGCAGTTGGCCCATGCCACCGACTGCCGCAGCCGTCATCTCCGAGGAGACCGTGGCACCGATGAACACACCGTGGGCCCAGTCCCGTGCCTCGTTGACCAACGGCACGTTCGTGGCACGCCGGCCACCGAACAGGATCGCCGAGATCGGCACGCCGGCCGGGTCTTCCCAGTTGTCCGCGATGGACGGGCACTGCGAGGCCGGCGCGGTGAAACGGGCGTTCGGGTGGCTGCTCGGCTCGTCGGAGTCGGGAGTCCAGTCCCGTCCCTTCCAGTCGATCAGGTGTGCCGGCGGCTCGTCGGTCAGACCCTCCCACCACACGTCACCGTCATCGGTGAGGGCGACGTTGGTGTAGATGCAGTTGCCCCACAGGGTCTTGATCGCGTTGGAGTTGGTCTTCTCGCCGGTGCCCGGTGCGACTCCGAAGAAGCCGGCCTCCGGGTTGATGGCGTACAGGCGGCCGTCGTCACCGAAGCGCATCCAGGCGATGTCGTCACCGACGGTCTCGACCTTCCAGCCGGGCACGGTCGGCTCGAGCATGGCGAGGTTCGTCTTGCCACAGGCAGACGGGAAGGCGGCCGTCAGGTACTTGACGTCGCCGTCGGGGGCGGTGAGCTTGAGGATGAGCATGTGCTCGGCCATCCAGCCCTCGTCGCGAGCCATCGCCGAAGCGATCCGCAGTGCGAAGCACTTCTTGCCCAACAGAGCGTTGCCGCCGTATCCGGAACCGTAGGACCAGATCTCACGGGTCTCCGGGAAGTGCACGATGTACTTCGTGTCACTGCACGGCCATGCGACGTCCTCGCGGGCGTTGCCGTCGGCGTCGACCAGGGGGTATCCGACGGAGTGCAGCGCCGGGACGAAGTCGCCGTCCTCACCGATCAGATCGAGCGCGGCCTGGCCCATCCGGGTCATGATCCGCATGTTGGCGACCACGTACGGCGAGTCGGTCAGCTCGACGCCCAACTGGGAGATGCGCGAGCCCAGCGGACCCATGGAGAAGGGGATGACGTACATCGTCCGGCCGCGCATACACCCGGCGAAGAGCTCCTTGAGGGTGCCACGCATCTCGGTGGGGTCCTGCCAGTTGTTGGTGGGACCGGCGTCCTCCTCGCGCAGCGAGCAGATGAACGTCCGGTCCTCGACACGCGCCACGTCGGAGGGGTCCGAACGGGCAAGGAACGAGTTGGGCCGGATCTCGGGGTTGAGTTTGATGAACGTCCCGCTATCGACGAGGGCCTGCGTCATGCGGTCCCACTCGGCGTCGGAACCGTCACACCACTCGACACGGTCGGGCTGGGTGAGGTTGGCGACTTCCTCGACCCACTCGAGCAGTTTCTTGTTCTTCGTGGGTGGGTTTTCCAAACCTGCGATCGTCATCTGTGCACTCCGTCTCCGCGCGGTGGATGGAACGGCGCGGGTCGGGCGCCAATGGCTGCGCGATGCCTGACTTCAACTTTGCCATGCCGCCGGTTCCGAGACCACTCCGGGGTCACCGCAACCACCGTCCGGTAACCGGCCCGAAACACTCTGTTCGGCCCTCCATCACCCGATTGCTCTGCGCGTTTGGCGTATCACAGGGGGTAATCGGTAAGGTCGTGCCCGCGACACGTCGAAAGGGGACGGGTGATGAAAGCCGCGATCGCCGCCGCGCTGTGCTGCTTGGCCGCAGCACCGGTGGTGGCGACGCTGCCCAGTGAGGCAAAACCACCACGATTCCCGGTACCGACGGTGAAGGGCGTCCAGGGTCTCGGGCAGTACGCGCAGTCCAGCGGCAAGGCGGAGGGCTTCACACCGTACGTCCCCCAGACCAGTTGCGACCCCAGGTGGCGCAAGGGCATCGCGAAGTTCCGCGACCTCGTGCTGAAGACCTACCCCGCGACCAGCGACTGGGGTTCGTTGCGTGACTGCACCGACGACGGGATCAGCGAGCACCTCGACGGCCGTGCATGGGACTGGCACGCCGATGCCAAGGACCCCAAGTCGTTCGCGGCAGCCACCGACCTCATCAACTGGCTGATGGCCAAGGGTCCCGACGGCCAGCAGGCGTATTGGGCCCGACGGCTCGGGATCATGTACATCGGCTACAACAGGCGGATCTGGGGTTCCTACCGCGCCGCGGAGGGCTGGCGGAAGTTGAGCAAGTCCGACCCACACACCGACCACGTCCATTTCTCCTTCTCCTGGGCCGGCGCCTTCGGCAAGACGAGTTTCTGGGACGGGACCGTGGCGGCCACTGACTACGGGCCGTGCCGTCCGTTCCAGAACGAGCCCGCGACGTTGCACACCCGCACGTCCCCCAACCCCCGCCCCTGCAGCTTCCCGCCGCGACTGGCGCGCACATCGGCCAAACCGGGCCCCCTGTTGTGGCGCGGCAGCGAGAACCGTGAGGTCCTCGCTGTACAGAAGGCGCTGAACGTCCCCGGGGCGAACGGCTACTTCGGGCCTGCGACGATGCGCGCCGTGGCCGCCTACCAGGTCAAGAACAAGCTCCCCCGCACCGGCGCGGTGGACACTCTCACGCGGGCAGCGCTGGTCTCGGACGGGGTTCTGAAGAACTGAAGCACCAGTGTCCGGCGAGTACCTGGGTGTCCGCCGGTTTGTGCGCGATCGTCGCTCCGAGGGTCAACATCGGACCCCAATGTCCGCAGCACCGCCGGCCGTCCACCCAGGTGATCCCACCCGAGGCGTGCATGACCGGTAACCCGCACACGCACGCACCCCGCAACCACCTGGCGACCTCCGCCGTGCGCTCACTGGCGCACACCGGACACACCTGGCGCAGGGTTTCGACCCTCGCCTCACGGCTGGGCACGCTCTCGCGCCATCGGCAGTCGCCGCTGAGCAGTGCGGCGACCAGAACGCCAAGAGCCACATCGCGCCCGGCCACTGCACAGTGGGGATCGGACAGCCAATCGCGGACAAGGAACAGTGGCAATGCGGGTCCGGCCCGATGACCCTGCGGGACCCGGGCGGCGAACCACACGCAGCGCACACCCTCGCGGTCGTAGACGCTCTGCCGGCGTTCGTACTCGCGCAACACCTGCGACGATCGCTGGACTTCCAGGGCGACCGGACCGCCCGGACCTTCGGCGAGGACGTCCGCGATGTAGCCCTCACCGGCCACCTCCGTGGCAGCCGTCCAGCCTGCGGCGCAGACCGCGGACGCGATCAGTGCCTTCAGATGTAGGTGCTCGGCGGACTCCTGATGTGTGCATCCACTGTCACGCACATGCACGAAGTGCCGGGTGCCCGCCGGCGAGACCCGGGGGAAGCCCGGGTGCCCGCAGGGCTGCAACCTGATGGTCCGGTCCCGCATGCCCGCCCACTGGTCATCGGACACCAGTGGGGCACAGACCAGCGTGTCATCGACCAGAGCGCTCAGCGGCATACATCCAGTACTACGCGGCGCGCACACCCCCCGGAAGTGGCCGGCGTGGATCTGTGGATGTCACTTGTAGAACGGCGGCGCCCAGCCCAGGTAGGGGCCCCAGTCGTTCATGGCCCGCCATTTGATGGCCTTCACCGTGCCGTCCGGCATGTTGGTGACGGCCTTGTCATCACCGACGTAAGTGGCGATGTGCCCGGCGGAGTGACCCGGGTCCCAGAACATGTGAGCGCCCACCGGAGGGTTGCGATCCTTGGGGTGCGCGACGCCGGCGTCCTTGGCGCGGTGCCACTGGTCGAACGCCGTGCCCACACGCGGACCCTTCGGCATATACGCGTCGTCGGCGAGCTTGAGGCACTGCCCCCAGTAGCCACCCACCCGCGCGT
>CALFYG010000247.1 GCA_937952095.1 uncultured Micrococcales bacterium | reverse complement strand
TCGAAGTCATCCAGGGCCACACGACGCAGGCTGATTGGACGCCCGACAAGGTCCCGGCGCTGTTCAAGGTTCATCGCACCCCGGAGATGACCGAGTGGGTGGCGGGGATCAAGGTGGCCGTCGGTGAGCGGTTCGGTTTCGGCGGTGCGACGTGGGAGTGCTTGCAGGGTCACACGACGCAGCAGGGCTGGGAGCCGCCCGCCACGCCGAGCCTGTGGCGGAAGGTGGTGTAGATGGCGACACGAACGATCACGATCGGGGTCCCCGACTTCACCCTGGACGCTGACGGCACGCTCGCAGCGAACAGCGACACGAAGGTGGCGACGCAGAAGGCGACCAAGACGTACGTCGATGCCAACTCGGCATCGCTCGATGAAGGCCAGGTGGCTCTCCTGGCGCAAGTGTTCGGAGACTGACGATGACAACCGCGATCACTCGACTCCCGTTCTCCGGTTCGGCGGACGGGCAGGGCATCAAGGTGGCAGCGACCGGCTCACCGGGGACGCTGGTGCATACGGCGCACGCGACTGCTACCGATGAAGTGTGGCTGTGGTGCGTGAACAGTTCGGCGTCGGCGGTGAAGTTGACGGTGCAGTTCGGTGGGACGACTGACCCGGACGATTCGATCGAAGCGGGGATCGATCCCGAGTCGGGGCTGTTTCTGATCGTGCCGGGTCTGGTGCTGTCCAACTCCAAGGTGGTGCGAGCGTTCGCCGCGACTGCGAACGTGCTCGCCGTTCACGGGTATGTGAACCGCCTGGTGGTGTCGTGACGGTTTACGGACGGTCCCGCAATCCGGGGAAGATCGACCCGAACGTCTGGATACCGGCGTTGGGTGGAACCTCATATTATTCCGGTGGCTACCAGTATCACACCTTCACGACATCGGGAACATTCGACCTGTACGTTTCGAGCTTATACGTCGAGTTCGCCATTGTCGGTGGTGGTGGGGGTGGTGGTCTTTATGGCGGTGGCGGCGCGGGTGGCGTCATTCAGGGAGTGGCAAATCTCTCGTCAGGTTCTCATGTGGTGACAGTTGGGTCAGGTGGGTCCAAAGGTACCGATGGCAGCAACGGTGGGGATTCCGATTTCAATGGGATCACTGCCAAAGGTGGTGGCGGGGGAGTCCTATCCGGTGCGGGAAAGTCGGGGGGATCAAGTGGCGGAGCCGGTTATGATTCGACGGGCAAGACAGCGGGCACGGCAGGCCAGGGCAACGCAGGCGGTGCCGGTGGCGGAACGTTTGGCCCTCGCTACACAGGTGGCGGTGGCGGTGGCGCCGGTGCAGCCGGTGGTGATGGAACTCCACTTGCAACATCACCACCGAAAGGCGGGAATGGTGGGGCAGGTGTTCTGATATGGGGTGATTACTACGCAGGTGGCGGTGGCGGGCAAGGCTTGCAGACCTCTGGCTCTGGGGCATCAGGTGGAACTGGTGGATCTGGTGTTGGTGGCGGCGGTGCTTACACGAACAACAACTCCACATGGACAGCCGGAACTGCACCCGCGGCGCACACCGGATCAGGTGGCGGCGGTGGACAGGGTTCGCCGCAAACAGCGCATAGTGGTGCCGATGGCATCGTCATCATCAGGTACGCGAGATGACGCCCCGCCACGTCTCCCCGCAGATCCGCCTCGCGGCGTACGCGGCAGTGTGAGCCGTGTCGCTCTCCTCGCCGGTCGGCACGGTCACCACCTACACGTTCAACCCGTCAGGGGCGATCGAGGACTGGGTCGTGCCGTTCCACGACGCCCGTATCTGCATCAAGGGCCAGTTGGGGTCGATCGGTGACGTTGCGGTGGCTGAGGTGGCTGGGCTGTTCCCCGACTGGGAGCCCGGCGTCGCCGTCGCTGCGGGTGACGTGTTGGCGTGGGACGGGACGTTGGTCGAGGTGCTCCAGGCGCACACGACGCAGGCTGATTGGACGCCCGATGTGGTTCCGGCGTTGTTCCGTGTCTATCGGAGTCCGGCGATGACGGCGTGGGTGGCGGGGATCGCGGTGAAAGCCGGTGAAAGATTCACCTTCGGCGGTGCGACCTACGAGGTTGTGCAGGCGCACACGACGCAGAAGGGTTGGGAACCGGACAAGGTGCCGAGCCTGTGGAAGAAGGTGGCGTAGATGGCGATCGACGCCCGCATCGCAGAAAGCATCTGAGCGGTGACCGTCACGACCTATTCGTTCACGACGCCTGGCACGATGACCGCGTGGACCGTTCCGTTTCATACGGCGGGGTCGATGACCGTAAAAGTCGTCGGCGGCGGCGGCGGCGGGTCGCCTGGCCGCGCTGTCGGTGGTTCCGGTGGCCGACTCGCCGGGAACATCACGCTCGCTCCGGGGACTGTGGTCACCGTCATTGTTGGTGCCGGCGGCGGCGATGGCTACAACGCTCCAGGCGGCGCCCGGCTAGGAGGTGCTGGCGGCGGTCCGGCCGGGTGGAACGGCGGCGACGGCGGCCCCGGGACGGGCTCATGGCTCGTCCCCAACGGCTGGGAAGCTGGCGGTGGTGGCGGCGGTGCGTCCGGTATCGACACACCGACCGGGCCGCTGGTCATAGCGGGCGGTGGTGGCGGTGGCGGCAACTCAGGCTACGGGTCCGGCGACCGGGGCGGCCCAGGTGGCGGGTATTGGGGCGGCACGCAACCCACGCCCGTGGGAGCACCCGGTGGCGTCAGGCAGGGTGGCGGCGGCGGCGGTTACCGGGGCGGGGCCGCACGCTGGGGCGGCTCGAACTTCGCCGACGCAACCTTGACGAGTGTCGCCTACTTCGACAGCTATTCCCCGGTGGGCGTCGTCATCACCCTCGACCTGGTGCTCCGCACCGGTTGGGCAGTCGGGAGGCTCGCATGGTGATGACCGCCGACACCCCGTGCGTCCCGACCCGCAAGGTGTCGAGCGCGACACGCCTCACCCTCGCAGCGGTCTGCGCCCTCGCCGCATGGCAGACCGCATGGATGGCCGACCAAGCCGACCGCCTCGACGGCGTCATCCCGCCACCCTGGTCCGTTGCGTTCTGGCTCGCCGCCTGGACGCTCGTCCTCGCCACCTCCGCCGTCGCCGCCATCACCGGCCACGATCGCTGCACCC
>CALFYG010000246.1 GCA_937952095.1 uncultured Micrococcales bacterium | reverse complement strand
CGCGTCGGATCTGGAGCGCGCCATCGCGCAGGAGGCCCCGGTGGCAGTGATCGTCGACATCAACTCCTGGGGTGCGTTGGCCGCCGCAGAGAAGTGGGGCGGGCCCTGGGCGGCCTTCTGCCCCTACCCCATCCCGTTGCCATCGTCCGAGACTCCGCCGTACGGGCCGGGTTTCGCGCCGGCGCACAACGCGCTGGGCCGGATCCGGGACGCGGCGGCGCGGCCCCTGGTCGAGGGTGCGATGAACCGGAGCATGCTGCCCGGCGTGAACGACGTGCGGGATTCCCAGGGGTTGCCGGCGATCGACAGGCTCAGTGATCAGTTCCGGCGTCCGCCGCTGCTGCTCTATCTGACGGCGGAGCCGTTCGAGTACCACCGCACCGAGTGGCCGGACTCCGTGGTCATGGTCGGTCCGTGCACGTGGGAGCCACCCGCTGCCGGGCCTGCGTGGTTGGGGGAGACCCCCGATCCGCTGATCGTGGTGACCACATCCTCGGAGTTCCAGGACGATGGTCGGCTCGCCCAGACCGTGATGGACGCCCTCGCCGGACAGCAGGTGCAGGTTGTCGCCACCGTTCCGGCCGGAGATCCTGCGGCCTTCCGGGTGCCGGAGAATGCGCGCGTCGTGCAGTACGTGCCGCACGGTCCGCTCTTCACCCGTGCGGACGTGGTGATCACCCACGGCGGTATGGGTGCCACACAGAAGGCCTTGAGTCTGGGCGTGCCGGTTGTTGCCGTGCCGTTCGGACGTGACCAGCTCGAGGTGGCCAGGCGGGTGGAGATGGCGGGAGCGGGTGTCCGGTTGCCGTCCAAGCACCTCAGCGGAAGCCGTATCGTGGCCGCTGTCCGTGAAGCCCGTGGCATGGTCGCCGGGGCGCAGCGCGTGGCCCAGGGCTTCCGCGATGCCGGCGGGCCGGTGGCCGCGGCGGACGCGGTCGAAGCGCGGCTGATCGGTGTGTCCTCAGATCTCTAACGCGAAGCGCGCCGCTGCGCGGGCGTGCAGGAAGGCCGTGGGGAAGTAGGGGACGGTCACGTCCTGCGGTCCTACCAACAGTTCGATCTCCGTGCATCCGGCGATCACGCCGTGGGCGCCGGCCGTCACGAGTCGATCGATCGCCTGGAGGTACTGCTGTTGGGAGTCGGGGGAGACGATGCCACGCACGAGTTCGGTGTAGATCACGTCGTGGATCATGGTCCGGTCCGGCTCGTCGGGGATGCGGACCCCGAGCCCTGCGGCGCGCAAGCGGTCGGCGTAGAACGACTGCTCCATCGTGTACCGGGTCCCGAGCAGCGCCACCTGGTCGACGCCCTCGGCGATCGCGGCGTCAGCCGTCGCATCGGCGATGTGGAGCAGGGGCACGTCGACGGAGGATTGGATCTCGTCGAAGACCTTGTGCATCGTGTTGGTGCACAGGACGATCCCCTCCGCGCCGCTGGCCTGGAGATCGCGGGCGGCGGCGCTGAGGGTGCGGGCTGCGGCATCCCAGTCGCCGGCTTCCTGGAGGGCCTCGATGTCCGCGAAATTGAAGGAGCGGATGACCAGGTCGGCGGACGCCGTGCCGCCGAGGTGGGCACGCACCGCCTCGTTGATCCACCGCTCATATTCGATCGATGACTCCCACGACATCCCGCCGAGCAGTCCGAGTCGCTTCATGCCTGCCAACCTAGGCTCGGATCATGCACGAGTTGTCCTTGGGATGGCGAACAGACCTCGACGTGCTGCGGCAATCGGGTTCCCGGATCCGCCCTGCCGACGGCTATCTGGTGGTCGAGACTCCCGATAACCCCGGGTACTACTGGGGGAACTTCGTTCTGGTCACGGACCCTGGATTGGCCGAGCGCCCGAGGGACTGCCTGGCGCTGATGGCGCGTGAGTTCCCGTCGGCCGGCCATGTGGCCATCGGGCTGCCCGCGGCCCCGGATCCACAGGCGTGGGAGGGCCTGGACGTCGACCTCGAACGCGACGAGGTGCTCGGTGCGGATCGTCCGCCGCGGGGGCGGGAGCTGCCGACCGGGTACGTCGCGCGACCCCTCGCCGGTGACGACTGGGAGCAGTCCTTGCGCAACGAGGTCGCCGGATCCGGCGCCGCTGATCCAGCGGCCTACGCCGACTTCGCCCGTCGACGAATCGCATCGCGACAGCGGATGGTGGCCCACGGTGATGCCGTGTTCGTGGGCGCGTTCGCAGGTGAGGATTTGGTGGCCGATCTGGGCATCGTGCTCTGTGAGGACGCGGCGCGCTACCAGAGTGTCGCGACTGTCCCCGCGCATCGGCGCAAGGGCCTCGCCTCGCATCTGCTCCAGGTCGCCGGCCAGTGGGCCGGGACGCGGGGGGCGAC
Organism: uncultured Micrococcales bacterium; assembly: GCA_937952095.1. Classification (GTDB taxonomy): domain Bacteria; phylum Actinomycetota; class Actinomycetes; order S36-B12; family UBA10799; genus JADKAV01. The sequence goes on along the minus strand of CALFYG010000246.1, from coordinate 1,242 downwards.
CCGCTGGGTGATTGTCGCCGAACCCGGCTCCGACGCCGCCCGCTTGTACCGCGCCTGTGGCCTGGAGCCGGTCGATGAGTCGTGGCAGGTCTTCCGAGGCGGCGTCTGATGGCCGCCCGGCACAGCGCGGGCCTTCTCCCGTGGCGACGCACCGCGATCGGTGTCGAGATCTTCCTCGTCCACATGGCGGGGCCGTACTGGGCGCACAAGGACGACGGCGCATGGTCGATCGCGAAGGGTGAGTACGACCCCGCGACCGAGGACGCGTGGGCGGTCGCTCAGCGCGAGTTCGGTGAGGAGGTGGGAATGCCTGCGCCGCTGGGCGAACCCCGTGACATTGGGGAGCATCGGATGCCGAGCGGCAAGCGCGTGCGGGTCTTCGTTGTGGAGACGTCGGAGGATCTGCATTTCGTCTCGAGCAACCTCTTCGAAATGGAATGGCCGCGCGGCTCGGGGACGATGGCGGAGTTCCCGGAGACGGACGACGCGCGATGGTTCGATCTGGAGACCGCGGAGCGGAGACTCGTCTCGGGGCAGGTGCCGATTCTGGGCCGAGTCGCCGCTGCCCTGTCCTGATGCGATGCCCCTGGACAACGGGTTCCTCTCGTGGGGCCGGTGCTCTACACTCCCGCGTAACAACCCTGCGAGGGACGGGAGACGCAATGCCCTCACCGAAGATCATCATTGTGGCGTCGTGCGCACTGGTGCTCGCCGCCGTCAGCCCGGCGGCCGCGAAATCGGGTCCGAAGACCGGCACCTACAAGGCGACCGGAGATATCGAGTTTCGCTTCACAGTGACCAAGGAGGAGTGTCGCCTACCGCAGGGCAAGCTGGTCAAGGGCTACTGCTTGACCGGCATCGATGAGCCCCTGGCCACCGTCGATTGCCCCGCGGGCGAGGGGTACCAGCCCGACTACAACGACTACCCGATCTTTCCCTACCTGACCAAGATCCCCAAGAACGGCAAACTCAACTGGAGTTCCACGACGTACTTCGCCAGTGGCGACGAGGCAGGGAGGAACTACTTCTCGATCAAGGTGAAGCGCAACGGCACCGCAAAGGGCTGGTTACGTGTGGATCGGGTCTCCAGTTGGGGCATTCCCACGACGTGCTCCACCGGCCAGCTGAAGTTCACGGCGAAGCGGCTGTAGTTCGGCCAATACTTGCTCGGTCCTCCCCGCTTCAGGCGGTGAGTGGTGGTGATCTGTCGGTGGTGGGTGTGATGTGGGGGATGCCGTGGTC
>CALFYG010000245.1 GCA_937952095.1 uncultured Micrococcales bacterium | reverse complement strand
CTGGAGTTGGCCACCGAAGTGGGACGGCCTCCGGCGTTGCTGGTCGCCCAGGGTGGGGCGGGCCGCATGCTCACCGCGCTGGGATTCGCACAGAAGGCGTCACGCAGGCGGGTGGTCGGCTACGTGCTGGTCGACGGGGATCTGCCCAAGGCCGGCGTGCAGGACTGGCCCGATGCCCCCGTGACCTACATCGGAGGACGGGAGGCCCATGCTGCGGAACTTCGTGGGTGGGACCTGCTCGACGGTGGCGATCTCGCCGCCGACCTTCGAACCGTGGTCGATCAGAGCGCCTGAGCCTCCCGCAGCAGATCCTCCTCCACCTCCGGATCGATGCCGCGTACTGCCACCCGAGCGGTGGGTTCCCAGTCGGGACCTTCCTTCTGCAACCACGACCAAGTGTCCGCCACGGTCTCCTGCAACGGTCGCGCCCTGAAGCCGTAGTCGTATGCGGCCTGGCCGTCCACCGCCCACAACCCGGCGGTCTGTGGGGAGGCCGGCGCCCACAGCGGAAGCCCGCGCCATGGCTCGACGTCGGCAGCCAGGAGGCGGTCATCCGGGACGAACACCGGCGTGCCGCCCGCCACGTCGGCGACCGTGTCCGCGAAGTCCCGCCAGGTGTACTCGCCGGGCCGGGTGACAACGTCGTAGCGGCCGGGGCGACCGGTCTCCCCGCAGGTCAGGACGAACTCTGCTAGGTCACGGACATCGACGTACTGGAACCAGGTGTCGGGGGTGCCACCCACCACGAAACCGTTCCCGCGGGATGCACGCCGAAGGTAGTCCGGCAGACGCCCGAGATCCTCGTGCGGGCCGAGCACGATCCCGGGACGCACCACGAGGGTGTTGATCTCGCCGTAGATCGTCTCGACCGCCCGCTCCACACCAGCCTTCAGCCGTCCGTAGAGCGAGGCATCATCGCTCGGCCCATCGGTGATGCCGGTGTTGTAGGTCGACGAGCCCGACTCGACCGGCTTCTCCGGCCACTCGTTGTGGGCCGTCACCGTGGAGACCACCGCGTACTCCGGAGCCACGTCCTTGAGGATCCGGGCACTCATCAGAGCGTGCGACGGCGCGTAGCAGGCAGGGTCCACGATCAGGTCGGCGCCACCGCGCTCATCGATCAACTTGGCGAGGCTGCGCAGGTCCGAGACCATCGTCCGGTCGCCGCGGACAGCCAGCGCACCGCTGGGTGGCGGACCGCTGCGACCCCGGTTGAATACCACGACGTCGTACCCACGACGTTGCGCCGCATTGCAGATCGCCCGGCCGACGAAGCGCGTGCCTCCGAGAACCACCAGTCGCATCAGCCGTCCTCCCCGCGCCGCTTCGACACCGAACGCAAGAAGGTGCGGGGGGCGTGCTGGGCGACCATGGACAGCGCCCGGTACCGCACGCTCGGAATGGACAGGACCGTTCCCCGCTCACAGTCGCGGACACCTTGACGCGCGACCTCACCCGCGTTCAACCACATCCACTCCGGTCCCGCCACCTCCATCGCGGCGCGCTCGTGGAACTCGGTGCGCGTGAAGCCCGGACACAAGGCGGTCACGTGGATACCGGCCGGGGTCTGGGCCGCCAGACCTTCGGAGAACACGGTGACCCACGCCTTGGCCGCCGAGTACGTGCCGAACGGCACCCACCCGGCCACGCTGGAGACATTGAGGATGCGACCGCGCCCCTTGGCGATCATGGCGGGGAGAGCGGCATGGGACAGTCGCATCGGCGCGGTCACGAGCACGTCGAGGAGCGCCTGCTCGTCCTCCACGCGGGATTGCGTGAACGAGGCGGTGATCCCATAGCCGGCGTTGTTGACCAGCCAGTCGACATCACGGGCTGCCTGTTCCACGGCGGCCAGTTGGTCGCGATCGGACAGATCCGCGGGGAGTACCTCAGCGTTGCCCAGTTCGGTGGCCAGTTCATCCAGTCGGGACCGATCGCGCGACACGAGGATCAGGTCGTGGCCCTGCAACGACAGCTCCACGGCGATCTGCCTGCCGATCCCCGCAGTCGGTCCGGTCACGAGTGCTACACCCACGGTTGGGAATCTTCCTCCCCTGTCCCGCGTGACGCCACCGGAAGCACCAGAATCGAGCCATGTCCCATCTGGTCCAGCGCATGCGTCCCTACGAGCGCACGGTCTTCGGCGAGATGTCCGCGCTGGCGACAACGCTCGGCGCGGTCAACCTGGGCCAGGGGTTCCCCGACACTGGCGGGCCGAGGCAGGTCCGGGAAGCGGCCGAGCGCGCAATCGTCGAGGGTCATGGCGACCAGTACCCGCCTGCGCACGGGTATCCCGACCTGCGCACCGCGATCAGCGAACACCAGCGTCGCTTCTACGACCTGTACGTCGACCCGGCCAAGGGGGTGGTGGTGACGACCGGGGCGTCCGAGGCAATCGCGTCCGCCGTCCTGGCGCTTGTCGAACCGGACGACGAGGTCATGGTCCTCGACCCGTACTTCGACCTGTATGCCGCCGTGATCGCCCTGGCGGGAGCGCAGCGGGTCGCGGTACCGCTGACCGCAGACGCCTTGCGTCCGGACCTCACGGCGATGCGCGCGGCGGTGACACCCCGGACCACGATGCTGCTGCTGAACACCCCCCACAACCCCACCGGCGTGGTCTTCACGCGCAGCGAGTTGCAGGACATCGCCACGTTCGCCATCGACCACGACCTCCTCGTGATCGCCGACGAGGCGTACGAGCACCTCTGGTTCGACGACAACGTGCACATCCCGATCGCCAGCCTGCCGGGGATGGGGGAGCGCACGTTGACAGTGGGTTCGGGCGGGAAGACCTTCTCCTTCACAGGCTGGAAGGTCGGGTGGGCCAGCGGTCCGGCCGACCTCATCGGACCGGTGCGGGTGATCCGTCAGCACCTGTCGTATGTGTCCGGTGGGCCGTTCCAGGAGGCGATGGCCGTGGGCCTGCGGCTGCCGGACAGCTACTTCGACGGCTTCCGCGCCGACCTCGCGGGCAAGCGGGACCGGCTCTGTGCCGGGTTGGAGGAGCTCGGTCTGCGGGTGATCCCGCCGCAGGGAACGTACTTCGCCACCACCGACGTCCGTCCGCTCGGGTTCGCCGACGGCGACGAGTTCTGCCACCGGGTGCCGCATGAGGCTGGCGTGGTGGCCATCCCGCTGTCCGCTCTCAGCGACCATCCGGAGGCCAGCGCCCCCTATGTGCGGTGGGCGTTCTGCAAGCGCGACGAGGTGCTCGACGAGGGTCTGCGGCGGCTGCGAGGGTGGCTGGGCTGAGTCGCCGGCGCACCGAACTGGTTGACCGGCCCGGGTCCGCAACCAGTTCGGTACCCGACACGCCGCGGGTTGCGTTGCTGGCCCGCGTGTTACTGGTTGAGATCCGCAGATCCGGCGTTCGTGCCAACCAGTTCGGTACGTGGGTGCGCAAGACCCGAGGCAGACTGTATACAATCGCCTCAAGATTGCATGCAAGGAGTCGCCCATGGATCCCGCCGCCCTCGACGGTGTGCTGGTGGCCGACTTCTCACGCGTGCTGGCCGGGCCCTACGCCACGATGCTGCTCGCCGACCTCGGTGCGACCGTGGTCAAGGTCGAACGCCCTGGCAGCGGTGACGACACCCGCGCGTGGGGGCCGCCGTTCGCCCCCGACGGGCAGTCCACGTACTTCCACAGCGTCAACCGCAACAAACGCTCCATCGCCCTGGACCTGACCGACCCCGACGACCTCGCCGTCGCACTGAATCTCGCGCAGACATGCGACGTCCTGGTGCAGAACTACAAACCCGGCGGGCTGCGCCGATTCGGCCTCGACCACGCGTCGGTGGCTGCGGTGAACCCAGGGGTCGTGTACTGCTCCATCAGCGGCTTCGGAAGCGGCGAGGGGCGCGATCTTCCCGGCTACGACCTGCTGGTGCAGGCGATGGGTGGGTTGATGAGCATCACCGGGGACGATGAGCCGACCAAGGCCGGTGTCGCCGTCGTGGACGTCCTCACGGGGCTGCACGCGACGGTGGCGGTGCTGGCCGCCCTGCGCCACCGCGATCTGACGGGATCCGGGCAGCACGTGGAGGTCTCGCTGCTGTCGGCCCTACTGTCGTCGTTGGTGAACCAATCCTCGGCGTACGTCGGGGCGGGTGAGGTGCCGCAACGGCTGGGGAACGCCCACCCCTCGATCGCGCCGTACGACCTCTTCGCGACGGCCGACCGCCCGATGATCATCGCGGTGGGCAACGACGCGCAGTTCCGCAGACTGGCCGAGGTCCTGCAACGACGCGACCTCGCCGACAACCCCGACTACCGAACCAATTCCGATCGGGTCGCCCACCGCGACAGCCTCAAGGCCGACCTGGAGCAGGTGCTGCACATGCGGGGTGCCGACCACTGGCAGAGCGTACTCACCGAGTCCGGCATCCCGTGCGGTCCGATCAACACGATCGACCAGGCCTTCGGGCTGGCT
>CALFYG010000244.1 GCA_937952095.1 uncultured Micrococcales bacterium | reverse complement strand
TCCACCACCATCGGCATGCTCATGGTGCGCAATGGACTCGAGGAGCCCTTGCGAACGGCCATCGCGGCTGGGATGCCCGTCATGGGTACATGCGCCGGGATGATCCTGTTGGCCTCCGAGGTGCTGGACGGACGCCCGGACCAGGTGTCGCTCGGGGCCATCGACATGACTGTGCGGCGCAATGCGTTCGGCCGGCAGGTGGATTCGTTCGAGGCCGCCGTGCAGGTTCCGGCGCTGCCGGGCCCGGCGATCACCGCGGTGTTCATCCGGGCGCCATGGGTCGAGCGGGTCGGGGAATCGGTGACCGTGCTCGGAACGGTCACCGGAGACGATGGCACGGATAGAATCGTCGCAGTGAGGCAGGGCAACGCGCTGGCGACGTCTTTCCACCCCGAGGTGACAGATGATGTGCGCTTTCACGCGCTGCTGGTTGACATGGTTCAGGAGGGTTCATGAGCGGTCACTCCAAGTGGGCGACGACGAAGCACAAGAAGGCGGCCATCGACGCCAAGCGCGGCAAGCTGTTCGCCAAACTCATCAAGAACATCGAGGTGGCCGCCAGGACCGGTGGCGGTGACCCCGACGGCAATCCGACGCTTTACGACGCCATCCAGAAGGCACGCAAGAACTCGGTGCCGATGGACAACATCGATCGCGCGGTGAAGCGGGGATCGGGTGCGGAGTCCGGAGGCTCGGACTGGGAGACCATCATGTACGAGGGTTACGGCCCGAACGGCGTGGCGGTGCTCGTGGAGTGCCTGACCGATAACCGGAACCGCGCCGCCGGTGAGGTCAGGGTGGCCATGAGTCGCAACGGGGGTTCGATGGCCGACCCCGGTTCGGTGTCGTACCTGTTCACCCGCAAAGGGGTCATCCTCGTGCCTGCCGCCGGACTCACCGAGGACGACCTGCTCATGGCGGTCCTCGATGCCGGGGCGGAGGAGGTCAACGACCTCGACGGCACCTTCGAGGTCATCAGCGAGCCGACAGACCTGGTGGCCGTGCGCACCGCCTTGCAGGAGGCGGGCCTCGACTACGACTCCGCCGAGGTGCAGTTCGTCCCGAGTGTGACCGTTCCCCTGGAGGCCGACGGCGCCGCGAAGATCTTCCGGCTGCTTGAAGCGCTTGAGGACAGCGACGACGTCCAGAACGTCTACGCCAACTTCGACGTGTCGGATGAAGTGATGGCGGAGGTCGACTCCTGAGCCGGATGGTGAACCCGGCGAGAACGTAGGCAGTGGCGATAGCGTAGGCGTACCGGGCAGGAGGAGGAGACGTGGCGAGCGACAAACCCGCGGGGACCCAGAAGTCGACCGCGGCTCGGAAGGGCACGAAGGCCGCATCCACTGCGTCTGCGAAGAAGTCTGCGCCGAAGAAGTCCACTGTCAAGAAGTCAACTGCCAGTGCTGGCAAGAAGGCCCCGGCGAAGAAGGCCGCAGCCAAGAAGAGCCCAGTGAAGAAGGCGGCGTCGAAGAAGGCGCCCGCGAAGGGTAATCGCACGCAGGCGGCCCCCGGGAGCACGCGCAAGGCGCGCAAGCAGCCGGCTCCCTTGCGGGGTCGGCAGGCCACCGTGGAGGCCAAGCGCCTGTCCGGCTGGGATTTCGCCACGTGGCGCATGGCCACCGATGACCCTGTGATGCGGTCGACCATGATCGGTCTTCTCGTCCTCGAGTCCAGCCCCGATTGGGATGCCCTCAAGCAGCGCTTCGAACGTGCCACGCGACTGGCCCCGGTGCTGAGGTCGCGCGTGGTCGAAGGTCCCATCGGTCTGCAGACCCCGCGACTTGTGGTGGACCCCGACTTCGATCTGTCGTTCCACATGCGCAGGTTCAGCATGCCGAAGGGTTCGACGTGGGCCGATGTCCTTGAGGATGCTCGGCGGCAGAGCATGGCCGACTTCGATCGGGATCGTCCGCTGTGGCGCGCGACCCTTCTCGAGGGACTGCCCGGCGGACGTGCGGCACTGATCATGAAGCTCCACCACGCGATATCGGACGGCCAGGGAGCCGTGCAGCTCGGACTGGCCCTGTTCGACTTCGCACCGGAAGGTGTCGACCTCGGCGACATGCCCGACGAGCCGGAACCTGCAGTGCTTGACACGACCGGCTTCCTGGAGGCGGTGATCAGGAACAACGTCGGCTGGGTGGCACGCACTGCCGAGGATGCGATCCGAGGTCTCGGCCCGCTGACGATGGAGGCGGTCAAGAACCCGGGGGATCTGATCGCACGGGCGCGCAGGACCGCCGGATCGGTCGTGCGTTTCACGCGGGTTCCCTTCGGGCCCCTGTCGCCGATCATGCAGCAGCGGAGCATCAACTACCACTTCGACACGATCGACATGGACTTCGCCGCATACCGCGCGGCCGCGAAGAAGCGCGACCGCAGTGTCAACGATCTCTTCCTCGCTGCGATCAGCGTGGGCATGAACCGTTACCACGAACGCATGGGGCGTCCCGTCGACGAGTTGCGCATGAACATGCCGATCTCGTTACGAAGCAGCGGTGACGACGCGGCGAACGCCGTGACCATCGCCCGGTTCGAGATCCCCATCTCCAACGCCATCGACGATGTGCTCGAGGCGGCGGCACAGACGGTGCGCAGTTGGCGTGCGGAGCCCGCGTTACGGTTGGCGGACAATCTGGCCGAGTTCTCGAGGTTCCTGCCACCGGAGTTGCTCTCGGCGGCCGCCCAGACCTCCGACCTGACCGCCTCCAACGTGCCCGGGGTGCCGGTGCCGGTGTGGTTGTGCGGGGCGAAGGTGGAGCGCATGTATCCACTGGTCGCGACCATCGGAGCCGCGATCAACATCACGATGCTCACCTATGCCGGCGTTGCGAGCGTCGGGATCAGCACTGACGACGCCGCTGTGGACGATCGCGAGGAACTGGTCCGCAGCCTGCGGTACGGGTTCCGGGAGGTCATCGGCACCCCGGTGCTCGCGGGCAATCCGCTCACCATCCGCTCCAAGGGCTAGGAACCGGCTGGCCGCGCACCGCATTCGGACTCCCGCGTGTCAGCGCGGCAGAGTACGCCGCGGCGCGGTAGTCTGCCGAACAGTTGTACGAGTGGAGGCCGGATGCGCGTGCTCGCAGTGGACCCCGGGCTGACCCGGTGCGGGGTCGCCGTGGTGGAGACCAGGCTGGACGGCCGGGCCCGAGCCGTCGTGGCCGAAGTCGTCCGGACCGATCCTGAAGCGGATCACGCCGACCGTTTGCGCGCGGTGTTCGATGCCGTCACCGGCTACCTCGACCAGACCCAGCCGGACGTCCTGGTGGTCGAACGGGTCTTCAGCCAGAGCAATGTCCGCTCCGCGATGGGTACCGCTCAGGCAGCAGCCGTCTGCATGCTTGCTGCCAACCAGCGCGGTCTTCCCGTTCACCAGCACACGCCGACTGAGGTCAAGGCGGCGGTGACCGGCTCCGGTCGGGCGGACAAGGCTCAGGTGGCCTTCATGGTGGGCCGCATCCTGGGGCTTCGAGACGTGCCCAAGCCCGTCGACGTCACCGACGCCCTGGCGCTCGGTATCTGCCACGTGTGGCGCTCCCGGACTCCGGTAGGGGTGAGGACGTGATCGCCTCCGTTCGGGGCCGCGTGGCCCACCGTGGCACCGATGAAGTGGTGGTCGAGGTCGGCGGCGTCGGGATGTCCGTCGTGGTGAGTCCGCGTACGGCGGCAAATTTGGAGGTGGGCCAGGAGTGTTTGCTCACCACGCAGTTGGTCGTGCGCGAGGACAGTCTGACCCTCTATGGGTTCGCGGATGCCGGCGAACGTGAGGTGTTCCGCACCGTACAGACCGTCTCCGGGATAGGCCCACGCTTGGCGCTGACCATGTTGGCCACGATGACGGCCGACCAGATCCGCGCAGCGATCGCGGCAGAGGACGTCGCTGCACTGGTGGCGGTGCCCGGACTCGGGCGCAAGAGCGCCCAGCGGATCATCGTCGATCTCAAGGACAAACTCGACGGACCGGTGGCCGGTGGCACGTCCACCGTGTCGTCGCAGGCATCGTGGCGCACACAGGTGAGCGCAGCCCTCACGGGATTGGGCTGGTCTGCCGCCGAGGCGCAGACGGCGGTCTCGGAGGTCGCCACGCGGTCGGACGCGGGAGATCTGCCGGTGCCGGAAGCCCTGCGTTTGGCACTTCAGGTCCTTGATCACACACCGGCGGTGACGCCGTGAACGACCCGTTGGTGGATCCGGGGGCCGACGACTCCGAGCGCTTGGTCGAAGGGGCGCTGCGGCCCACCTCGTTGCGCGATTTCATCGGACAGGACCGTGTGAAGGATCAGTTGCGACTGGTCCTTGACGCCGCGAAGCAGCGCGAGCACGTGGCGGACCATGTGCTGCTCAGTGGACCGCCCGGTCTCGGAAAGACGACGCTGGCGATGATCATCGCCGCGGAGTTGGGCAAGGCGCTGCGCCTGACCAGTGGCCCGGCCATCACCCATGCCGGGGACCTGGCCTCGATCCTCACGGCGCTACAGCCCGGTGATGTGTTGTTCATCGACGAGATCCATCGGCTGTCACGACCCGCCGAGGAAATGCTCTACATGGCGATGGAGGACTTCCGGGTGGATGTCGTCGTGGGCAAGGGCCCCGGCGCCACGTCGATCCCACTGGATCTCGCGCCGTTCACGCTGGTGGGCGCGACGACGCGGTCCGGTCTGCTGCCCGGGCCGTTGCGCGACCGGTTCGGTTTCACAGCCCATATGGACTTCTATGACCCAGCGGATCTGCAGAAGATCGTCGAGCGGGCCGCCGGACTCATGGGCATCACCGCCGACCCCGATGCCCTCGCGATCATCGCCAGCCGGTCGCGCGGGACGCCGCGGATCGCGAACCGGCTGCTGCGGCGAGTGCGCGACTACGCCCAGATCCACGGGGACTCCACGGTGGACGTGGTATCCACCGACGCGGCACTGACCTTGTTCGAGGTGGATGTATCCGGCCTGGACCGGTTGGACCGCGCCGTGCTGAGTGCCCTGGTGAAGAACTTCGGCGGGGGTCCGGTCGGACTGTCGACGCTGGCCGTCGCTGTCGGTGAGGAGGCGGAGACCGTGGAGACGGTGTGCGAACCCTTCCTCCTGCGGTCCGGCTTCCTTGCTCGCACGCCGCGCGGACGGATCGCCACCGCCAGGGCCTACGTCCACCTGGGACTGCCCCTTCCGGCGGGTGCGGGGCAACTCACCCTGACCGATTCTCAGGACGCTGTGCCTGGATAGGTAAGATCGGGCAGTGGAGATCCTGATATTGGCGCTCCCGTTGCTGGTGCTGGTCGGCATGTGGTTCCTGATGGTCCGTCCGGTGCGGCAGCGGCAGAGGGAGGCGCAAGCCGCGCAGATGGCGGTACACGTGGGCGCGAACATCATGACCACCGCTGGCATCTACGGCACTGTGGCGTGGATGGATGAGGAAGCGATCGGGCTCGAAGTGAGCGAGGGTGTGGTCGTGAAGTACGCTCGCGCCGCCGTGGCGGCGGTGTTGGACGACGAAGGGTAACTGGTGGCTGCACCAACCGCACGACCGAAGCCGTGGCGTCCGCTGCTGGCGTTGCTCGTGATCATTGTCGGCCTGGCGGTGTGGGCCTTCTGGCCCGGCCAGACGAACACGCCGCGTCTCGGTCTCGACCTGCAGGGCGGGACCCAGGTGATCCTCGTGCCCAACCAGGCGGAGGGCACTGCCGAAATCACCGACGACCAGTTGCAGCAGACGGTGGAGATCATCCGTCAGCGTGTCAACGGATTCGGTGTTGCCGAGGCCGATGTGGCGATCCAGGGTTCGGGTAACGATGCAGCCATCGTCGTCTCGGTGCCGGGTGTCAACCAGCGAGAGATCGCGGAGTCGTTGAGTCAGACCGCGTTGCTGGACTTCCGGCCCGTCTCGACGATCGTCGATCCCGGCGTGATCGACCCCAACAGCCTGCAGCCGGCTGAGGAAGCCACCCAGCAGGACACGAAGAAGAACAACAAGAAGAAGAACAACGCCAGTGGCGAGGCGACCTTCGCGGAGACCACGCCGAGCCCGAGCCCGAGTCCCACCGCCGATGAAGCAGCGGCGGCTGAGGGCCTCGTCCCGCCGGTCGAGGGCGACAGTGCGACCGACCCCGCGATCGAGGACGGCCTGTTGAACCTCGACTGCACCTCTGACGTCAGTCGTCAGGGCGGCAGGCCGGACAATCCCGAGAAGTGGATCGTGACCTGTGACCGGGAGGGTACGGCCAAGTACCTGCTCGAGCCCGCGTTCATCAAGGGCACGTCGATCACCAACGCCACCGCTGAGCTCGCGCAAGGTGGCGCGGGCTGGGTGGTCAATCTCGAGTTCGACGGCGAAGGTGCCGACGCGCTGTCCGAGATCTCCAACCGGCTGGTGAGCCTTCCCGCACCGCAGAACCAGTTCGGCATCGTGCTGGACGGTTTGGTCGTCTCCGCACCCTACTTCCAGCAGCCCATCAACGACGGTCGCGCGCAGATCAGCGGCAACTTCAGTCCGGAGGAGGCCAAGAACCTGGCGCAGGTGCTGAAGTTCGGCGCGCTGCCCCTCACACTCGACATCGCTTCGGTGGAAACCGTGACGCCCACTCTCGGTGCCGACTACCTGCGTGTCGGCCTCATCGCGGGTGCGCTCGGCCTCGGGCTCGTTGTGCTGTACCTGCTCTTCTACTACCGCGCACTGGGTCTGGTGGCCGTGGTGTCGCTGGTCATCGCAGCGATCCTCACCTACATGGTCTTCGTGGTCTTGTCGCGAACGGTGGGCCTGGCACTGACATTGGCCGGTGTCGCCGGTGCCATCGTGGCCATCGGCATCACCGCCGACTCGTTCATCGTCTACTTCGAGCGCATCCGGGACGAGATCCGCGAAGGCCGCAGTCTGCGGGCCGCCTGTGACGCCGGCTGGGACCGCGCGAAGGGAACGATCCTGGCGGCGGACTTCGTATCTCTGCTGGCAGCCGTGGTCCTGTACTTCCTGTCGGTCGGGGCTGTCCGAGGGTTCGCCTTCGTGCTCGGCCTCACCACCCTGATGGACGTGATGGTTGCCTTCATGTTCACCAGACCCATGGTGACGTTGCTGGCCCGCAACAGGTGGTTCACCAGCGGACATCCGATGACTGGGCTGGATCCCAGGCGGCTCGGCGTGGATCACATCCCGGGCCAGACCACCACCCGCGAATCCGAGAAGGTGGAGGTCTGATGGCCCGCTCAGGTGGTCTTGGTGCCCGTCTCTACCGAGGCGAAGTCTCGTACAACATCGTCGGCCGCAAGAAGTTCTGGTACAGCGTCTCCGCGGGGCTCATTGTGCTCGCCCTCGTGGGATTGCTCGTGCGGGGACTGAACCTCGGCATCGAGTTCAAGGGCGGCGCGGAGTTCTACGTCCCGAGCGCAAGTTGTGAGATCCAGGAGGTGCGCGAGGCCGTCGCCAGCACCGGCGTCGAACCGGCGGCCGTGACCGAGATCGGGTCCTCCAACATCCGGGCGCAGACGCCGGCGGTCACCCAGGAGCAAGGCCGGGCGATCGTCGACTCCCTGGCAACCACCTGCGATGTGGCGGCGGACCAGGTGTCCAGCCGTGACGTCGGTCCGACGTGGGGTGGTGAGATCACCCGAACCGCTCTCATCGGTCTCGCAGTGTTCTTGGCCCTTCTCACGGTATTCCTCACCGTCTACTTCCAGTGGAAGATGGCTGTCGCGGCACTTGTCGCCCTGGTGCACGACATCATCATCACCGCAGGGATCTACGCGCTTGTCGGTTTCGAAGTCACCCCCGCGACGGTGATCGGGCTGCTGACGATCCTCGGGTTCTCCTTGTACGACACCGTGGTCGTCTTCGACAAGGTGCGCGAGAACACCGCGGAAGCCTTCGCCAATGGGCGATCCACCTATGCCCAGGCCGCCAACCTCGCCGTCAACCAGACCCTCGTGCGCTCGATCAACACGGGTGTCGTCGCGGCGCTCCCGGTCGCCGCGATCCTGTTCATCGGATCGTTCGCGCTCGGCGCCGACACGCTGCGCGACATCTCGCTCGCGCTGCTCGTCGGAACGATCGCCGGAACGTACTCGACGCCCGCGTTCGGTGCGCCGCTCTACTCGCTGTTCCGCGAGGGCGAGCCCGAGATCGCCAAGCGCGACAAGCGCGTGCTGCAGCGCCGCACGCCGGTCTC
>CALFYG010000243.1 GCA_937952095.1 uncultured Micrococcales bacterium | reverse complement strand
AACCTGATCGGTCCCGAGAAGGCCTGCAAGGTCATCATCGACAACCCGATGGCCCAGAACCGGCAACTGAAGCCGGCTCAGGTGCTCGACCTCGGGATCGTCGACGCCATGTTCGCCCCGGCCGACTTCTTGGAGGAGTCGCTGCTCTGGGCGGCGCAGGTACTCACCGGAGACGTGAACGTCCAGCGACCCGAGATCGACCGTGGTGCGGCATGGGACGAGACGGTCGCCGCCGTGCGGGCTGGACTCGACGCCAGGCTGAAGGGTGCCACGCCGGCCCCCTACCGCGCGCTGGATCTCATCGCACTGGCCAAGACCGCCACGCGTGCCGAGGGCTTCGCCGCTGAGGACGAGGCGCTGGCCGACTTGATCATGGGCGATGACCTGCGCGCCGGGCTCTACTCCTTCGACCTGGTCCAGAAGCGCGCCAAGCGGCCGGTCGGGGCACCGGACAAGAAGCTCGCGCGCCCGGTCACCAAGGTCGGCGTCGTGGGCGCGGGGCTCATGGCCAGCCAGATGGCGCTGCTGTTCGCACAGCGTCTGCAGGTGCCTGTGGTGATGACCGACCTCGACCAGGCCCGTGTGGACAAGGGTCTGGCCTACGCCCACGCCGAGGTCGACAAGATGGCGGCGAAGGGCCGGCTGAACGGTGACAAGGCCAACCGCCTCAAGGCGCTGATCACCGGGTCGGTGACCAAGGACGCGTTCGCCGATGCCGACTTCGTGATCGAGGCCGTCTTCGAGGACATGAAGGTGAAGCAGCAGGTCTTCGCCGAGGTCGAGGCCGTCGTGCGTCCGGACTGTGTCCTGGCCACGAACACCTCCTCGCTGTCGGTGACGGAGATGGCCAGCGGGCTGAGCCACCCGGAACGGGTCGTGGGCTTCCACTTCTTCAACCCTGTCGCCGTCATGCCGCTGCTGGAGATCGTGCGGGCGGAGCAGACCGACGACGAGACCCTTGCTACGGCGTTCGTCGTGGGCAAGACCCTGAAGAAGTCCTGTGTACTGGTCAAGGACGCCCCGGCGTTCGTCGTCAACCGCCTGCTCACGCGGTTCCTCGGCGAGGTGACCAAGAGCGTCGATGAGGGTACCCCGTTCGAGGTGGCCGACCGTGCGCTCGACCCGCTGGGACTGCCGATGTCGCCCTTCACGCTCCTGCAGCTCGTGGGGCCGGCTGTGGCCTTCCACGTCTCGGAGACGATGAAGGAGGCCTTCCCGGATCGCTTCTACGTGTCCGACAACCTCAAGAAGGTCGTCGAGGCGGGCAAGACCGCGATCTGGACCTACGACTCCGGCACCCCGGAGGTCGACCCGGAGGTCGCCGCGCTGTTCACCCAGGGCGACTCCCCGCTCACCGAGGAGCAGGTCCGTGACCGGGCGCTGAACGCCCTGGCCCAGGAGGTCCAACTGATGCTCGACGAGGGAGTCGTGGCCGAGGCCCAGGACATCGACCTGTGCATGATCCTCGGCGCCGGGTGGCCGTTCCACCTCGGCGGGATCACGCCCTACCTCGACCGCGCAGGTGTCAGCGAGTCGGTCAACGGCAAGCGTTTCCTGCCCGCGGGGGTGGCCAGCCTGCCGTAGTGCCCGTGCGAAGGCCCCGGTTGTGCCCTGCACGCGCACCGGGGCCTTCGCCGTGTCAGGTGGTGCTCAGCAATCCGGGTACCAGTTGGGCCCGCACGGGCATGTTCAGGATGTAGCCCTGCAGCGCATCGACACCCAATGCCTGCAGGACCTCGAGTTGCGCGGACGTTTCGACACCGGAGGCGATGACCTGGCGCCCGAGGTCGTGCGCCACCTGGATGACCGCTTGTACGATCACCTGGTCCTCGTGGCTTTCCGCGATGGCCGCCACGAACGCCCGGTCGATCTTCACGTAGTCCGCTGCGACCCGTTTCAACGACATCAGACCGCTGTGCCCGGCCCCGAAGCCGTCGATACCGACCCGGAAGCCGAGATCGTGCAGGCGCTGCAACGCCTTGCTGACAGACTCATCGCGCCACACGGCGGGCGTGTCGGGGATCTCGAAACTGAGCAGCCCGGGCTGGATACCGGCTGCCATGACCCGTTCGAACAGTCTGTCCGGGAACCCGGAATCCGAGAGTTGGGCGGCGGAGATGTTCACGTGGACACGGGGTTCGATCCCGGCATCACGCCACTCGACGAGGTCACGTAGTGCCAATCGCAGGACTTCACCGCCGAGGGCGTTGATCATCCCGCTCATCTCGGCCGCCTCGATGAAACCGGCGGTGTCGCCCGCCATCGGGATACGGGCCAGCGCCTCGAGGGCGCAGATGCTGCCATCGGCGGCCATGATCGGCTGGTACTCGACGTGGACCGATCCGTTGTCGATCGCCGCACGGATGATCTCCTGCGACTCCATCCGGGCCAACGCCGCGGCTTCGAGGGTGTCGACATACGCCTCAACGCGGTTGCGGCCACCGTCCTTGGCGCGGTACATGGCCAAGTCGGCCTGCCGCAACAGGTCCTCGCTGCTGGCCCGGGGGTCGGTGGTGGTCGCCACTCCCACCGACAGACTCAGGCCCACACTGCGACCCTCCACGCGGAACGGCGCCCGCAAGCTCGCGCACAGACGCTCGCCGAGGGCCACGGCCTCGTGCGGGCTGGCGACATCCTCCGCGATGACCACGAACTCGTCGCCACCGAGCCGAGCCACGGTGTCCTGTGGACGGACAGCACCGCGCAACCTCTCCGCCACTCCCGTCAGGACCTCGTCACCGGCGCGGTGACTCAAGGTGTCGTTGAGGTTCTTGAACCCGTCGAGATCGCAGAAGAGCACACCGACATAGGTCGACGTCCCCCACAAGCGCTGTAGTGCCGCCTCCAACCTTTCCACCAGGGCGTAGCGGTTCGGTAGTCCGGTGAGCGCGTCGTGGCGCGCCTGGTAGGTGAGCGTCTGTTCCGCCGCCCTGCGATCCGTGACGTCGGTGAGGACCGCGAGCGCGAAGGCCTCATCGTCCCCGGCTCCCTGCACGACCGAGATCGTCACGGCCGCCCACAGCGTCGACCCCTGGGGGCCGAGCACCCGTACCTCACGGGCACCGCGCGCGCCCTCCCCCTGTGAGACGTCCGGAGCCCATGCGATGTCGCGTTCCTCGGGATGCAGGTAGTCACGCAGATCGGAACCGCGAAGCTGGCCCGGGGTGCGTCCCAGCAGGTCGCCGAGTGCCTCGTTGGCATCCAGAATGTGGCCGAGCCGGCCCTGCTCCACCGACAGCCGGGCCATCGGGACCGGCGAGAGGTCGAACGTCAGACGCATGATGCGGTCACGTTGCCGATGCGCGGTCACGTCCAGGGCGACCATGCCCACCACCCGCTCGCCGTCCTCACTGCGGGGAAGCGGGAACTTGGTGGCCATGAGGGTGCGACGCCGACCCCGCGGGCCCATGCGTGTCACGAACACCTGGGAATGCCCCGATCGCAGCACCTGCAGATCCTCGTCCTGCACGCCCGGACCGGCCTTCCCACCCAGGACCTCCGACCAGGACATGCCCACCAGGTTCTGTTCGGGCACTCCCACCAGGTCGATAAGACTCGGGCTGGCCAATGTGATCGAGCCCCGACCCGCATCGTCGTAATGCGTGACGGACACCAGCGCGGGGCTGTTGTCCAGCAAAGAGCGCACGAAGTCCTGACTGGCCTGCAACTGCCGTTCGCCGGATCGCCGCTTGCCTTCCTGCAGCGCCACTGCATAGATCAACAGGATCCCCGCAACCGTGGCCGACACCGTCATCAAGTGGGCGGGCCATTGCGCCCCGGCAGCGCTCACCAACCCGCTGCGTATCTCCCCACCGATGAGCAGTGCGCCGACCACCGTGGCGGTAGCACTGACCGCGCGCAGCCCGAATCGAAGGCCGAACCACAGCAGCAGCGGCGGCAGGGCGTAGGCGGGACGCCCAGGGATCACCCCGGATTCGCTGCTGGCCGCCAGCAGCGTGGCCACGGCGATCAGCGCGAGCAGAACGGCCGCTTCCACACGTCTGCGGGAAGCCCTCGGTACATGCCAGTCGCTGACGTCGAGCAGACCCGGAGCCGGCAGCGCGATCCCCAGACACAGCGAGACCCACCAGAAGGGCCACCGTGCGGCCTCCGCAGGGATGACAGTGGCGAGCACTGTCGCGCCCACCGCACTCACCGCCACGGTGGCACATCCGAACACGAACAGATCGAGCAGCGAGCTGATCCGCCGGATGCGCACCACGGCCAACAGTGCCGCCACGGCGAGCGCCCCCAGAACCGCCCCGAGCGCCAACAAACCACTGTTCGACAGTGGGAATCCGATGACCCGATAGACAGCCATCGTGGCCACGAATCCGCCGAGTGCCACGAGCCCGGCATGCCGCGCCGGCAGCAATCGGGCAGCAGCCACCACCACCCCGGCGGTGAGGGCGAGTGGCGGCAGACCATCGCCGGGCGCCGACACGAGGGTCAGCAGTCCGGTCAACAGCAGCGCCAGTGCCCACCGCACTGGCGGGCGCGGCAACCACAGACCCTTGTCGGGCATGAAACAGAGAGTAGTTGATTAGTTACGTATTGTGAACAGTCGGCGTGTCACTCCGCCGTTTCGTCCAGCGCGGCGGTGACGTCGATGGCTTCACTGGCTGCCGTCATCCAACCGATGACCTGGTGACCGATCTGCTGGGCGGTCAGGCCGACCTCGTCCAGGGTCTGCGCACGGGACGCGTGATCCAAGAATCGCTGCGGGATCCCCAGCGAGCGGACCGGCACCGAGCACCCCGCAGCGCTGAGCGCACCTGCGATCGCCGAGCCCACCCCACCGACGACGCCGTTGTCCTCGATGGTCACCACGAGACCGTGTTCACGAGCCAGCGCCACGATCTCCGCGGGGACGGGCTTGACCCACCGCGGATCCACGACGGTGACGCCGATGTCCTGGGCGGACAGTCGCTGAGCCACATCGACACCGATGCCGGCCATCGAGCCCACCGCCACGATGAGCACTCCGGAGGTGCCGTGCTCGGCGAGGACGTCGACGCCGCCCACCGAGCGCACCGCCGGGATGTCGGCCGGTAACGCACCCTTGGGGAAGCGCACCACCGTGGGCGCATCGCCGACCGCCACGGCCTCCCGCAGGCTCTGTCGCAGGGCCGCGCCGTCGCGAGGTGCCGCCAACCGCAGACCAGGGACCACCTGCAGGATGGACATGTCCCACATACCGTTGTGGCTCGCCCCGTCGTCGCCGGTGACACCGGCACGATCCAGCACGATGGTGACGCCGGCCTTGTGCATCGCCGCGTCCATGAGGACCTGATCGAACGCGCGGTTCAAGAAGGTCGCGTAGACGGCGACCACAGGGTGCAGCCCACCCATCGCCATCCCCACCGCCGAGGTGACGGCGTGCTGTTCCGCGATGCCCACATCGAAGACGCGCTCCGGGTACATCTGCTTCATCGGCGCCAGACCTGTGGGGCCGAGCATGGCGGCGGTGATCGCCACGACGTCCGGGCGCTGCGCGGCGATGTCGCACATCTCTTCGGAGAACACCGACGTCCAGGACGTGGCCGCCTTACCGGTGGGACGCCCGGTGGCCGGGTCGATCACACCCACGCCGTGGAAGCGATCGGCCTCGTCCTGCTCCGCCGGCGGATAGCCCCGGCCCTTCTGCGTCAGCACGTGCACAAGAACCGGCCCCGGGTAACGCTTGGCCCGGCGCAGTGCCTGCTCCACCGCCACGCGATCGTGTCCCGGCACCGGACCGAGGTACTTCAACCCCAGATCCTCGAACATGCCCTGGGGCGCGACGACATCCTTGACGCCCTTCTTCAGGCCGTGCAGGGTCTCGAAGGCCGGGCGGCCGACGACCGGGGTGCGGTCCAGCACCCGGCGGCCCCACTCCAGGAACCGCTCGTACCCCTTCGTGGTCCGCAGGGTGGCGAGGTGGTTGGCCAGCCCGCCGACCGTCGGGTCGTAGCTGCGCTCGTTGTCGTTGACCACGATCACCATCGGGCGGTCGGATCCAGCGATGTTGTTCAGGGCCTCCCACGCCATGCCACCGGTCAAAGCACCGTCACCGATGACCGCCACGACGTGCCGGCCGCTGAGCATTCCTCGCGCTTCCCACGCCTTGGCCAGACCATCGGCGTAGGCCAGCGCGGTACTTGCGTGTGAGTTCTCGATCCAGTCGTGCTCACTCTCGGCGCGACTCGGATATCCGGACAGCCCGCCCTGCTGCCGCAGGGTGTCGAACCCCGCACGGCGACCCGTCACGATCTTGTGCACGTACGCCTGGTGACCGGTGTCCCACAGGATCGCGTCACGCGGCGAGTCGAAGACCCGATGCAACGCCAGGGTCAACTCGACGACGCCGAGGTTCGGCCCAAGGTGCCCACCCGTGCGAGACACCTTGTCGACCAGGAACTCACGGATCTCTGCGGCCAACTGCTCAAGCGCGGCGTCATCGAGCGACTGCAGGTCGCCCGGATCGTTGATCGCCTCCAAGTACACCGTTCAAGTGTACGGCGGCGGCACTCCAGCGCCCGTCGGCAGACACCGCGGGAATCCTCCGGTGGGTCGTCGCACCCACTCCGCCCCGCTGTTGTGGCGTTGTTGGGATGACACGCCGGCGTGTCGCCCAACAACGC
>CALFYG010000242.1 GCA_937952095.1 uncultured Micrococcales bacterium | reverse complement strand
GAATGAGTTGATAGGTGTCCAGCAGCCCGTACGATGCCGCGGTCTGGTCCAGCGATCCCCACGGGGTCCACTGCGTCGGCGGCTTGGGCGCGAACTGGGATGTGACGTGGCTGAAGACCGGGCGGTGAGTCATGAGCCAGGACTGCCGCCCCTTCTTCGCCTTGGTCTGCTTGCGGGCCGCCACATAGGTGGGACGCTGTGCTGCCGCCCAACTGTCCACCACACTGTCCTCGCCGTAGGCCGAGTCGACCATGGCCACCCGCAGCGTGCGCCCCTTGGCGACGTCGATCGTGAACGACCACGTCGGGGTGGTCGCCGGCGCCGGGGCGACACCGTTGACCGGACCGCACAGACCCGCGGTGTCGGGCCGGGGGTCGAAGAACAGGAAGAAGCCGTTGCCGCCGCGATCGCACGTCTCATGATTGCCGCGCAACAAGGCCATCGGGGCGCTGCGGAACATTGGCTTCATCGGCTGGATCACATCCACGAGCCAGCCGTCAGCACTATCGGTGAACGGCATCCCGGCCACCGGCGGCGGCGTTCCACCACACAGCGCCTGGTCCGCCGGTGGGCACGCCTGCTCGCGGTAGTAGTAGTCCCCAGGGTTGAGGATGATGTCGGGCTTCTCCTTGGCGATCCGGCGCGCGATGGTCTTCAGCGGCCACGCGGCCGGCGAGTTGCAGTCCTGGATGGTGGCGCCCCTGACCCGGCAACCGGTGTCGGCCAGCATCGCCATGGTCGTGACCGACGAGGGCATCGAACTCGGGATCCGGCGACCGTCGATCGACGCGCGGACGGCCTTCGTGGGCATGTTGCGGCTGCACACGCGAACGGTGTTGAAGGCGCGCTTGGCTGTGGCGGCGGGTTTGCGGACCTTCATCGAGTAGGTCTTCTTCACAACGCCCTTCGAGGTCCGCCGCACGACGGTCAGATCCGGGCAGGCGGCGCCGGCCGGCATCACGGTCCGCGCCACGAGGCCGGAGTCCGCCACGGAGGTCGCAGCCACCAGCGTGTAGGAGGCGATGGGGTCGGGCTGAGCCGCCGCGAGTGCGACCGCTGCCACGAAGTCGATCATGATTTCAACGTAGTTCATTTGGATATGCCCGTCTCGCATAGGCTTCTGCGGCTACACGCAGTTACCTTGTCCTCATGCTTCTTCTCGCCGCAGCCGCGTTGGCCGTCACTCCCCCCACCCCGGACTGGATGGGCACGCTGTACGCCGACAAACCCGACACACGGCTCACGTCGGTCGTGATCCCGGGCACGCACGACTCGGGCGCCTTCAAGATCGACACCGACGGCAAATGCAAGGTCACCGCGATCGCGGGCGCGAACCAAGCGATGACTGCCGCCGGTAAGGGCAACCCGTGCGGTGCCGGGAAGCTGTCCAAAGCCCAGGCGCAGAACTTCACCGGCCAGTTGAACGGCGGCATCCGCTACCTCGACATGCGCCTCGGCGTCCCGGAGAACAAGGTCGTCAGCGCGAAGAAGGCCGGCAAGAAGTTGAGCAACAAGGCGGCCGCGAAGGTTCCGATCGTTCTGCAGCACACGTTCACGTCACTGCGGTTCACCAAGGGCCTGCAGCAGATCGTCTCCTTCGCCAAGGCGCATCCGCGCGAACAGATCATCCTCGACTTCCAGCACATCGATCTGACCGGCAAGAAGAAGATCGACAAGTACTACACCTCGGCCATCGACAAGATCCTGCGCACGTACAAGGTCGGCGGGACCACGGTGTGCTCGCGGGCGTGGACGAGTTCAGCCATCCCGGACCCGGTGCAGGCCACGTTCCGGCAGGCGTGGGACGCCAACCGGAACATCCTGGTGATGTACGCCAAGGGCGAGTTGCCGAAGAACTCGTGCTACCGCCCCCGGGAGAGCTACCTCTACTCACCCTGGCCCAACACCGAGGATCCGGCGGTGTCGACCAGCGCGAACACCGGCTACCTGCAGGCCCGCAAGGACGCGCTGGCAGGTTCGCAGGCGTGCAGTGTGTCCGGCGGGAATCAATGCGGGTTCTTCGTGAGCCAGCTGCAACTGTCCATGGGGCTCAGTTCGCAGATCCAGTGCCTGGGCGGCAGCCGGACCCAGAACTGCTCACTGCTCGACCTCGCCCAACTGCGCAACCCGACCGCCGTGCAGGACATGACGGGGTGGGACGCGCAGGGCATGCCGTTGAACATCTCGATCGTGGACTTCTACGAGGTGAGCAGCACCGCTGCGCAACTGATCGCGCTGAATACGGATTGAGCCGGCGTGCGTGGCCCCCGCCCGCCCCACACGCCGGCCCGTTGGCTCGGGTCGAGCCACCCCCGCGAGTCCGACCCGAGCCCCCAGGTTCCCCCGGGTGATGGCCCGGAACTCGCGCTCCAGCACCATCTGACCTCATGGTGCGAGGTGGGTACGACAAAGCCGAGCGTGTCAAGCACCGACACGCGGTTTGTGGATACTTCTGCCGGTCGCATGCCCCCTAACGGGCCGGATCTGCGATCTGCTCCCGCCTCGGGAAGTAGGTGCCGGCCCGGACCGAGGCCACGGTACGCACCGCGATGAGCAGCACAAGGCCGCTGATGAACACAGCGAGCACCCAGGCGGTGACCGGGCCGCCCGGGAACGGGCTCAGGTGCAGCCAGTGCATCGCGTACGTCGCGGCCGCCGCGTAGGAGAAGGCGAACGCCCAGTAGGAGGCCCCGAACGGCGCTTTGCGGTACTCGGGGATCAAGCGCAGCTGGACCAGGGCCATCAGCAGTGTGTACGCGCCGAGGCCGTACTGCACAGGGTCGGTCTCGGGGTTCAGCGCGACCCACGCGTTGCCCGCCACGGCGGGCGGGGCCAGCTCGATGGCCAACAGGGGGACCAACGCAGGCGGCAGCATGGGCCTGAAGAACAGTCGCTGGAGCAGCACGGAGCCCAGCACGATCCAGCAGATCAGTCCGATGCCGAACGCCATCAACGCCAGGTCGTGCAACCCCACCGACTCCAGGGCGGTTGCGGCGATCAGTCCGCCTGCCACGGTCGGCAGGAAGTAGCCCGGATGCATGTCATCGATCTCGAGTTGCTGGCTGATCCAGTGTCCGGTCAGCCAACCCCCGAGCAGCAGGGCACCGACCGCACACACGACCACCACGGTGCGCCCCGCCGCCACCCCCAGCCAGAACCACAGCATCCCGAGCATCAGACCGTCGATGAACACGACGGACACGAAGGGCCCGAGGACCGGGTCATCGAGATCTCCACGCAGGGCGTGCCGCTGCGAGCACTTGATCACGTAGGCGACGAGCAGCAGCACCCAGATCACCGTGGCTACCACGGTGAGCACGACGACGACGGGCCGCACTGCGCCGACCACTGCGTCCATGGCCTTCCACATGGCGGCCAGACCGGAGATCCCGAACGGGATGGAGAACGTGTTCGGCGGCATCCGGCGGCACCACTCGCGCATGCCTCAACTGTGGCCGCACACCGCCTGCGTTCGCGCGGCGGATCGTGGCGGATCGTGGCGGATATGTGGGATGCCGGGCTAGCGTGAGCGGATGATCGAGCGGATCGCCCGGATCGCGCTGGCCCTCCCCGAGGCCGAGCGTGTCGACATCGCCGCCTGGGACGATCAACCCACGTTCCGGGTCCGGGGGAAGAACTTCGTCTTCAGCGATGCCGCCGGGACCCGGCTGACACTCAAACTGCCGCCCGATGAGGCGGATTGGGTGAGCCGCAACGTGGCCGGCGCCCACCCCACCTTGTACGGACTTGGCCGCTACGGGTGGGTGACTGTGCCGTGCCCGCGCACCGAGGACGGGTGGCAGCAGGTGTCGGAATGGATCCGCGAGTCGTACCGCCTGGTCGCGCCCAAGCGTCTGGCGGCCGCACTTGACGACGAGGAATGAGGCGATTGAATGGACAGATGCTGACTGTCACCCCGTTCCTGTGGATCCAGCACCCGGTGGACGAGGCCGCCACCTTCTACGCGGGCCTGTTCGACGACGGCGAGATCGTCTCTGGCCCTGACGTGGGCGACGAGATGTCGTCGGCCACGGTCCGGTTCAACGGGCAGACACTGCACCTGTTCAATGCCGGCAGCCAGCGTGAGCTCACTGAAGCCTTCTCCCTGATGGTGACCTGCTCGTCACAGGCGGAGATCGACCGACTGTGGGACGCGCTGTGCGACGGCGGCCAGCCCACCATGTGCGGATGGGTCACGGACCGTTTCGGCGTCACGTGGCAGGTCATCCCGGAGGACCTTCAGGAATGGCTCAGCGACCCCACCCGCGGGGGTAAGGTCGCCAAGGTGATGCTGCAGATGCAGAAACTGGAGATGGCAGCCTTGCAGGCGGCCCTGCAGGCCTAGGCGTCCACCAAGGACTTGGGCTTCTCCCCGGGCTTCACGTCCATCGTGTGGACCCGCCACGCCAACGCGATGGCGACGACCGCAACCACCGCGACCACCGCACCACCGAACGCGCCGGGCACGCCGGCGATCTTGAAGATCACCGCGAGGTTGCTGATGATCACCATGCCACCGACCAGGGTGCCGAGGCTGTGGACCGGGGCTCGGCCGGCGAAACGTGCGGCGAACGGGGCAACGATCAGGCCACCGATGATCAGGCCGGCAACCGCACCCCAGGGGATCTGCGACTCCTTCGCGCCCACCAGGAAGCCCATCGACGCACACACGGCCACGGTGAACTCGGCGGCGTTGACGGTACCCACGACCTTCTTGGGCTCGTGCTTGGTCAGCGTCATGAGTGACGGCGTGGCGACCGGACCCCAGCCACCGCCACCGGTGGCGTCGACGAACCCACCGAACA
>CALFYG010000241.1 GCA_937952095.1 uncultured Micrococcales bacterium | reverse complement strand
CGCTAGCCCAGCACCAGAATCGCCGCATCAGCCCGGTCGCAAAGTCCGGTCGGATGGAAAGCCGGGCCGCCACGATCAGCGTTTCCCGCTCCCGCTCAAGTCCGTGACGCATTGGGATCCAGTCACCAGCCACAAACACCCCTCGGAACAAAGCCCGGCGTCCTGCCGGGCGGTGTGGTAAATCAGGCGGCCGTGCCGCGAATCTCCAGTGCCTTCCACGGAAGCCCGTCGATCTCCGGATACGGCTCGTTGTTGGCCGCGCGGTAGACCAAGAGCTGCGGGGTCGGCCGGCCCTGCCGCAGAATGTTCCATCCCTTGATGAACACGGCGCACTTGGCCCGCATCGTCATGTGCGGGGCTCCGGACCCATCCAGGAGGCCGAGCGTCGATCGCACCCGGTAGGCGACATGCTCCTTGGTGAGACCCATGCCCTCGGACACCTGATCGAAGTAACTGGCGGCAAGGGCCTCATCGACCTTGGACATCCAGTAGTACAGGGCCGTCGTCCCGCTCGGGCCCAGGATGCGACGCCGGTATCGCGTGGCCCGAACAAACCGGAGGGCTTCGACAAGGCCGGGATGCCGCCGCAGGGCGTCGAGGATGTCGCTGTTGCTCAGAACGCCGCTCAGGTTGCTGCCAACGTCGAGCGGGCTGCCAAGCTCGGCGCTGACGATGTACCGGGCCGCCGCGGCAAGGCACCCGGCCTCGGTTCGGTCGAGGGGCATCCCGTCCATGACGGCAACGTCCGCGCCGGTTCTGGCCCCGCCCGTGTCAATGGTTGCGGAAGCGTCCAGGTTGCTGTTCTCCACCCCGCGCACCACCACAGACCAGAACCCCACGCCGGACTCCACGCAAGCCGTGCATCGGTGTTGGCCGTCGATCATCTTCCCGGCGGTGTCAAAGATCAGGCTCTCACCGTTGAACAGATAGGCCCCATCGGCCATCGCCTTCTTCAGCCGCGCGACGGTCAGCTTGCGCCTTGGCCTCTGGACGATGCCCGGCGCGTCGAGCCATTTGCGGCACATCTCGGGGGTGACGAACTCGATGCTCACGGTTGCGTTCGGCCTCTTGTTGCCATGCTTCATCACACTCAACCGACCTTTCCGGCGCGTCGCGCCACTTCCTGATCCTCTTCCCGGGCCAGGGCCCGGATGCCTTCCTCGATCGCGGCCAGCTCCCGCTCCGACCGGGCCCGCCTTCTCGAACTCCGCGAGGTCTCATGCACCCGCCGCAGGTGCTTCACCCGCTCCATCAGCACGCAGATCGCCACGGGGCGGATCATGCCCCACCGCCCGGCCCGATTTCCTGAGTCGTCCAGCCGCCCCCGGCCTTGCGCGGGCGCTCCCGAACCAGCACGAACGCGAACTCCGGCCGCAGCTCCGCGACCACCTTCATCTTGACCGCGGCGTCATCCTCGATCGGCCCACCCTTCACGTCGTGGAACTCGATCAGACCATCAGCCCGCACCACCATGAAGTCGGGCGTGTAGTAGGTGCGATCGGCTAGGCGGAACTTCACCGGCTCGAACGCGAAGGAGGAAATGTCAGAGTCGATCCGGCGGCATTCGAGGTAGTCGCGGTATCGGGCCTCGGTCTTGTTCATGGCCCCCGGGATGTGGCGGGTCCGGGCTCGTGCGCGGGTGAATCTCATGTGGTTACTGCCTCCCGAGCCTTCGCCCGCTTGTACGCCGTGATGATGGTGGAGTGGTTCTTCGCGCGGAGGGCGTCCGCAATATCCGGGAAGCTCGGCCGAACCCCGCGTTCGGTCGGCGTCTCCCGCATCGCCACGATCAGCCGCTCCCGAAGCAAGACCGCATCGCCCCGATAGTTCCAGTCACAGACCGCGGCGAGCATCCTGGTTGTGAAGCCCAGCGCCTCGGCGCAGGCTTGCCGGTGGCGGTCGTTCTCGTTCGCCACCAGCGGCGCGGGTAGGTATCCGGGCCGCTCGTTCGGGAACACGCACCTTTGCGGCGGCTTGGGCCGGTCCTGCACCAGTGCCGCGCGGACCACCCACTCTTCCCAGTCCATCGCGTAGCAGAAGTAGAAGCCGTCGCCGTTGGTGGTGGAGTAGACCACCGAGTATCGGTAGCTGTTGAAGGTGGCCCGGGACTGTTCGATGATGCGGCGCTCGCCACTATGGCGCTGCCACACCTGACCCCGGTACGGGGCGGATGGGTGGAGAGCAAGGCCGCCCCGGGTGGTTCTCGCCGCACAACTCACGCGACGGCCCCCCTCTCTCGGTAAGCGGGCAGGATTCGCGGCCGGGCCTTCTCCATCGCCTCGGCCAGCGGTTCGATGCGGGCCGGGTCGGCAAGCCAATCCATCAACACCTTCTGAGGCGTCACGGACGTAACCACGCCCGATGTCCCGACGAGGACGCCGCACGACTCGGGGTCTGAGTTCAGGTCGAACTCGTCGGAGTCGAGGATGTCGATGGCGTCATCCATTCTCCGGGCCGTGCCGATCATCGGGAGGCGGAAGGTCATGAGCGCACCTCCATCGCGGGCTCGACCAACCAGAACACGGCGAGCTCGAGCGCCCGCGCCGCGGCTTCGAGCGGGCACCCGGCTTGTGAAGCCCAGACGTACCCGCCGACCTTCACATGGGCGGTCCAGACGCGATGCGTCCCCGACTTCTTGCCCCAGCCGGAGGGGAAGGTGGTGGAGAAGACGTTCAGCACGCTCGCACCTCCGCGGGCTCGTACATCGCGGCCAAGGTCTCGGGCGTCCACTTGAACCGGGCCACGCCTTCCGCGTTCAGCTCCACCCAATCGCCGGGGTTGACGGTGCGGAACCCCAGGTTGATCGCCACAAACCCCCACGGCTGGTCCTCGCGCGGGCCGCGTTCGACGCCGTTGATGGGCGTGTGGCGCGGGTCCGACGGCGGGAACCACTGGACCGCTTCGATGCTCTCGGGGCGGCGGGTGAACTTCATGACAGGGCCACCGGCATCACGACGTAGATGAACCCGTCCGACTTGACCACCATCGGCCGGCTCGGCTGGCTCATCTCCAGCGTCACGATCGGCTCAGGGATGGCCTTCAACCCGTCCGCCACGAACCCGGGGTTGAACCCGATGGCGATGTCCTCCCCTTCGTAGCTCTCGATCGGGATCGACACCTCGGTCTGCCCTTCTTCGGGGGCGCGGCTCTTGATCGTGAGCTTTTTGGCCTTGGCCTGGAACTCCATCGCCACGCTTCGGGACACAACAGAGGTCGTGATCGCGGCCCTCTGGAGCGCCGACAGCATGGCCTCCCGGTTCACCTTCACCGTCTTGGTGGGGTCCTTCGGGATCACATCCAGGTAGGGCGGGAACGTGCCCTCGATCAGCAGGGACGAGAACAGCACGCGGCCGGACCCGAAGTCGAAGAACACCGCCCCGCCATGCTCGGCGATGCGGACGGGCTCCTCGGGGTCTGCCACAAAGCCCGCCGCCCGTTGCAGGGCCCGGCCGTGAACCAGGATGGGGCGGGAACCGGCCGGCGCGGCCTCGGCCGCCTTGGTGCGGTAGATCACCATCCGACGCCCATCCGTCGCCACGGCCTCGATCTTCCTGCCGTCGCGCACGATGTAGACGCCCGGGAGCGCGTACCGGGAAATCTCGGTGGAGGTGCAGAACGTGGTCCGCTTGGCGATCTCGATGAGCATGCCGCCGGTCAACGACTGCGCAGCCTCGGGCATCTCGCGGGTCGTCGGGAAGTCCCTGGCCGGGTAGCCGTGGATCTGGTACTTCGCCCCCGAACTCGTGATGCCGCACCCGCCATAACTGCCCGAGAGGTTGATGGTCGGCTCGTGATCCTCGGCGGAGATGATCTGTCGCAGCTTTGCGGCCGGGACGAGGCAGGCGCCGGGCTCGTGGAGTTCGATGGCGGGCACGGTCAGCCGGATGGCCGACTCCGCATCGGTGGCGGAGAGCGTCAGCACACCCGCACCGCCGACCTTGGCCCCCTCCATCAGCAGGCAGGTGAGCTGGGGCCGGGGGGAGCGGGCCGCGGCCACGCTGGCGGCGGTTGCCAGGGCGGCGGACAGGGACTTGGTATCGGCGGTCAGTTTCAGGGTCATCGGTCCATCGCTCCTTAGTTGGCGTCGTCATCGTCGTCGTAGGGCACGGGCTGGTCGTCTCGCGTGATCGCGGGCTGCCGCACAGGAGCGGCCCACTTCTCCGCCTTCGCGCCGCCTCCGCAGGTGGCACATACGCGGGTGGGCCCGGGGCTGGCGGGGCCAGTTTGCGGCCACAGTGCGCACACTGCTCGCCCGCGAGTTCTTCCTTGGTAAATGGCTCGATCATCATGGGACTCTCCGTGTGGGGTTCTCGGTCAAAACCCGCCGCGCCGGGTGAGGCGTGACGGGTGGAAGTCTTTGGTGACCGTGTTGGTTCAGTTCTTCATGGGGCACCTCCTGTTCTTCGTTCGGAATGCCGGGAGCGAAGGGCGTACCTGTGTCCCGGCTTTATCGCCGCCCCTCCGGCGTGCGCATCGGCCCGTCGCTGGCGAGCAGCGCCCGCAAGTCGTCCTCGGTCAGCCCCTGCCGAAGCAGCTCCCGCCGGTACGCATCCGCCAGCCGGTCGGCGTGCTGCTGCATCTCGCGGAGGGTGACGATCGTGGTCCCGTCAACCATCGCACGGTCACGCAGGGCGTCGTTCGTGCTGTGCAGGTCGATGATGCCGATGAGCATCACGACGGTCCCGATCGGCCCGACGAACAGGAACGCAGACTCGATCGGGCCCCTCTTGTGTTCACCCACGGAACACCTCGCCGTCGCCGGTGGTGGGCACGCGCTTGGTGGGGCTCGGAAACGGGCGTACATAACCCGGCACGATCATCCGCTTCAACCAGTCGAGCCAGCCTTCGCGGTCGGCCACCACCAGCGCCACGGCGGGTACGGCAAGGTTGGCGGCGCGGGCGAACAGCTCGCGGCGAGAGATGGCGGGCTCGTGCCCGGAAGGCTTCGCGCATGCGGAGGGGTGCATCGCGTTCCTCTCTGCCCCGGAAGGGGCGGCAAGATGTGAACTGGCGCGGGAGGGCTCGAACCTCCGACCTCCGGGACCAAGGCCCGGCGTTCTTCCAACTGAACTACGCGCCCGAAAACCCGCCGCCCCGGCGGAGAACAGCGCCGGGACGGGGGCTCTGTCTGACTGCTACTCCACCTTCTTGATCTCGGCGACGGCGGCGCGGAGGTCAGAGAGGGCCTTTCCGGCTATCTGGGAGCACACACGACACCTCTCGCAATCGCTCACGATTGACAGCGCCATCTCAGCCGGAGCAATCTCCGGCAGCGAGAGGGCATAGCGAAGAATGACGGCGTTAGGTTCGCCCCGGTTGTACACCTCGTATTCGGTGATCGCCCTCACGATGTCCTGCAACGTCGGCACCTTCTCACTCATCGCCCGTCTCCTTCCACCTTCACCCACACCGCGGCCGCGCGCCCGCTCCGGGTCTTGCGCCGCTGCCCGCTGTCCTTCACCATCTCCGCCTTCTCCAGCTCCCAGCGCCGCGGCCGGTAGGTGTTCCCGTCCAGCCCCGACGCCGCCTGCCCCTCCTCGTCCGTCAGCCCCGTCTCGCCCGCCGCGGCGATCAGCTCGAACACCTGGCGGCGAAGGGCCGCGGCCGCACCCCGCAGCGAGTCGGCGGCCGGCGCCGAAGTCCCGCGCGGGGCGCTGCGGTGTGAAGGCGGCTGGATGGGCAGGTCGAAGAGGGTGGCGTCCATGCTGGGCTCCCGGAAGAAATGGGTCGGCGGTGGTGTTTGCACCGCCAACCCGAAGAGAGAGACGAAAAGGGCGGGCCCGGCCGAGGAAACCGGGCCGCCCGAGGACACACTCCGTTATCGCCGGGCCGTCCCGCGCCGCGGCGTGGTGTCATCCACCGCAGACTCACCACCCACCAACTGCTGCTGCTGGGCGTCCACCTCGGACGCGATCGGATCGGCCGCCTTCTCCCGAAGGCTCTCGACCGCCGCCGCCGCCGCGTTCTTCGCGGCCTCCAGCTGCGCGTTCCCGTCCTTCGCCTCGGCGTCGGCCTGGGCCGCGATCTGGCCGGCGATCTCCATATCCACGTTGAACTCGGTCTTGTCGGCCGTCCCGATCGCCATCGCGTCGTCCAGCGTCAGGGGGAGCAGCTTGCAGAGCCGGCGAATCACGGTCTTCTTCGCCATCTCGGGGTAGTGGTCCACCCACGGCCCGAACTTGCCCGCCTTGCTCCCGGCCTTGATCTTGTCGATCTCGGACTTCGACATCACCGCGAGTTGGTGGCTGCCGTCCTTGAACTTCGCCAGGGCCCACGCCTTGACGATCGGCTTGGTCTCGTCGCCCACCGGAACGTGCCGGAACTTCGCATCCAGGCCGAACTCCAGCTCGAAGGTGTCGCCCTCGCGGACCACCTCGGCCTGGAGGCTGGCGATATCGCCCGAGCGCCGGGCCAGCGTGACCATCCCGCGGTAGCCGATGATGAGCTGGCACTCGTACGCCCCGAGCTTGTTGTTCCGGTAGGGGATCAGGTAGCACTCGCCGGTGGGCGTGTTGGGGGCCAGCCCGAGTTGGGCGCAGGTCATCATGGAGGTGAGAACCGACAGCGGGGTGCAATCCGCGAGGTAGGGCACCCGCG
Source organism: uncultured Micrococcales bacterium (assembly GCA_937952095.1). Classification (GTDB taxonomy): domain Bacteria; phylum Actinomycetota; class Actinomycetes; order S36-B12; family UBA10799; genus JADKAV01. Next base: position 1,190 of record CALFYG010000241.1, on the reverse strand, counting down.
ACATCGCAACGCCGACGATCTTCACCAGCGACTCGGCGGACAGGTAGCGGGTCGCCACCTTCGCCATGTCGGCCTGCTTGCTCTCGATGAGCTGCTTGAGCGTCTTGCCCGACGCCTGCGCCGGCCGCTCGATCACCTGCACCGCCCCGTTCTCGTGTGTGTGTGTCCCGTTCGTCATGCCGAAACCTCCTCAGTTGCGCGAGCCTTGAAACGTGCCACGCGGTACGTCGTCGGCTCGACGGTGTATCCCTTCCTCGATTGCTCCAGATACGTGAAGACCCCATCGGGGCACTCGGCGCCCTCGGCCGTCCCCATCGCTGTCAGCAGGGCACGCTGGGCCCGCTCCTCGATCTCCTCCGCGGCCTTGATCTGCTTCTCAACCGCGAGCCGCGCGTCCCGGGCCTCGATCCACGCCCGCATCACCTCGGGATCGACCGTGACGATCTGGTTCGGCACGCGCCGGATGCGCCGCAACGAATCCAACTGCGCCGGCTCGCCCGGCGGCATCTTGTTCTTGGCGACGTAGTTGTCCATGAAGGCGAGGCCCGCGGTCATCAGGTCGTTCGCGGTCGCGGCCTCGAACTCGATCTCGAACAGGCGGAACTGGAGCGGGCCGCGGAACTCGGGCGGGAGCAGGACCGGGATGTAGGCGATCGGGTCCCCGGTGCAGAGCATTTCCACCTGAGCCTGCACCACGAACCGAACGGGCGGGCCGTCGATCCAATCCTCGGCCTTGCCGGTCGTCTTGGCGTTGCACACCGCCCGGCGCACGTCGGCCCGGCCGTCCACCGTGGCCCCGATGATGCCCTTGGTGTACCACCGGCCCCGGTCGATGATCGGAACGTCGAGGGCCTTCTCGGCCAGGTCGAGGACCGCGGACTCGAGCCCGGTCCCCAGCCCGGCGGGGACGGAACCCTCCCCGGGCATCAGGACGCCGAGCTTGTCGAAGTAGACATCGACGGGCCCGCGGCGCTCATCGAGGCCGAGCAGGGCGGGGAAGTCGCTGGCGGTGATGTAGGAGCGGCGGCGCTCCAGGTGTTCGGGCGAAAGCCCTTGGATGTTGGCGATTGCGGATGTGTCGAGTTCGCGGATCATGTGTGTGTTCCTCGTTCGGCGGACGGCCGCCGGTGAGAGGCCGCGGCGGTTCGGAGGGTGGGAACTAACCTTCGCCGCGGCCCCTTCCGGGGGTC
>CALFYG010000240.1 GCA_937952095.1 uncultured Micrococcales bacterium | reverse complement strand
CTGCGACGCGACATCATGCACGGCGACGGTCACGGTGGGCGACACGAAGCGCAGTTACACAGCCCTGTCGGGTGAAGCCGGCTTGGTCGTCACCCGACTGGACCGTCGCACCCTGGCCTTCCGCGACGGCCGGGTTCTGCTCACGAGCGGGGGCAACGGCGACGAGATCCGCAACAACCTTGTGGGCGTCATCAAGTACTTCAAGACCCTCCCTGATGACGACCTAGTGATCATCACCTCGATCGGGGCCCCGGGTAAGGCACTGATGGGCAAGCCGTCGCCCGTCTACGGCGGGCAGACCGACACCGTCCGATTCATCCTCAGCGACCCCGCGACACAACTCGGCGCACAGATCGCTCGCCTCGGAGGAACCAGGCACAGGTTCCTGCAGTCGAGTCAACGTCCCAATGACGGCTACACCCTCGTGGGATATCCCGGCCTCGAGGAGGGCCAGGGCAACGAGGTACACGCAAAGAGCGCCCGGCTCACCGGAGCCTTCCAGCGCGACGCTTCCCAGATGTTCGTGGCACGGGCGATCACCCAGGCACCCGAACGCTTCGACACCCTGACGACCCAGGTGATGAACACTCCGAACACGATCGCGTGGCCCGGCGAAGGGAACCCGGCCTACAAGGCGGTACTCACGTGCCTGGCCGCAGACAAGGCAAAGCTGAACCAGGCCGATCCGCGCCTGTCCTACTGGAGCAACTCCACGCAGATCAAGGCACAGGACTGGGACACCTGGTTCACCGACGTCAAGCGCGCACAGCACAGTGACTGCCCCGACACCGATCCCGCAGTCTTCGACGAGGCGAAGAAGCAGTTCCAGAAAGAGTTGCTGTTCAATTACTACCTGCGCTCATACATCGACGACCTCAAGAGTCCCTACAGTGCCGATGCCGCGATCGCGGATCTCGCGAACCTGAACAAGTGGTCCTCGGAGTTGAAGGCCGACAGCGACGAGATCAAGAGCAAAGGTATCCAGGTCGATTGGTTCGCGCTGATCGCCACAGCGATCGAGGCAGTGGCACCCTTCCTCGCACCGTATCTCGGCAGCAAGGTGAGCAAGGCCGCGGAGAAGTTGGTCGAGAAGCTGACCCACGCCCTGTCCGCCGCCACCGCCGGCGCACTAGAACTCGGGGGCGGGAGCCTGGAGACCGGTGAGGCCGGCGAGAAGTACCTCGAGGATGACAAGTTCAATGCGGAGGTCGGCAAACTCGGCTCCGAAGTGGTCGACCGCCTGCAGAGCACGGCGGACAACTTCGACCGGATGGGCGATGTCATCGCCTCCGACTACGCGAAACTTTCGGCAATCGGCAGCGAACTGCTCAAGTGCCAGAAGGAACAGGACGCGGGCCGCACGCCGGGCGAGAAGGGCTTCGATTGCGATCCCTCCTTCTTCACGAACAACATCACGTTGAAGAAGGCCGAAGCCACGGCCAGCCACACCGCCGAGCAGACGATCTACGAGAAGGTCTTACCCCTGACCTTCCCAGTGACCAGGCTGCCTTGGGACGGCAAGATCACCATGGGCTTCGGTGAACCGGAGGGGAACTGGGACGCCACCCTGTTCGACTGTTTCAACGCCACACCCTTCCCGAAATCGTGGCCGGAGGAGTCCAAGCCGTTCCTCCGGCGCTCTGTTGGCCTGTCCCTGGATCGCCGCTTCCGGTACTCCCTGGACGAGGGCGCCGATCCCAGGCTGATCTTCATGGGTCTTCCACAGTTCGACGCCTACGTCATTGCGGCCTTCGGCAAGGACCGCTTCAACGTGGAGACGGCGGACAAGACCGTCGAGCGACTCTTCGGGGCGACGGCTGATAGCACCGACCCTGCCGACGGCGGGCTCGGCGCCGACCCTGTCGACTTCGTCCTCTCCCAGAAGGCGGACGGCAAGGTCAAGGACTACCCACTGGGTTGCGGCGGCTTCGAGGACGAGAACACGGTGCCGGCACCGTTCGATCGCTGAACCCACCGGGTGCGCGCTTAGCCTGGAACGGTGTGGAGGGCGGCGGTTGCCTGTATGGCCCTGGCAGCGTGCACGAGCACGACGCCGACGGCAGTGACCGAGGCACGCGACCTCGAAAAGGCTGATGCGCTGCCGCTGACGGCGTTCTACGACGCGCCGCCACTGACCGGTAGCGAGCCCGGAGACCTGCTACGTCAGGAGTCCGGCACGGGGTACGACCTACCCGAGGGCGTGTCAGCGGTGCGGATCCTGTACCACTCGTTGGATGCCGCAGGACGTGACGTGGCAACCTCCGGGGTGGTGCTGATCCCGGCCGGAACCGCGCCGAAGAAGGGTTGGCCGGTGATCGCCTGGGCGCATGGCACAAGCGGAGTGGCACGGATGTGCGCACCTTCGGCGATGAAGGACGTGTACTACGGGGACGAGGGTCTGTTCCCGATGGTCGAGGCGGGTTACGCGGTCGTGGCCACCGACTACCACGGCCTCGGCACAGTCGGACCGCATCAGTACTCCAACCGCACCGCGCAGGTCAACGATGTGATCCACTCGGTGCCGGCTGCCCGGGAAGCGGTCCCCTCACTCGGTGACCGGTGGGTCGTGGACGGCCACTCGCAGGGCGGGGTCGCGGCATGGGGGGTCGACCAGGTCGCCGACGACCCGGACTTCCTCGGTGCGGTGAGCGTTGCCGGAGCGGTGCAGGGCGAGGAGTTCGCACACAACCTCGCGACCAGCGACGGCGTGGGCTTCTACATGGCGTTCATGACGGCGGGCATCCAGGCGGTCGACGAGGGGTTCGACCCTGCCCAGGTGATGGGTCCGGAGATGCTTGAGGACTACCCCAGCGTGACGACAGATGGTTGCCTGGCCCAGGCGTATGCGACCTACGCCGACCTCGACGCAGGTGAAGGTCTGAGTGCTGGCTGGCAGGAGGTCCCTGCGGTCCGCGAGTTCTTCGGTGCACTGACCCCGAGCGACGATCCACTCGTGGCGCCGTTGCTGGTGATCGCGGGAGAGGCCGACCGCACAGTACCGATCGCAGGGGTGAAGAAGGCCGTGGATCGGCTGTGCGCGCAGGACCAGCCCGTCACGTTCCGCACCTACCCGGGCCTCGATCACGACCCGACGATGGAACAGTCCACGCGGTACCAACTCGACTGGATCGAGCAGCGGTTCGCCGGAAAGCCTTCCCGGTCGACATGCGGAAACGAGTAGCTGAGCAGGCGTCACCCGTTCCCCGCGCCTGCGACGCCAGCGGCGACCAGCCGGGCATATGCTTGAACCGCCTCGACCCCCGCTCGGAGGGTCGTGGGGGTGGAGGGGGCCGAGATGATCGGCGCAGCGTTTCGCAAGATCCCGGCAGTTCTTTCGTGCATCGCGGTAGGCGTGATGGGCCTCGGTGCCACACCTGCCAGTGCTGATCCGGTCGGATCAGTCACCGTGCACCAACTCGCCCTCGTGGGCGCCGAGATGTGGGGGGCCGCCGCCGGCCCGGACGGCGCGATGTGGTTCACCGACGTCGCGGGCGGGCGCATCATCAGGAGAGGTTCCGACGGCGCCGTCAGCCACTTCGATCTCCCCGACGCCACGTCCTACCCCACAAGCATCGTCGCGGGCCCCGACGGGAATCTGTGGTTCACCGAATACGTCGGCGGGAAGATCGGGCGGATCACTCCATCCGGTGTGATCACAGATTTCGACGCCAACGCCTCCGGGCCGTGGGACATCGCGGCCGGACCCGACGGAAACCTCTGGTACACGGACTTCGCCGACAGTGCCGCGGTCGTCAAGATGACCCCTACCGGGTCCACCACGCGGTATCCGCTGGCCACCGACGCGTACCCGAAAGGGATCACCGCAGGCCCGGATGGGAATCTGTGGTTCACCGAATCCGGCAGTCGCAACCGGATCGGGCGGATCACGCCCAGCGGGATCATCGACGAGTTCAACAGCGGCCTCAGCACCAACACCCAGTCCTGGGACATCGCGGCCGGACCCGACGGAAACCTGTGGTTCACCGAATACAACGCCAGCAAGATCGGACGTATCACGCCGGCCGGGACGATCAACGAGTTCAGCACGGGGCCTCACCCGTGGGGAATCGCCGCGGGACCGGACGGGGCACTGTGGTTCACGCAGTACGCCAGCAACGCCATCGGGCGCATGACCACCGCTGGGAGCATGACCGAGTACCCGGGTACCGGCGCACCATGGCTGCTCGCCACCGGCCCGGATGGCTCCATGTGGTTCGCCAACCGCAACGGGGACTCCGTCGGCCAGATGGTCACAGGCATGGTCGCGCCGCTGAGAACATCGCCAAGCGTGACCGGCACCCTGCGCGCGGGAGAGGCACAGCAATGTGCCGGCGAGCAGTGGGACGCATGGAACGGGACAGCACCGGCCGTCACCTCGGTCAGCTGGATGCTGGACGGCGCCGCGGTGCCCGGGGCGAACAGCAGGTCCTTCACCCCCTCCCTGACGGACGCGGGCAAGCTCCTGTCATGCGCAGTCACGGCCGCCTACAGTCTTCCCGCGGTGACCGTGAAGAGCAGCAGCGCGTCAGTCACCCTCACGGCACAGCCCGCGCCTGAGCCGCCTGCGCCGCCGACGGCGCGCTCGGCTCAACTGCTGACCTGCAAGTCGTCGAACCACCGGGCGCGCTGCACCAGCAAAGAGGTCCCGGCGACCTACAGGTTCACAGCGAGCAAGAAGGTCAAGGTCCGCAAGGGCAAGGTCACAGCAGGAGACATCTCGGAGAAGGTGACAGTGGCGCTCAGCACCAGGAATACGAGGATCCTCGCGAAGACGCCGTTGTCACGCGGCAAGTACACCCTCAAGGTCGGACGTACCTCCCGACCCATCCGCGTCACCTGAAGATCAGATGGCCTCTTGCCGGGACTCGATGTCAGCGCCGAGGACATCGGCGTAGGCCTGTGCGACGGCACGGCCCATGCCTTCCCAACTCAGATTGCGGGTCACCGACTCGGGACCGGCGGTGTTGTAGCGGTCCCACGTTTCGCGGTCCTTGAGCAGTCGCACGATCGCCGCGGCAAGGGCCTTCGCGTCAGCCGGCGGCACGAGGTCGCCGTTCACACCGTCCTCGATCACGGCCTCGACGCAGGAGACCTCGGTGCCCACGGTGGGAAGCCCCACCGACAACGCCTCGGCCGCAGCCATCGCCGGCGGCGAGGTCGTGTAGTCGTACTTGAACGGCCAGGTGCCGACCTGGGCCGCAGCCATCTCACCGAGAAGGTCCGCGACCGGCTCAGTCACCACATCGAGGTTGTCTCCGAGGCCTGCCGCGCGGGCCGTCTCCAGCAGCGCGTCGAGTTCAGGACGCGGGATCAGCAGCAGCCGCAGCCGGGCGTCGGGGACCTCACGCACCACATCGGGGAAACAGGCGAGCAGGGTGTCGATACCGCGCACGGACTCCGCCCGTCCCGCGAACAGCACCACCGGCGCCTGATCGGTGTAGACGGCGCGGCGTGAATCCTGCGGGCCCCCGGATCCGACCCGGGTCGCACCGAGTTTGCGCTCGACCCGGGGATCCGGAGTCAGTACCTCGCGGGTGCCACTGCGTCGCAGAGAACGCTTGACGAGCCACTTCGGCAACACCGACGACGCCAGCACGCGCGGGCGCAGAACGTTGGACTGCATGGCCGCACGGATGCCACCGGCACGCAACCGTCGCAGCGATGGCAGCACCGGCCAGGCGTACATCGTCAGCAGGTTCGGGTACCACGGGATCGCCGTGCGGGTCACGAGCAGGGGAACGAGAGCCCCTCCGTGCACGTGCACGAGATCGGGCTTGAGGCGGGCGAGCGCGCTGTCGAGCGCCTCCCGCCGGCCGAGTGGGAACGTCTCTACGGCGCCGCCGAGTTCGACGACCTCGGCAAAGGCCTCCCGGCCGTCGTGCGCGGAGGTGGTGATGACGACGTGCTCCCCCGGGACGCGTTGTGCGATCTCGGTGACCGTCCGGCCCATCGCCTCGTGGGCGGAGAACTCCGCGATGACGTGGACGATACGCATCAGGCGGCCTTACGCATGCCTCGCAGCAGACCCGCGGCCTCCACGGACTTCAGCACCACCAGACCCGAGGTCTTCACCGGGTGACGCGCAAGCGTACCGGCATGGGAGAGCACGCCGGACCGGGCAAGGTGTGCGCGGCCCTCTGGATGCCTGCTGAGGTACTCGGCGACCCAGCGACCGTAGTACTGCTTCTTGCCGTAGGTCACACGCAATTGGATGCGGCCCTCGTCGTGCCAGATCAGCGAGTCGATGCGGTCGACCACTGTGCCGAGGGCCTTGGTGCGGTCGGCGAGGTCCCAGTCCTCGGCCGCCGTCAGCGTCTCGTCCCAGCCACCGGTGGCTTCGAAAACCTCGCGGCGGAAGGCCCGCGGAGCCTCGACGTCGGAGTCCCCCACGTACAGGCTCTTCTCGAGCACCCGGCAGGAGGCGAAGAAACCTTCACCGAAGGACCGCTCGGGGATGATGACGGCGCCGACCTCGGGCCGGCGCTCGAACACCTCGACGAAGTCCGCAACCACCGTCGGTTCGAGGACCATGTCGGAATCGATGAACACGACGATGTCGCCAGTGGACTCGGCAGCGCCGCGGTTGCGCTGCGCGCTGCGCTCGGGCTTCTGGTCGAGCACGAGGTCTGCGAGCTCATGGGCGATCTCCACGGTGCCGTCGGTGGAGCTGTTGTCCACGACGATGACCTCGACGTCCTCATGCGTCTGGTTGCTGCACGACTCCAGACACGCGGCGAGCGTGCGCGCGGAGTTGCGGGTAGGGACGATCAGACTGACGCGCATCTTCCTCAGGCCTCTTTCCGGGGGTTGCGTAGTGAACCGATCATCCAGATCGGGACCGAAAGCACCCCGATCGCGAAACCAACGGTCACGATGACATCGGCAACGGCCTCCTGACCGAAGACAGCGGCCACAGCGGCGAGCAGCATTGCGGCCACCGCGATCATCAGCGGCACCCGCCAGGCCATCCCGCCCTCACGCCGCATCGGAGACCAGCCTCAACTGCGGCTTGAGCACCTTGGTCGCTTCGGCGAACACCTGGTCGGCGACGTAATCCCAGGAGTGCGCACCTCCGTAGGGCAGCGGCTCCACCGGCTCCGCCTGCCACTTGCGCATCATGGTGGGGATCCAGTGTGCAAGAGCCATGGGGGTCGCGGGAACGACCACACCGTTGGCCGCGCGCGTGGAGTCGCGCAGGCCGGGCACGTCGTAGCTGACGGTCGGGGTGCCCACGGCAGCAGCCTCGCTGACCACCAGCCCCCAGCCCTCACGCACGCTGGTCGCGACGTGGACGTGGGCGGCGGCCATCCGCTCGACCTTCTCCTCTTCGCTGACGCGGCCGAACACCGTGACGCCGTCAACGGCAGCCGCCTTGGTCTTCTCGAGGTCAGGCCCGCCCCCGAGCATCCACAACTGCAGGTCCGGGATCTCCTTGCGGGCGATCTTGTAGGCCTCGATGGCGTCAATAGGCCGCTTGTAGGGCACATGCCGCGCGCACCAGACCGCGTGGCCCAGCCCCTTGGGCTCCTGCTGGCGGGTGTAGACCACCTCGCCCGCCTTGGGGACGGCCCGCTCGACCTCCGCCAGCTCCTTGGTCTTGGACTTCTTCGCCAGGGTCTCGAACAGCTCGAACGCTTCGCGCCACAGGTCGCGTCGCATGATCTGGGGCATGTGGGCGCCGTAGGCGAGGTGCGGGAGCCCCAGGAATGCCAGGGCGTCGTGGGTCACGTGCTGCGCCTCGTCGAACGGCGTCTCGTACCCCGGCCACTCGCCGAGCTCGTAGCTGAAGTAGC